>CAZKBM010000012.1:32944-56799 GCA_964550985.1 uncultured Oscillospiraceae bacterium
CGATGGTCAGTTTGGTGGTGGTTGCGGTGCCGGAAGCGCCGTCGGCGGTGAGGTCGTCGAAGGTGACTTCCTCTTTGTAGACGGCCACGGTTTTTTCAGCAGGTGTGATGGTGTAGCCGTCTTTTGCAAGGGCTACGGTCACATTTTCGCTGTCCGCCACGGTGATGCCCGAAATGGCGATGTCGTAGGTGCCGTCATTGTTATCTGTGAGGGCACCTTTGGTCGCGCCGGTCAGGGTAACATCGTCAGCCACCAGGTCAATGTCACTGCTTAGTTCGATGGTCAGTTTGGTGGTGGTTGCGGTGCCGGAAGCGCCGTCGGCGGTGAGGTCATCGAAGGTGACTTCTACGGGCTCCGCTTCCGGTGTCAAGCCGCCCTCTACGCCGTCCGTATTTGTATCGATTTGTGCAGGGGCGGGTGCTTCGGGCGCGGGCGCCATGCGTGCACCGGCGGGGGCCATGCGGCCATCTACCGGCACCACGCTGCTGCCGCCCGCAGGCGCAAGGCTGGGGCTGCCGGTGCTAGGCGCGGCTTGGCTGCCAGATGCCACGCTTTGGCTGCCTGCCGCGGGTGAGCTTGGGGCACTTGGCGCCGGGGCAGCTACAGAAGCGCTGCTGGTGGTCTTTTGCCCAAGGCCCGCTGCCTCTGGGGTGCTGGCGGGGTTTTCACTGGCCAGCACTGTGGCGGGCATAACACAGGCCAAAGCCGCCGAAAGCACAAATGACAAAAGCCGTGTTTTAAAATTTCTTTGTGTGTGCATTGTTTCCTCCTGTATAATGTGTGTAATGTTTGCCAGGGGTTGTTTTGCGCTATATATACGTACACAGCAGCGCGGCAAGGCAGGCTAGTTTTGAAGTGGCACCCGCCATTTTTTTGGCCGGGCCGCCCTACGGCTTTTGTAAAGCGGCCATAAGGCAAAAAATAAGGTTTGTATGCCTTGCCAGGTTGCTGCTGTTATTTTCATCGTTTATACGCAAATAAAAAAGCTTTACAACATAATATCCATTATGTTGTAAAGCCGGGGTTTTGGGTTTGAGTTTATGGTACAGCAAACAAAGAGTGAGGCCGCCTATGGCCGTTGCCACATGGGCCAGCGCCATACCGGCCACATAGGCAAGCCACACAGCAAATCATCTATTGTATATTGACATTTTTATTGCAACTAACGTATAATGCTAATAGAAACGTATTATTTTGTTTACAGCGGCGCACAACATAATGGATATTATGTGACAAAAACCGACATTCGCTCCACCTGGCGGGCGTGGGCAGCCCCACTTTCCACCATGTATATACGGGTGGTGTTGGTGCTACTGTGGCCCAGTATGTCGGCCAGGCGCGAAAGATCCTTTTCCATGGAATAAAAGGTGCGGGCAAACAGGTGCCGTAGGTTGTGGGGGAACACCTTTCCCGGCGCCACGTTTGCCAGTTTACACAGGCGCTTCATCTCCCGCCAAATGTTAGAACGGTCGAGCGGTTTACCAGTTTTGGTAACAAACACCGCCCCGGCGGTTCTTTTTTGTTTGTGTAAAAACTTTTGCAGCACCCGCCGCAGCTTTTTGGGCAAAAAAACCACCCGCCTTTTGCCCTTACAGCAAATGGCGGCCCGTCCCTGCCGCACAGCCTCGGCGGTGATGAACTGCAGTTCCGAAACACGGATTCCCGTGGTGCACAGGGTTTGCAGCATCAGTACCAGCCGCTGGTTGCCACACTGGCGCGCCGCACAAACCAGGCGGGCAAATTCCCCTTCGCTCAACTCGTTTTCGGTGCGGCAAAACAAATCTTTTTGTATTTTAAGGGGCCGCACCCGGCAGTGCGCCCAGCCATAAAAGGCAAACAGCCCGTTGGCGGCGGCCAGCATGGCGTTTACGCTGGCCGGGGCGTACTGCCGGGTTAGGCTTTCTTTCCACGCTATTGTTGCCGCCTTGGTTAGGGGGCCGCCCTGCAAAAACCCAGTAAGCCGCCGCAGGCTGTGGGCATACTGCCCCAGTGTAGCCGGGCTTTTCTCCTGCTCGGCCAAGAAGGCCAGATATTTTTTGATTCTTCGTTCGGTTACTCTTGCGCTTTGGGTAGGCACAAAAAAACCCCCTTCTTTTCCCGTTTGCCACATAGTATACCAGCCGGGATGTAAGAAGGGGGCTGTGCCTGCCCATTTGGCACAGTTTTGGCAGCATCGCCGCGGCATTTCCACAGGCCCACCACAGGCTCCAAAAGCCGTAAGTGATGCCATAAAGCGCGTTATAGGCGTATGCCTTACCGGGCCAAAGGCGTAAAAGCCTTTTTGCTCTGAAATAGTACTATACCCCCACCTGGGGGCATAGCGGCCGCAGAACACAGGCCTCGCAGTGGGCGGTGCGGGCGGTGCAAACGGCCCGCCCATGCAGCACCAAGCGATGGCAAAAATTGTTCGATTCCTCGGGTGGTAACACCTTGCGCAGGGTGTTTTCCACCTTTAAGGGGTCTTTGCTTTTTAAAAAGCCTAGGCGGTTTGCAATGCGTATGCAGTGTGTGTCGGCTATCACCACGCCGGGCACGTTGTATACGTCGCCCAAAATCAGATTGGCGCTTTTGCGCCCAACGCCTGGCAGAGCCAGCAGTTCTTCCATGGTTTTTGGCAGCAGCCCGCCGTGTTTTTCTATAATGGCCATGGCTGCGCCTTTCAGGTCTTTGGCCTTGCTGTGGTAAAAGCCACAGCTTTTAATCACGGCCTCAATTTCGGTAATGGGGGCCTCGGCCAAAGCTTGCAAGTTGGGAAAACGGCTAAAAAGTTCGGGCGTTACCAAATTTACCCGCGCGTCTGTGCACTGGGCCGAAAGGCGCACGGCAACCAGCAATTGCCAGGCGTTTTCGTATTCTAAAGAGCAAATTCCCACAGGGTAATTTTCTTTGAGCAGGGCCACCATTTGGGCGGTGTCGGCTTTGGTTCTCATGGTATATCTCCTTTGGGTGTGTGGCGGTTTTGTTAACGGCAAAAAATGTGGGGCCCTGCGGCAGGTGCAAACCCGAAGGAAACCTCTATTTTTGCTTTTTGGGCATTTTTTTACCCAAGGCGTGCAGCACCCCAAAGGGGCTGCCCTTGCCGTTGCAAAGGCTTAACAGCGCGGCCGTCACATCAGGGCTCACCCGCCCCTCGGTCATCAGCGGCAGGTTTTTTAGGGGCAAATCTTCGGCCATTTTTGTTGCGGCCAGGCGGTTTACCTCGGGCGTTGTGCCAAAATGGGTGGTGTGCTTTGCCACTGCCGTGGCTAGGGACAACAGCTTGCGGCCCCAAAAATTGCCCTTAAGCTGGCCAAGTGTGGTAATAGGGGTGTACTGGCCGGGGCGGGGGGGTAGGTTTTTAGAAAGGCTTTTGCCATATAGCTGCGCAAAATTTTCGTCTGGAAAGCGGTTATCCTGGATAGTGCCATAGGGCCCGGTGGCGGCCCAGGGGGCCGCAGGGCTCAGCTCTACGCCCACAAGGTGCAGCTCGGCCCGCTGGGGCAACTGCAGGCTTGAGGCCCCCACCGCAAGTTCATAAAGGCCCTCCTCCACCACGCTGCTGCCACTGGCTGGGTCATGGATGGAAAAGGTCTCGTAAGGCAGGGGGATTTCTACGGTTCTTTCTTCGCCTGGGGCTAGCAAAACGCGGGTAAAGCCAACCAGCTCCTGCGCCGGGCGGAAGAGGTGGCTCTCTTTGGCGGCGGCATACACCTGGCAGATTTCTTCCCCAGCCATATCGCCGGTGTTTTTAAGCGTAAAACGCAAAGTAAGGCTTTCGCCCGCGGCCAGTTTTTGGGCCGAAAGGCTGAGTGCGCCGTACTGAAACTGCGTGTAGCTAAGCCCATGGCCAAAGGGGAAAAGCACGGGTATTTTGGCCGTGTTGTAGTAACGGTAGCCCACATACAGGCTCTCGTTGTAGCTTACTTCTTCGGGGCCCATGGGGTAGTGGTGGTAGCAGGGGGTGTCGCTTAGGGCCAAGGGCCAGCTTTCGGCCAGCTTGCCGGAGGGGTTTGCCCGCCCAAACAAAAGATGCAAGGTGGCCTCGCCCACGGCCTCGCCGCCCAGGTACAGGCATAAGATGCTTTTTACCTTGTCCAGCCAGGGCATCTCCACGGGTGAGCCGCAGCTTAACACCACCGTAACCTTGGGGTTTGCGGCGGCCACCGCGTCCAGCAGGCGCAGTTGGCAATCGGGCAGGCGCAGGTGCTGGCGGTCGTAACCCTCGCACTCAAATAAATCGGGCAGGCCCAAAAAGAGAACAACATTTTTGGCCTTTTTGGCGGCGGCCACGGCGTTTAGCAGCAGGGCGTCATTCGTCTCGTTGCCACGGTAGCCCGGCGTGTACAGGTAGGGCAGGCAGGCGCGGTCCAGCGCTTTGGTAAAGCTTACCAGGTTTTGGGGGTTGATGTTGGCGGAGCCGCCCCCCTGGTAACGTGGCTGCTGGGCCATTTCGCCAATCACGGCAATCTCTTCCCCCTCGGGCAGGGGCAACAGGCCCTCGTTTTTTAGCAGCACGGCGCTTTTACACAGCACTTCGGCGGCCAGTTCATGGTGCTGGCCGTAGTGGCTGCTAAAGGCGGGGGCGCTCTCTTTTTCGTAGGCAAACACCAGCTGTAAAATATTTAGGCAGGCGGCGTCCAAGGCGTCCTCGCTCAGTTCGCCCCGGCGCACGGCGGCGGCCACGGCGGCGTCGTTATAGCCGCCTGAGGCGGGCATCTCCAAATCCAGCCCTGCGGCCACACCCGCGCTGCGCCGGTAAACGGCCCCCCAGTCGCTGATGACAGCGCCGGTAAAACCAAAACGCAGGCGTAAAATATCGGTTAGCAGGCGGCGGTTTTCGCTGGCATAGGTGCCCAAAAGGCGGTTATAACTGCACATCACCGTGGCGGGTTTGGCCTTTTTTACGGCAATTTCAAAGGCTTTTAGGTAAATTTCAAACAGGGCGCGTTCATCTACAGCGGCGTTTATGCTCATCCGCTCGCTCTCCTGGTTATTCACGGCAAAATGTTTCAGGCTGGCCCCAACGCCTTTTTCCTGCAGGCCGGTAATAAACCCGGCGGCCATCTCGCCCGAGAGCAGGGGATCCTCGGAGTAATATTCGAAATTGCGGCCGCAAAGGGGGCTGCGCTTGATGTTTACCCCCGGCCCCAAAACCAGGCCCACACGGTTTTCCAGCGCCTCTTCTGCTATAGCGGCCCCCACACGCGCGGCAAGCTGCGGAGAAAAAGAGCAGGCCAGAGAGCATTCAGGCGGGAAGCAGGTGGCTTTGCGGCTGTTGCCGCCGTTTTCCTCGGCTTTGGCGGGGTCCTCATAGCGCAGGCCGTTGGGGCCGTCGGCCATGCGCAGGCTGGGTATCCCCTTTTTGGGCAGGGGTTTTGTGGTCCAGTAATCGGCCCCGCTGCAAAGTGCGGCCTTTTCGTCCAGGCTTAAACGGCCTATCAGTTGCCAAAGCGTTTTGTCATCCATTGTCTGCCTCCTTGGTTTGGGTGGTTTGCGCGGCCCGCTCCTCCAGTTCGCGTAAAATTTTGGCGTAGGTGGCTTCATCCAGTTTATAGCGGCTGCGGTAGATGAAATAGCAGGCCAGAATGAGAAGCAGCGGCAGGCCCAGCATAAATACGCGCATTACAAGCGTAGCGCCAGGGGGAATACCTGCCACCACCTCGCCCCCCAGGCGCAGTACCTCGCTGCGCGAAAGGGCGGTGTTGCTGTCCAGCTGGCTTATTTTTTCAGCATAGGGGTTTAGGCCCGAGAGAATCATGGTTAAGGAAAAGATGCCCACCTGAAAGGCCGAGGCAAGCTTTGTGATAAAGGGGTTCAGGCTGTATACAATGCTCTCGTTGCGGGTGCCAAGCTTCCACTGGCCGTACTCAATGGTGTCGGCCAGCATCACATAGTTCAGCAGTTGAATGAGCGCCTGCCCGGCAAAAAGCACAAAGCCAATCACGCAAAGTACAGCCATGTTCATGGGCAATAGGTAACGGGTGGTCATCATGGCAACATACCCCGCGGCCACCCCAATGGTGCCCAGGGTAAACATCTGGCGGCGGCTAAGCTTTTTGGAAAAGAGAGGCGCCAGCGCCAAGGTGGCAATTTGTGCAACGGCAATGGCAATGGCAAACCAGGTAAACTCCATGCCGCCATACACGCCGTAATCGAAGTAAAAAAAGAACTGGCCAAAACCCGCCGTGGTAAAATAACCTATGTTAAACAGTAAAATGGCCAGCACCACCACCAGCAGTTGGTCGTTTTTGGTAATGATGCGCCACATATCCTTTAGGCTTGTGTGGTTTTCGCTGTGGGTAATGGCGGTTTTGCTCTCCTGCACGCCAAAGATAACCAGCAGCTGGCAGGCCACAAACAGCGCGGCCACGGCTTTTGCAATCAGGGGGTACATGGTGGTCATCTGCCCGCCGGTAAGGGCCGGTACGGCGGCGGTTACGGCAAACAGCCCAATGTTGGCCCCAATGCGGGCAAGGCCTGTCACCTTTTCGCGTTGGTCGGGGTTTACGGTAAGGTTGGGCAGCAGGCTCCAGTAGCTGATGTCGTTCATGGTGTAGGTCATGCCCCACAGGATGTAGGTGATGGAGAAGATGGCCACAAACAGCCCCTCGCCCGCGCCGGTGAAATTGGTGAACAGCAGGATGGTGAAAAAGGCGTTGAGTACCGCGCCGGTGATGATATAGGGTTTAAACTTGCCAAAGCGGGTGTGGGTGTTGTCGATAATCGTGCCCATAATGGGGTCGTTGATGGCGTCCCATACGCGGGCAATTACCACGATGACGCCCACCACCCCAAGCTGCCAGTTGCTAAGCCCCACCCCCAGGGTGAGGTAAACCATGATGAAGTTGGAAACCAGGGTGTAGTTGGCGTCGCGGCCAATGCAGCCCAGGCCATAGCTGTATTTTGTGCGGGCGCTCACCCGCCCGGCCAAAGGCTTGGCCTTATTCTGTACGGTTTTTTCCATTGCTTTCCCCCTCTTTATCGCCCTGTTTTAGCTTGTGTCAGGTGGCGGCCTGCCTTTGGGAGGCCAGCATAGCGGCAGGGTTTAATCCAGCTTTTGGCCCTTTACCTTTTCCCAATATTCCCTGTAGGCCTGTTCGGTTTTGTTGTCTCCATACCGGTAATAGCGGCTGCCCAAAAGGGCGTCTGGCATATACTGCTGGGCTACCCAGCGGTTTTTAAAAGCGTGGGGGTACTGGTAGAACTGCCCCTTTACCTCGGCGTCCTCCCCATCAAAATGTTTGTTTTGCAGGTTGCGGGGCACAGGGCCGGTTTTTCCCCGCTGTACATCGGCCCGCGCAGCGCCAATGGCCTCGGCCCCGGTGTTGGATTTGGGCGCCTGGCAAACCAAAATCACGGCGTCCGCCAGGGGTATGCCCGCCTCAGGCAGGCCCACCTGCAAAGCGATATCGATGGCGGCTTTTACAATGGGCAATATTTGGGGATAGGCAAGGCCTACATCCTCGGCGGCGCAAACGGCCAGGCGGCGGCAGGCGCTGGGTAGGTCGCCCGCTTCCAAAAGGCGGGCCAGGTAGTGCAGCGCGGCGTCGGCGTCACTGCCGCGCATGGATTTTTGATAGGCCGATAGCAGGTCATAGTGTTCGTCACCCGCGCGGTCATATCTCAGGCTGCTGCGCTGGGCCACCTGTTCGGCATCGGCAAGGCTTATGGTTTTTTGCCCCTTGCGGCTTTTGGCGGCGCTGGCCGCAAACTCCAGGCCGTTCAGCGCCTTGCGCATATCCCCGCCACTGCCCTGGGCCAGGCGGTGCAAAGCGCCCTCTTCAAAGTGAATTTTCTGCCCTTCGCCCTTGGCAATTTTGGCGGCCGCGTTTTGCAGCCCCAATTCAATATCGGCGGTTTCCAGCGCTTTAAATTCAAATACTGTACAGCGCGAAAGCAGGGCGCTGTAGATGTAAAAATAGGGGTTTTCGGTGGTGGAGGCGATGAGGGTGATGGAGCCGTCCTCAATAAACTCAAGCAAACTTTGTTGCTGCTTTTTATTCAGGTACTGAATTTCGTCTAAATACAGCAGCAGGCCGTTTTGGCTGCCAAAGCTGCCCACACTGCCCACCACCTCGCGGATATCGCCCGTACCCGCCGAAGTGCCGTTGAGTTTATGAAGCTGCATACCGCTGTTTTGGGCAATAATGCGGGCAACCGTGGTTTTGCCAACCCCCGAGGGACCATAAAAAACCATATTGGGCAGGCTGCCGCCCTCCAAAGCGCGGCGAAATACTTTGTCCGCATCCAAAAGATGCCGCTGGCCCACCACCTCATCCAAGGTTTTGGGGCGCAGGCGGTCGGCAAGGGGGCTGGTTTGCATGGCGGTTTACTCCTTACGCGGGGGTGTTCACACATTTTACGGGAGAAAGGGCTCATTCCAGTCGGCACGTTTGCGCTCGGCATAATCGCTATTTTGGATAAAACCGATAAATTCGGCCAGGCTACGGTCCCAAAAATTCCACTCATGCACGCCCTTCCAAACGCGGAAGGTAAAATCCAGCGGCAGGCTTTGGGCGCGCTGTGCAAATTGCAGGTTCTGTTTATAAATTTCATAGCCCGCATCCTGTTCACCACAGCTACAAAATAGGCGGGGTTGCTGGGCGGCGGGCAAGGCGGCCACCTGGTTTAGCAAGCGGAACAGGTCATATTCTGCGGGCAGTTCTAAGCTGCTGCCCAAAACGCTTTGCATCAGGGGAAGCATGGCGGGGTCGTGGTGGTTTTGCAGGGAGTAGCCCAAATCCACCGTGCCCGAAAAACTGCCCACGGCGGCATAGCGGCCGGGGTTGCGCAGGCCAATCATCATGGCGCCATACCCCCCCATAGAAAGCCCCGCCAGGTAGTTTTTTTCACGCTCGCAGGGAATGTGGAAGATATCGCGTAATTTTTTGGGCAGAATTTCGGTAAAAGCCGTGTAATAAGGCGTGCCGTAGGCCATATCGGCATAAAAGGAGTTGCCCGCGTCGGGCGCTACCAAAATATAGCCGTTATCGGCGGCATAGCGGGTGGCGGCCGACATCATCATCCAGTCGCAGCCGGTGTTGCCAAGGCCGTGCAGCAGGGTGATAACGCCCTTTACTTCGTTGCCCACCACCGCGGGCAGGTCGGTGGGGAAGTAGAGATGAACGGGTATGGTGCGGGCAATTTCCCAAAGCTGAATTTCGGCGCGGATGTAGGCCATGGCAATCTCCTTTATAGGCCCCTGGGGCCCCAATCTATCTTTTTATGTAATACGCCTTTTAGAGCGGGCTGCCATAAGATGCTGCGCTGTACTTATGTCAACAGCCTTTAGTATACTGGAAAATACGCGTGAATACAACACGAAAAAGCCCCCCGGAAATGGCCGGGAGGCAAAAAATAGCAAAAGGTTGATTAGCTGGCCGAGGCAGAGTAGGGGCTCATCAAATCGTTCCAAATTTGGTTTACATATTCGGCGGCCTCCAGGTATTTCTGGCTCACCACGTTCTGCTCAAGGCCCAACTCTTCTACATAGGGAGCCATGCCTTTAAAATCTGCGTTATCGTACTTTAACACAAGGTTATACAGCGCGCCGCACACCCCTTCGCCCTGCAAAAGCGCCACCTTCAAATCGTCTGAAACAGGCAGGGGATCCAAGGCGTCCTCCAAAGGTACGCCCATAAGCAGGCCCAGTGTGGAGAACATGCCCATGAGGTAGGCCTCGCTTTTGCTGATGGGCAGGCTGGGCAGATAAGCCGCCAACTCCTGGCAGAACTGCCCGCGCAAAAAGCTGGTTTTGATGAGTTCTGTGGGAATTTTGCCATCGCTGTTTTTGAAGCTAAGCAGGTAAACCCACTGTTTTAGCTGCCCCACACCCAGCACAACCAAAGCCTGCTTAACGCTTCTGGCGGGGTTGCGCAGGGCAAAATAGGCCGAATTGACCAGCCGCAAAAGGCTGAAGGTGAGGGTGACGTCGCGCGAGATGATGGTGGCAATCTCGTCAAGGTCGGGCTCTTCCTTGGTAATGGCAATGATGAGCTGGAAGAAGTTTGACTGGAGGTGTTCCATCTGGGGCACGGCCGTGTACATGCTTTCGGCCACCGCGGCCCCCTGCATGTAGCGTATGCCGAACGCCTTGGTCGTCTCAAAAATTTCGGGTGTGGAGACGTGATATCCGATGACGGTTTTTTGGAAGCTGTTGCTGATATCCAAAATGCTGGAGAGGGAGGGGTTGGGTTTGGACATATTGATTTTGATGATGTCCACAATATCCAAAATGGCAAAATAACGGCTGGAAAACTCAAAACCCTTAATGGCAATTTGGAACCCCTGCCGCTGGTAGCCCTCAATCAGTTTTTGGGCCACGGGATGCACCAAAATGCTATCCTCTATTTGAATGACAAGGCTGTCGGGGCGAAACATCTTGGGGATGTCCTTCTCCAGCAGGTTTGGGGTAAAGGTGATGAAGGCCTTTTTGTCGTCCAGCAGGCGGGTGGAATCCATCTGCAACAAAAAATCCTCTATCATGTTGGCGGCCATGGTATCTTGCTGGTTGTACAGCGAAACACCCTTGTCCTCATACAAAAGTTCATAGGCCACGGCTTCTCCGTCGGGGCCTATAATTGGCTGCCTTACGATGTTTGCGCTCATCGAACACACTCCTCCAATAAGCTAGGGCATAAAGCTTAGTAGTTGCTGCAAAAAAATTGATAAACTTTGGCTGGTTAATACAATAGCTGCTCGTCCACAAAGTGGATGAGTTCAGCCAGTTGTGGTTTGGAAAATTGGCCGGTGGCGCCAAGCTGGTCGCCCTTAATCATGGATTGATCGTTGATGAGCGAAGAGAAAATAACGATGGGTAAGTGTTTGAAATCGCTGTCTTCCCGTACTTTTTTAATAAGGTGGTGGCCGTCCATATAGGGCATTTCAATATCTGTGATGATGAGGCGTACATGCTCGTCAATAGGCTGGCCAGATTTGCGAATCTCTTCCAGATACTCCCAGGCCTCCAGGCCGTGCTTGGCGTAGGTGACATTTTTGTAACCGGCTTTGTCCAGCCCCTCCAGCACCAGGCGGCTAAGCAGCATGGAATCCTCGGCCACAATAATGGGAATTTGGTTTTCAGG
Source organism: uncultured Oscillospiraceae bacterium (assembly GCA_964550985.1). Taxonomy (GTDB): domain Bacteria; phylum Bacillota; class Clostridia; order Oscillospirales; family Ruminococcaceae; genus JAAYCI01. The sequence goes on from CAZKBM010000012.1 coordinate 44,008, forward strand.
GCGCACTTCAATGGCTTCCAGGTTGATGCCGGTTTTGGGGCTGATTTCCCGGATGATTTTTTCAAAATCCAATATGGTAATCAGCCGTCCGTCGTACTCGGCAATGGCCGTGGCCACGCCTTCTTCGCCGCCGTAGATGATATCATCGGGCTTTTGCAAATTCTCCCAGGAAATACGGTTGATACCCACCACCTCATGTACGTGGAAGGCATAGGTCTCCTGGCTGAAATTTGTGATGATAAAAATGTCAAAATCGGGGTTTTGGCTCTCACCCAAACTCAAATGGCGGGCCAAATCTACCACGGTAATCACTTCATCACGGGGCTTAAAAACCCCTTCAATATCGGGGTGAGCCTTTTGCATAGGGTTAACGGGCTGCACCTTCATAATTTCTTGTACTTTGGCAACGTTGATGCCAAACTGTTTACCAGAGATGGTAAACTCCATAATTTCCAGTTCATTTGTGCCGGATTCCAGCAGAATTTCAGATTGTTTCCCCATCGGAAAAAACCTCCTTGGCAGATAGGTTTATTCACCTATCATATAGTATACCATCAAAACGAGAAAAACACCATAGTTCGGGTTAAAAAAACTGAACAAAACGAGGAAGGCCTGCCAAATTTTGATGTGGGCGATGAGAGAGAGGTAAGGGAAAAGGGGAGCGCCCCTTTTTGGCAACGCCCTGGCTAGGGCGTTTTGCCCGCTTGGTTATTTTTTTTTGCCAGCCTGTCTTTTTGTACAGGCCTTGGCAATGGCTCATCTCAGGCCATTTTTGGCCTAAGAGTTTTCGTCCTCCCAGCGTATTTCCACCCGGTCACCAGACATCAGTTCATCCAGATAGGCGGCGTCGGCCCCATTACGGCGTATCAGCACCTTTCCCTTGGGGTTTGCCGGGTCAATGTCCACCAAAGGCAGCATATCCAGTAAAAAGTGGCTGCTTCCTCCCGCTTTGGGGGGCAGCATAACGGTGCGGCCATTCAGCTCAATCTTTAGGCTACTCTTGGGCAGGGGCTCGGGCTGGCTGATATCGGGCAGCGGGGCCGATGAATGCGCTTCGGCCTCTTGCGGGGCTGCGCTATCTGCCTCTGAGGCGTCGCATTCAGGGCTTTTGGGGCTCTCAGGGTTCTCAGAACTTTCAGGGCTCTCGTAGGGTTTTGGGGCCTCGGGCGGTTCCGTTTTTTCCTCTGTGGCTTCCGCCTTTGCACCCTTTGCTTCGGGTGGTTTTGCCTGTTCTTCTATGGCCTCCACCAATGCCTCCTCGGCCTCGGCCGGTGTTTCGGCAGGCAGTGGGGCCTCTTTTTGCGGGCTGTATTCTGTTTTGGGTGCTAAGGCATCCTCGGTACTGCCGGCAGCCAAGCCTTCCCACTCTTGGGCGGGGGCTTTGGGCGTTGTCGCTTCCGTGCGCGGCATTTGCGCTTCAAAAATCGCTGCGGGGGCGGGCGCTGCAGGCTCCAGGGGCAAGGGGGCCTCTTCCAGGGGTGGCGCGGGCGGCAGTGTTTGCTCCCCGGCGGCCTCCTCAGCGGGGATGTGCGGTTTTGACTGCTGCACTTGGGGCTTTGCGGCAGGGGAGGGCGGGGCCGTTTTTTCCGCCACAGCCGGGGCCTCATTCGCGGGGGCCAGGCCCAGGGTGGAGATGGCGTCTCCATTTTGCAGCAGGTCGTCCGGCTGCGCGGGCAGGCGGTTCCGGGTAAGGCCGTCTCCCATGGCGGTAACGCCATAGCTGCGGCACAATTCACCCACCGTTGTAAGGGTGCTTATCTCCACATCATCCATTTCGCCAATCGGGGTATCCGGCCCTACGGGTTGGCCGTTTAAAAAGGCCAAAAGCCCGGCTTTTACCCCGCTGCCGTTCAGGGTTACGGCCAGCGGTGCCGCGCCCCTGGCGTAGTCGGCTATGCGGGGGGCTGCGTCTTTGCCCGATGTAGCGGGAATGATTTCCAGCACATCGCCGTTTTCCACCGGGGAGGTGAGGCTGGCGGGCCTGCCCCCCAGGCTGATTTCAGCCACGGTGTAGGGCCCGCCGCGGGCCACCTTGCGCTCGCCGTTCAGTGTAAAAGTAACCGAGTGGCCGTTGCGGCCCATGAGATCGGAATAGCTGTAGCCCGCCACCAGCAGCGCATCCATCACACTACAGGCCTCGCCGCTGTAAAGCCGCACACGCCGCCCGTTAATCTCCACGCTGGCCCCGCCGTTCGCCTCTTCGTCGGCGGCCGTAAGGGCTATACCCACCGGGGTGGCAAATTCGGGGCTGTCCAGTTCGGCAGCGCCTTCCAGCACCCGCGCCGAAAAATTTGTGCCGGCCAGGGCAACCTTATCGCTTTCCAAGGCCAGTTTTTCGGCCACCTTGGCGCAAAGCCCAGGGGTGCGGCTGCCGCCCCCCACCAAAAATACCGCCATGGGCGGGCCGCCGTTCGCCTCTTCAATGCGGTCGGCAATCACCTTGGCAAGCATCTCTACACTTACCTCAATGGCGTTTAAAATATCTTTTGTAGGCATCCGCTGCTCGTGGCCCAAGATGTCGATGTACTGAACTTCTTCGCCGCCTTCCAGCGCAAGCTTAATGCGCTCGGCCGTCTCAAAATCCACCAGGCATTTGCGTATGATGGCCTCGGTAATTTCATCTCCCGCCATGGTGGCCATGGTATAACCGGTGGCCGTGCCGTCGCGCGTAAGGGCAATATCAGCTGTTCCCGCGCCAATATCTACCATGGCCAGGTTTAAAAGGCGCACGTCTGCCGGCAGCACGGCGCGCATGGCCGCAATAGGTTCCAGGGTAAGCACATCAATATCCAATTCAATCAAATCCATACAGCGGCGCAGGCTGGTTACCACCTCGGTGGGCAAAAAGGTGGCAATAATCTCTGCCGAAGCCTGTTTGCCGCTATGGTTCAGCAGGGTGGTAAAGGGGTAGCCATCAATGGTATAACGCACCACCGAATGCCCCACGCAGTAGTACTGCGTGCCCTCTTCGCCCACATCCAGCTGGCGGCGGGCGCTGTTTACGGCGCTGTTCTCCAGTTCAAACACCTGCTGGGCAGTAATGGGCGTAGCCGAAAGCTCTGCCGCTTGGGTGGCGTTGCAGGTTTTTAGCGCCCGGCCCGCGGCGGCCACGGCCACCCGCCGCAAACGGGTTTGCAGTTTTTCCTCCAGGCGCCGCTTTACCTCGCCCGCAACCCGCGCCACCTGGCCAATATCCTCAATCTGTCCGTCTATCATGGCGCGCTTGGGGTGCTGTATCTGTTCAAAAGCCTCCACACAGAACCGTTCGTCACGGTAGTGCCCCACAATACCAATGATGCTCCGGGTGCCAATATCTAGGGCAAAAATCAAATTTCTACTCTGGTCTTCCACGGGGCGCGCCCCTCCTCCCGCTGTTTGCGGTGCCACGTTTTTCATAGCAGATGCACAGCGTTATTCCGCCTGTTTTTTTCCTGCCGCTGCAAGGTAAACAAATCCCGGCAGAGGACATCGCTTTGCTTTTGGGAGATATCTATAAAGCTGCAGCCATATTGCTGGGTGTCATCGGGCAGGCGGATGATGCGCTGCACCCACACCTGAAAAACCATGTTGTTCTTCACGGGTTTAAATTCCAGGTGGTAGCGTTCGCCCTCGTGCAGGGGTCTTGGGCTTTTCAGCCGCACGCCCGTCAAGCTGATATCCACCACCCCCACCTGCAAAAAGGTGGCCTCCTGCAGGGCCGCCGCTTCTTCAGGGGGCAGGGTTTCCAGTTTGTTTTCAAAAGCCTGTCTTTGGCTTTCGGTCATCAGCGGGCTTAAAATGCCTGTAACGCCAGAGTTTACGCGAAAAGCCCCCCGCCGCTCAAAATCCTGCAGGGGCTTTACCTCTTCCAGGCGGGTAAAACGGTCGGTAGAAAGGTAGGTAATACCCACCAGGATGCGGTCTCCCAAAAGGTTATGTACCGTAATTTTTACGGGCAGCCGGTACTGAATAAGCTGCATGTATTCGTCTTCAAAAGCCGCAATTTCAAGGGCTTCATAGTCAATTTTAATAATCCGCCCAAGGGCAATCAGGCGGTTATCCAAGCTTTTTAACTCACAGGTGGAACCGATGTACTCTTGGGGCAAAGGTAGCATAGTGGCCCTTCCTTTATCATTGGTTTACCCCGGCATACTTTGGGTTTATATACTTTATATTACAAATGGATATAATGCTAAGCGATGCGGCTAGTAGTTCACCAAGCCTCAGTTTAGGCTTGGTGAACTACTAGGTTGTCATATGGCCATTGGGGTCTGCCACAAGGGTTTCTTCCATCCCCTTGGCAACCGCCACCAAAACATCGGAATAGTTCTGCAGTTCCTTATTGCGATATTCCCCAAAAACCTCGCCTGCCATGCCGGTTACGTAAAACGGTTTCAAATGGTTCAGGGCCGCCGCCTGCACAGCGGCAATACAGGCGGGGCATTTGCACAGCCTGTAGTATTTTTCCGGGTGGTCCGTAAGTTCGGCCTCCAATACTTTGGCCACCTGTTCTTCCATAAAGTTTTTTACCAAGTGTACTTACAGCCCCTTTCTGACCCAGCGCTAAATCTGCAATATTATAACAAAACTGGCTATTTTGCACAATACCCCGTGCGAAAAGTGGGGCAATAGACATAAAATCGTCAATCAGGCGTTCTATCTTGGTTTTTTAGCTGGGCGCGCAGTTGCTGGGCCACCTCACTGGGGCCGTCGCCCCCCTCTGGGCCCTGTTTTACATTTTTGGCGGCCACCAGTATTTGCATGTATATGGCGGCAATTACTTCGTACAGGTCGGCGGGGATGCTGCGGCCTACCTCCAGCATACACAGCATCGAGGCGGCCGAGTCATCTTTGTAAATGGGTATGCCTTTTTCCTCCCCAATGCCAATAATTTTATCGGCAATGGTGCCATAACCCGAGGCAATCACCACCGGGGCCATGTTTTCTTCCAGCCGGTAACGCAGGGCCACAGCCTTGCTTTTCCCCTGGCCTTTGCGGTTTGTGCTACTGTCAGACTTTGACATCGATACCCATCCTTTTGTGCGGCAAATCGGTAAATACATCCATCAGGCTGTGGGTGCGGTCCAGCCTGTCGATGTTGATTGCCTCAAATTTGTAGCCCGTGGCAGAGACCGCCTGCCGAATGGCCGGGCCAATGGCGGCAAAAGCGTCGTAATAGGGGGGTGGGCAAAGCAGGTTCATGGCAATGCGCTGGCCCTGCACATACAGTTCTACCTCAAAACGGCCAAGGCCCTCTATGTCAAAAACCATCAACATGTGTGAGTTATCGGTGCCGGGCCTCTTGGGGTCGTATAACTCATCGGCGTTCGGGTCAATCCATATTTCGGCAAAGGCCTTTAAATCCATGTACTCCACAGGTAAAATAAAATGCAAAAGCGGGGTGAAGTTGCTGGGGCTGGAAAGCATGCTGTGCACAATGTTTTGCAGCCGTTCGCCGCTCACCAGGCGTATTTCCTCGCTCTCGGCCTGTTTGCCAATCAGTTTGGTTAGCGAGTCTATCACCTGGCTTTCCTCCTCGGCGCTACGCGCCTGGCGGGCGCCTTCGGGGCTGTGGTATTGGGCCAAAAAGCCCTCCAGCTTATCCAGCAGTTCCTGCCGGGGCACATCCCCGCTCATGTTCGATAACAAAAGCCGCAAAGCATCGGGCAAAAAATCCTGGTTATCGTTATAGCGTGAGAGGTTGTACACAGTTAAGGGCAGGGTTTTTTCCATCTGGGGCGAGAATAAAACGCTGTTCTCCACCTCGGGCAGCACCTTTAGCACCGCGTCTTTAAGGGTGGAAAAATTTTGGGGGGCCTGCGGGGTGCGCAGCAGGTTAATCAAAATATCCAGCTTATCGGTAAGGCGGCTTTGAGAGAGCAGGCTGTCAAGCTGGCCGGGGTCCAGCCCCTGCTGCATCATGGCGGGGAAGTCTATCTTGCCAAAATCTGTTTTACTTAGCCCCCCGCCGGTTAGGGAGTTCAAAAGATACTGCAGGTTGTTCGCCACCGAATCCAGGGTGTCCCGCCCCGAGATGGTCGCGTTCAGGCTTTTTAACAGAACACCAATCGAGGTGGCAAGTTCGGGGTTTTGTTTGTTTTCTGCAAGCAGGCTGCGCAACTGGTCAAACAGTTCGCCTTTAAACAGGGTGGTGTTTTCCTCCTGGCGGGCAAGTTCCGCGGGTATGTTCTCCGGGCTCACCATCAGCGCCTCAAACATCTGTTCTATCTCACTGGTAAGGGCGTTGTTTGTGCCGGGCAACAGCGCAATTACCTCCTGTAAAAGGTAGATATTGCGCATCATGCTAACGGTTACGGCGGGGTCCTTCAGCAGGTCGGCCAAAATTTGGGGGGTTGCCTCACGCGGCACATAGCCGGTATTCTGCTGCAGAATCTCGGTGGGGTCGGTTGTTTGAATCACCCGCGACACATCGCTTAAGTTAAACGGGGTGCCGGCCTCTTGCGGGCGCACAGCAGCCCCCGGCAGGGGGCTTTTCTCAACCAGGGGGGTGCTAATTTTTAAAATTTCGGCCATAGGGGTGCTCCTTATACTATAAGGCTTTGGAAGGCGCCTCTTGGGGGCCTACTTTTACTATATCGGCAGGTCTGGGGCATACAAAAAGCAAAAGAGTAAAAAAAAATAAAATACTTTTTCAAACTTTTACTCTATTTTACCATTTTACCGCCCGCATGAACAGGGAGAAAGCCAAATTTGGGGTTGTTGCGCACCGAAAAAAGGCAGTTTTTCAATTTTTTCTCGAATGCAGGGCAGGCATATCTTGCATCAGTGCAAAAAACCTGTATAATTAAAGATACTAATGCAAACATTTTTTGGCATAGAAATTCCGGCACAGAAAACGCATAGCCAGAGGAAAACGTTGCGGCTGGCGACACCATTAATGATAAAGCAGGTGAAGTGATGAGTGTGATTGATGAGACCATGATGCCCATGCTGGACACCTTCATTTTTGAAACAACCACATTGCTGGACCAGCTGGATGAAATTCTGCTGGTGGCCGAAAAGGCCAAAACCCTTACGGATGATCAAATCAATGAGATTTTCCGCGCCATGCACACGGTTAAGGGTTCGGCTGCAATGATGGGCCTTTCAGATATGTCGGAGATGACACACCGCGTGGAGGATATGTTCTTTATCATCCGCGAAAACCCTGACCGTGTGGATACCAAAGGCATGAACGTTGTGTTTGATATCCTTTTCCAGGCAACAGACTATCTGCGCTCAGAGCTTGGGAATATCCAGGAGGACCCCGAGGGCTACCAGCCAGGTGTTACCGGGGACCTAACGGGTGTTATAGAGCGGGAGATTGCCATATTAAAAGGGGAGGCCAGCCGCGACGAGGCGGCGGCCCCTGCCGTGCAGCAGGCCCAGGCCGAAGCGCCGGCCATGGCCGCCCCGGAATCTGACGACCCCGATGTGCACACCGTACGGGTGTTTTTTGAGGACGGTTGCCAGATGGAAAATGTGCGCGCCTTTATGCTGATGAACCAGCTGCAGGAGTATGTGGAAATACTGAAAACCATACCCGGCAGCCCCGAGACGAACAGTGCGGCCATTAAAGAGATTGTAGACCACGGGTTTATGATCACCTTCCGCTTCAGTGGCGATATGGCGGGCGTATTCAACATTATCGAGGAGAGTACCAACATCGCCTCGTATGAAGAGGTGCTGCCCGAGGCGAAAGAGGAAGCGCCCATAGCTTCGGCGGCCGAAGTAGCCCCTGCCGAAGCCGCCGCCCCCGCCCCGGCAGTGAAAGAAGCCCAGCCAAAAGCCGCAGCTGCGGCGGCGCCCGCGGCGGCAGGCGGGGCCCCGGGCAAGCAGAGCCTGATCTCGGTAAACCAGGCCAAAATTGATAGCCTTGTCAATATCATGGGCGAAATTGTCATTGCCGAAAGCATGGTGGCCTCAAACCCCGACCTAAAAGACCTTGCGCTGGATAACTTCAATAAAAGCGCCCGCCAGCTGCGCAAACTTACAGACCAATTGCAGGATATTGTCATGGGCATCCGCATGGTGCCACTCACCGGCACCTTCCAAAAAATGCAGCGTATCGTACGGGATATGAATAAGAATCTTGGCAAAGATACCGAACTGGTCACCATTGGCGGCGAGACCGAGGTGGATAAGAGCATCACCGATGTGCTGGCCGACCCGCTGATGCACATGATTCGCAACTCGATGGACCATGGGATTGAACCCCCAGAGGAGCGCGCCGCTGCCGGTAAAACTGAGCAGGGCAAAATTACCCTCTCGGCCCAAAATGTGGGCAGTGATATCATCATCAAGGTGGAGGATGACGGCCAGGGCCTGAACCGCGAAGTGCTGCTGAACAAGGCGGAAAAGAACGGGATACTGACAAAACCGCGCGGCGAATATAGCGACAAAGAGGCCTTTGGTTTGATTATGATGCCGGGCTTTTCCACAAACGAGGTGGTTACCGAATATTCGGGCCGCGGCGTTGGCATGGATGTTGTGCGCAAAAATATTGAAAAAGTAGGCGGCACCGTAACGGTGGAATCTCAACTGGGCGAGGGCACCACCTTTATCATCAAAATACCCCTTACCCTGGCCATTGTAGACGGCATGGAAATTGGCGTTGCGGGCGATACCTTCACCATCCCCATCACCTCTATCAGCCAAATTTACAAATTGAGCCCCGAAACCGAACTTTTGTATGACACCGACGGCACCGAGATGGTGATGGTGCGCGGGGAGTGTTACCCCATTATACGCCTGCACCGCATCTATGATATAGACGATGCCATTACAGATTTAACCGAGGGCATCATGATTATTGTAGAGAGCGGCGAGAGCCGCGCCTGCATCTTCACCGATCGTCTCATTGGCGAGCAACAGGTGGTTGTAAAAAGCTTCCCAAGCTTTTTTAACCGTTATAATGTTAAAGATTTGGGCTTCTCCGGCTGTACCATCATGGGCGATGGCTCCATCAGCCTGATACTGGATATCAACTGCCTGCTGGGGGCCTACCGTGGCGAGGGCAGCAACAGCCGTTCTTTATCGTTTGCTTAAGGGCACCCCACATACAAGAAAAGGAGACGCCGTTATGAGTGAAACCGGTGTACCGAAAATTGAACTACCTGTGGACGCAACGGAGGAAGAACTGCGCACAACCTCCCTTACCTTTTATATAGGCGATACCATCTATGGCCTGCCGCTTACCAATGTGGTGGAAATTATCAGCGTGCAGCCTATAGCCAAGGTGCCGGGCACCCCTCCCTATGTGAAGGGGGTAATCAACCTGCGTGGCGGCATTGTGCCCCTGGTGGATGTGCGGCTGAAATTTGGGCAGGAAGAAAAAGAATACGATGAATTTACAAATGTTATTATCACGGTGTTAAATGATATGACTGTTGGGCTGGTGGTGGACAGGGTTTCAAACGTGGTGCGCAGCGAAAATGTGGGCGTTTCCTCCCTGCCGGAATTTTCCACCGTAAACACCAACCGTTACATGACTTCGGTGTCGCGCACAGGCGATAGCCTGATTATGAACCTGAACTGTGAAACCATTTTAGAGGACGACAATATTTTAAATATGGCTTAAAGGGGCGATGCCCCTTTCCATATTTTCAACATCGTTTGATAAACTGTAATAAAATACGGCGCTACAAAGGATGCCTGCGACATGATTGCCATCACGGATAAAGAATTTTTTGAGCTGAGGGATTATGTACTGGCCAATTATGGCATTGATTTAACCAAAAAGCGGATGCTGATTCAGGGGCGGCTTACCGGAACTTTGGCGCAAAAAGGTTGCGCCTCCTTTTCCCAGTATATTGATCGGGTGAAAAACGATAAAAGCGGCGTAGAAGTACAGCAGATGCTGAACAAACTGACCACGAACCTGACCTACTTTTTGCGGGAAAAAGAACATTTTGATTATTTGACGAACACCGTTTTACCTGAATTTGAGCAGAAGTTTAAAGGGCGGCAACTGCGCGTGTGGAGTGCGGGCTGTTCCTCGGGTGAGGAGCCCTATACCTTGGCCATGACCTTGGCCGATTATTTTGCGGCGAAGGGTGGCAACAGCCGGTTTGTCATCCTGGCCTCAGACCTCTCTCAGGATGTACTAAACCAGGCCCAGCGGGCGGTGTACGCCAAAGAGGGGCTGAAGGACGTGCCCCAGGCCTGGCTCAGCAAATACTTTACCAAGCTGGATGGTGATGACTACCAGGTAAAGGATAGCATCAAAAATACCATCACCTTTCGCATTTTTAACCTGATGGATCCCTTCCGCTTTACAAAGCCCTTTGAAATCATCTTTTGCCGCAATGTGATGATTTATTTTGAAAAACAAAAAAAAGATGCCTTGATTGATAAATTCTACCAGTGGACTGCACCGGGAGGATATTTTTTTATCAGTCATTCTGAAAACATTGGCCGTATGGACACCGGGTATAAAATGGTGCGCCCCTCCTCGTTTAAAAAAGAGGGGTAGAGGGGTACTCTGGCAAAAGTAAATAACGAGTAGGGGGTGCCCCAAATCACTGCAAAACAGATTAAGGTAATGCTGGTCGATGATTCTCCCGTTTTTATCAGCATTTTGGAATCAGCCATTGCAAAAGAAGCGAATATGTCGGTAATAAGCAAATGCACCAATGGCCTAGATGCCCTGGAAGCCGCGCCCAAATTGCGGCCGGATGTGATAATATGTGATGTACAAATGCCAAAAATGTCTGGCATTGAGTTTTTGCGGCGCCTGTTGCCCCTATACCAGGTGCCGGTGGTAGTGGTTTCCAGCACACCGGGCGTTACCCTTACGGCTTTAAACAATGGCGCGGTGGACTTTATACCAAAACCGCAGGCGGATGAACCCAGGGTGGAGTTTTTAAAACGGGTGATTGGCACCATCAATGTGGCGGCAAACTCCAACATGGGGGCAAAGATGGCGGTGCGCACCGAAGCGCAGCCGGCCATGGCCGCCCCCCTCTTAAAAGCCCCGGCCGATTTTGTGGTGGCCATCGGCGCTTCCACCGGTGGTACGGATGCCATTTTGGCTGTGGTGCGCAACCTGCCCGCAAACTTCCCCGGCACGGTAATCACCCAGCATATGCCCGCGGGTTTTACCTCCATGTACGCGGCCAGGCTGGATAAAGAGTGCAAGATGAAGGTGGCCGAGGCCAGTGACGGAATGCGCCTTTCCACCGGGCAGATTATACTGGCGGCGGGCGAGCACCAGATGCGCCTGTTAAAAGATAGCCAGGGCTTTTTTGTCTCCTCAAGGCGTGAAGGCAAGGTGAACGGGCACTGCCCCTCGGTGGAAGTTTTGTTTGAATCGGTGGCGGTGGCGGCTGGCAGGCGCAGCCTGGGGGTTATTTTAACCGGTATGGGTGGTGACGGCGCCGACGGCCTGTTGCAAATGCGAAAAGCCGGTGCTTTTACCATAGGGCAGGACCAAAAAACCAGCGTGGTGTATGGTATGCCTATGGTGGCCTTTAACAAAGGGGCCGTGGCAAAGCAGATGCCGCTGGAACAAATTGGCGGGGAACTGATACGCCAGATAAACGGTATACGGTAAGAAACTCTAATACAGAGTAGAAACTGTTATGCAGCGCCTGATTTCCAGTATTTATGCGCTACAGTTTGTTAATTTGCCGTAAAAAAGCAAGCAAGATGCCCCCGGCAAATGCCGGGGGCATCTTGCTATTACAGAGTGTTTTTCAAAACCCCATAATCCATGCCGAAGTTTTTTGCCCTACTGCATTCTCACAATGGAGGTACCGGGGTAATAGTGGGCCAAAATTTGTTGGTAAGACCAGCCGTGCCGCCCGTAATAGATGGCGCCCGTCTGGCTCATGCCAAGGCCGTGCCCATTCCCCTTTGTGTGGGCTGTCCAGGTGCGGTTTGCACTGCTATAGGTGAACTGCGTCACATAGGGCGAGTACATGCCCCAGAGGTTATCGTAGAATTTAGAGGCGGTGACGTACTGCCCCGAAACGGTGGCCCCTGTGATGTAGCCACCCACACCATAAACGGTTACCCAGGTGGCAGGGTCGCCCGTGGGCCGCCTGCCCGTCATTTTGTAAATCGCATCAGACATCTGGGTGGCGTTCCAGCTGGATACCTGGCTGGGACGTGTGATACCATAAGGGTCTGCCACAGAGCTGAGGTAGGGCATCACGTTGCCGAAGTAGGCAGCGGCGCTGTTGGTTACACCGCCCGTGGAAGCGCCATACATAGCCAATGCCACCGAGCCGTTGTACGAGAGGTATAGGCCCGATACTGCGCTTACCGCCGCGTTGATAGTGCCGTTAGGGCTGCCAAGGTGTACACGCGGGGTTTGGTTTGGGTAATGCTGGCGGTTATACAAAAGCCAGGAGTAAGCTGCCACAGCCTGCGCTTTGTATGTTTCGGCGTTGTTTGCGCCGCCCACTTCCGCCGCCACAATCATGGCGATAATTTCATCAAAGGTAGCGGTTACGGTCTGCCCGTTTGCAATGTTGTAAACGGTGACCGGGCGCCTGCCGGGGGCAATGGGCTTGCTTTGGCTCATGGCGCCGGTTGAGGGTTCAAAATAGTATTCGGTATTATCGATGGTATACCAGCCTGTAACCATGATGCCGCTGCCGGGAATTAGGTAGAACCAAGCTTTGGCGGCATCCTGGTACCAGCCCTCGTGCATCCGGCCATTGGGCTCCAGGTAATACCAATTGCTTTGCAAAGGCAGCCAGCCCGTTTTCATCCGGCCGCTGCCGGGCTCCATGTAAAACCAACCCGTTCCATCGTTTGCCCAGCCCTGCTGCATCTGGCCATTATTGTTCAAATAATACCAGGCGT
>CAZKBM010000013.1:0-53099 GCA_964550985.1 uncultured Oscillospiraceae bacterium
TTTGCCACCGGCAACTTCTTTAACCATGCCGACGCCGAGGGCTTCATCAACCTGTTTGGCCTGCCCCTGAGCGTACAGGCCATGCTGAACGAAAAACTGGGCAAATAACACCAAATTTCTATCCCCTATAGCCGCAAAGCGGGCAGGCCCCACGCCAATTTGGCGTGGGGCCTGCTTTTACCTCTATCATCGTTCAATACTCCTGCATATAGCGCACAATTTCAAATTTTGGCATCTCCCCAGGGTTTATAAAAATGCGGCCATAGGTGGGCCCGGCGGGGCCCCGCGCCATAGAGAGAGAGCCCGGATTAAACAGGTGGATGCCGCCACGCAATTCGTAAAAAGATTGATGGGTGTGCCCAAACAGGGCGGCTTCGGCCCCATTTTGCCTTGCTATTTCCCAAAGTTTATCCGGGCCATATTTTACGCCGTGCCTGTGGCCGTGGCTCAACAAAAACAGGTGGTTTTCAAACAAAACCAGCTGGTCCTCCTCCTCACTGCGGTCATAATCGCAGTTGCCCTGCACCCGGTAAAGCGCCGTGGGGTTAAACAGCGTAGCCAGGGCGTCTGCGTCATTCAGGCCGTCGCCCAAATGGATGCAGGCGTCCGCGTCACGCTCCCGCATGGCCACCTCCAGCATCCGCCGAGGTGAACCGTGGGTATCTGAAAAAACCAAAAGTTTCATGGGGCAACATCCCCTTTTGCATGTATTGCGGTACGGTTATGCCGGTGGGGCCCCGTTCGCTTTAAGGCTATGCATGGCCTTGTAAACAGCGCTTTTGGGGTGGCCGGTCTCCGCGGCTATCCGTTTCGCGGCCTCGCTGGCGGGCAGGCCAAGATCCAAAGCTTTTTGGGCGGCCTCCTCCAGGCTTAAGCTGGGGGCGGCCTCTTCGGGCGGGGGGGCCCCTGCCAGTACCAGCACAAATTCGCCGCGGGGTTTTTCGGTTTCATAATACCGCAGCGCCTCCAGCAGGGTGGTTTTACGCACTTCTTCGTGTATTTTTGTCAGTTCCCGGCACACCGTAAGGCTGCGTTCTTCCCCAAACGCCTCGCATAAATCCTGCAGGGTGCGCAGCAGTTTGTGGGGGGCCTCGTAAAACAGCAGGGTGCGTTCCTCGCCAATCAGGGCCGCCAAGCGCGCGGCGCGGGCGTTTCGGTTTTGGGGCAAAAAACCCTCAAACACAAAGCGGCCGGTATCCTGGCCCGAGGCGCACAGCGCCGTAAGGGCTGCATTGGGGCCGGGTATGGGCACCACGGGCAGCTGGGCAGCTTTGGCCTCTTTCACCAGCCGCTCGCCGGGGTCGCTGATGGCGGGCAGGCCCGCGTCGCTGCACAAAGCGCAGTTTTCTCCCTTTTGTACCCGCGCAATAATCCGCTCTGCCTGTTCCCGTTCGTTCTGTTCGCGGTAACTCAACAGGGGCTTTTTAAGCCCCAGGTGGTTTAGTAGCTTTAGCGTAACACGGGTGTCCTCGGCGGCCACAAAGTCTGCCTCTTGCAGTATACTGGCGGCGCGGGGGCTTAAGTCCCCCAAATTGCCAATGGGGGTGCCCACAATATAGATGGTTCCCGGCAAAGGCGCACCCCCTTATTATGGAATGTGTTATACAATTTTCTGTTTAAACTACAAACCTATTAATAATGTATTTCAGGCTAAGTAGAGCACAATAGAATCAATACCGTATGGGCTCTCCCAGTGGCAAAATCCGTTCGGGCAAAACGCTAAGCCCTTTGCCCCCATTTTTGCGCGCGTCCACCAGCACAAGCCAGGGGGCTGCTTCGGCGCTTTTGCGCACAAAACACAGCCGCTTTGGCTCCAGCCTGTTTTGGCCCAGCGCTGCAAACAGTTCCGCCAGGCGCTGCGGGGGGTAACACAGGCAAAAGCGACCGCCGTCTTTTAAAAGCCCCGCCGCTGCCGCGCACACCTCTTCCAGGGTGCAGGCCACCTCGTGCCGGGCCAGGGCACGGCCCTTTTGGGGCGGCAAAGGGCCCTCGCTAAAATAGGGGGGGTTTGCCGTAACCAAATCAAACAGGCGGGGCGGGCGCAGGGTACGCAGGTCGCCGCAGTGCACCTCAACATTCTTTGCCCCGTTTTGCCCTATGGCCTCTTCTATCAGCCCCACGCCCGCAGGGTCAATCTCCACGGCCAGAGCCGGGCCACGCAGGCCCGCATCCCACAGGGCCCAAAGTACAATGCCACAGCCCGCGCATAAATCGGCCGCCGCCCAGGCGGGCTTTGGCGCTGCAAAACCCGCCAAAAGCAGCGCATCGGTTCCAAAGCGGTGTTCGGGCCCGGTCAGCACCACCGTGCCGCCCGGCAGCGTCTCTCTTTTATTCCCCATGTTTCCCATCACACAAAAAATTTAGGCGGACACCCTACAACCGTGTCCGCCGCAGTACCCAGCAAAACACCGGGCACAAAATTCCCTTGTAGCGTACTATGCCTGCGAAATGGCCTCTACAGGGCAAACGGCCGCACAACTGCCGCAATCGGTGCAGGTGCCTGCGTCGATGACGAACTGGCCATCGCCTTCGCTGATAGCGCTAACCGGGCACTCGCCTTCGCAGGTGCCACAGGAGATGCAATCGGGACTGATTTTGTAAGCCATAACTCGTAACTTCCTTTCATCCTTCGTCAATAATAGGGTAATGGGCAGGCCGGGCGCCAAGGGCGCCTTTCCACGTTTTCATTCTACCACAATTTTACCATAATGCAAGGCTTTATCCTTCGGCAAATGCGGCGGCGTCCTCCTCGGGCAAAAAGGGCTCGCTGGGCTCCTCATCTGGCTTTGCAGGGCGGCGCTTGCCCCCGCGCAGGTAGCTCACTTCGTCGCGGTGGAAGTACTTAAAGGCCATCTCACCCGCGCGGCTTAGTTTTATGCGCAGCATACCGGTAATCAGGTTCACCTCGCAAACGGCGCCCTCCCCCTCGGGGGTATCCACCACGCTGCCAAGGCCGGGGGTAATTTTCCCCAAATACTCGTAGGCGGGCTGCTCATAGGCAAGGCAGCACATCAGCCGCCCGCAGCTGCCCGATATTTTGGTGGGGTTTAAAGAGAGGCCCTGCTCCTTGGCCATTTTGATGGACACCGGCTGGAAATTGGTTAAAAAGCGGCTGCAGCAAAAGGGCTGCCCGCAGATGCCAAGGCCCCCAATCATCTTGCTCTCATCGCGCACCCCAATTTGCCTAAGCTCAATGCGGGTGCGGAACACCGCCGCCAAATCCTTAACGAGGTCCCGGAAATCCACCCGGCCATCGGCTGTGAAGTAAAATAACACCTTGTTGCGTGCATAGGTGTACTCCACATCAATCAGCTTCATCTCCAGGCCCCGCCTAGCAATGGCCTCCTCGCATACGGCAAAGGCTTTGGCCTCGTCCTCGCGGTTTTGGCGCATACGGCGCACGTCGGCATCGTCGGCCAGGCGCACCACAGGCTTTAGGGCCTTTGGCACCATGGCGTCCGGCACTTCATGGGGGGCCTTTACCACCTCGCCGCACTCGCTGCCGCGGCTGGTCTCCACCATCACAAAATCCCCCTCGCAGACGTCCAGCCCGGCGGGGTCAAAAAAATAACTCTTTCCGTTCTCTTTAAAACGGATATGGATAATTCGTTTCATAGCACTTCCTTTGTAAACTGTACGGCCAGGGCCGTTAGGGTAAGTTTGGCCGCAGCATTGCCCATAAGTGCCGCACGCGCCTTTTGTATAGGGGGTAAATACGCCGTGGCGGCCTCTGGGCCAAGGCCCATTTGGGCCACAGCCGGGCTGCCGCGCAAAGCGGCGGCCAGCAAGCTGGCCATATCGTCCAGCAGGGCAAAGCGGCGCTCTCGTTCCTCGTCGCCCCGCCCCTCGTAGCGGCTAAACAGGCTTAGCAGCCCATAGCGGTCTCGCGCCGCGGCGGCGGTGGCGGCGCGGGCGGCGTCTTGCAGCACCGCCCCGCGCTCTTCACCCGCCAACACCCTTAGCCCAAGGCCCAGCCTGCCCGCGTACACCCCGGCCAAAAAGGCCGCTTCTTCCGCACCCGCGCCCTGTTTTTGCAGGGCGCTTTGGCACTGCGCCTCCTGCAAAGGGGCCAGCGGGTATATGGCGCAGCGGCTACGAATGGTCGCGGGCAGGGCCACCGCATCCCGCGCCGTCACAATAAACAGCACCTCGCCGGGGGGTTCTTCCAGCACTTTTAAAAGGGCGTTGGCCGCGGGGGCCATCATCCGCTCGGCGTCACGTATCAGCACGGCGCGGCCTGCGGCCGAAAGCCCCGTACGGTACATATCGCTGCGCACCTGGCGCACCCTGTCAATCTTAATCAGGCCCGAAGGGCCCTCCCCCTCTACCAACAGTACTTCGGCGCTTTGGCCCCTAAGCACGGCCGCCGCCCCTTCGCCGCCGGCCGGATAAAGTGCATCGGCCGCAAGGCAACGTGCAAAAAAGTTTCGGCCGCAGCCGTCCGGCGCGCTTATCAGCACCGCGTGGGGCAGGGTTTTATTTTGCAGCGCCTTTGTAAGGGCGGCCTTTTGGGCCTCGTTGCCCAGGTAGGCGTCCAGGGCCGCCGCACTCACAGTTTTTCAAACCGCTCCACCGGTGTAACAAACACCGTGGCGCCGCCCACCGTCACCTCCAGTGGCTGCGCGCCCACAACCCCAAAACCCCCATAACCGGGGTCTCCGGGCACCATCTCCTTACGCTGGCGGCTATGGGCCTCTATCAGGCCTATGCACTCGTCCACCTTTTCATCCTGTGTGCCAATTAAAAGGGTGACGTTACTGGCCAGCAAAAAGCCCCCTGTGGTGGAGAGTTTCGTAACCGAAAAACCTGCCTGCACCAGCGCGTTATTCACCGCACGGGAATCCTCTTTGTTTACAATGGCCGTAATCAGTTTCATGGTTTTCCTCCAAAAGCCCGGCAAAGCAGGGCGGTGGCAAAATGTATTTGCCTATTATTTTACCACATCCACAGTAAAAATACCACCGGCGCGCAGCCCTTCGGCCTCGGCCTTTCCAATCACCTCGCCCGGGGCCAACAGGGGTACGCCGGGGGGGCAGGGCGTGTTTAGCCCGGCGGCCACCCGGCCCAGCGCCTGGCTTAGGGGCAGGCTTTCCCGCGGCGCAAAAAAAGCTTCGCGCGGGGTGCAGTCGGCTTTTGGCAGGGGCAGGGGGGCCTCGGCAAAGGGGCGCGCCTCTTTTGGGGGGAACTTCTCCAGTACCTCGGCCAAAAGGGCAAAATCCTCCTCACTGTTGTAGGGCCCGGCCATCAAAACAATTCTCTCTCCGTCAAAATATTCGGGCAAAATGCCCGCTGCGCGCAGGGCGGCCAACAGCGCTTTTCCCCCATAGCCCGCCAAAGCGGGGCAGAGGCACAGCTTTAGGGGGTCGTCCCCCGGTAATACCAAATGGGCGGCGGCCTTTGCCACCCCTGCCAGTTGTTGGGCGGCGCCTGTAAAATTTGGCGGTGCGCGCAACAAAAGCCCCGCGCAAAGGTCCAAACTCTCCAGCACCAGGTAACTGGGGCTGGTAGAACTATACAGGTTTAAACACTCGCGCGCCATAGCGGCAAGCGCGGGGTCTTGCAGGTGCAAAAGCGCCGCACCCGTAAGGCAGGGCAGGGTTTTGTGGGCCGAATCCGCCGTGGCGGCAGCCCCCTGCTGCAAGGGGTGGCGTCCGCCTTCCAAAAAGCGCAGGTGGGCCCCGTGGGCGTTATCCACCAGCAGGGCCGAGCCCGCCTCTTCGCACAGGGTGGCCAGAGCCGCCAGAGGGGCCATACGGCCATAATAATCGGGGCTGGTAAGGTACACCGGCGCACCGGTATGTTTTTGCAGCGCGGCGGCAAGGGCCGGGGGTCGCAGCCGTCCCTCATCCAGGGGCAGCCACACCGGCACGGCCCCGGTAAGCACCAATGCGCGCAGGGCGGCCACATGGCAGCCACGGGCCATCAGCACCGGTTGGCCGGGGCGCAAAAACAGGTGTAGCATGGCCAAAATACAGCTGGTGGTGCCCCCCGCGGCATACAAAGTGGCCCCGCTGCCATAGGCGCGGGCCATGTTGGCCTGGCTTTGGGCCAGCACCCCCGTAGGCTGGGAGAGGTCGTCCGCGCCCTCAATCTCGGTTAAATCATAGGGCAGCAGGGTGGCAAAGGGGGCGGGCAGGGCCGACGGGTTGCCCTTATGGCCGGGTACAAAAAAACGGGTGCGCAGCTTTGCCAGCCGCGCGGCCCGGTTAAAAAACGGTGTATAGTCCTCCATGCCGGTCCCTCAATTCACAGCGGTATCTCTTACATTTTACATAAGCTATTAGCGCCCCCGCCAATTGCGGCGGTTGCGGCTGATGCGAATTTGCTCCTTCACATAGCGGATGAGCGTTGCCCCAAAAAAGAGGAAATAGTTGAGCAGGCTAAAGCCCAGGGATACAAGAGAGATGAGGCCCAAGGTGGGGCTTGCAATAAATTGGAACACAAGCTGCAACGCCAAAAAGCCGCCATAGGCCAGCGCCAGCCATTTGGCCTTCACCGGCAGGATGAAAAAGAGCTGAAAAATGGTATCGGGCGCAACCGAGGCAAAGGCCAAAAACAGCGAGAGATTCAGATAGGTATTGGTGCCAAAGCCAACAATAAAGCAGGAGGCGATGGCCCCCAAAATACCCAGCAGGTAGTAGACGTTTAGCTTAAACCCGCCCCACACATTCTCCAGGTTTTTGCCTATCATATAATAAAAATACAGCGAGATCAAAAACCAAAAGGCGCTGCCGCCTTCGGGCACAAACACAAAGGTGAGTATTCGCCACACCTGCCCGCTTAAAATGGCGTCGCGGTTCAGTCTAAGCATACCGCTCATGCTAAAACCCGAGGATGCGGCCGCCATATCCATAAAATACACGGCCGCCATGCCAATCACCACAATGGTCATCAGCCCGTGGATGTAGCGCCTACCATATTTATTTTCCAGTTTGTACAGCCATCTCATACCTTCGCCCTCCTTTTACCGCCGCCATGAATGGGCGATGGTACGCGCGATAATCCTATTTTCGACATAGCTTCATTCATTTAGGGCCTTTTCACAGTATACCAGAGCCGCCCCTGGAGTTCAACAAAAAGTTTAGGGTACTTGCAAAGTAAAAGCCCCTGCCCAAAAAGTAAAGCCGCTGAAAAAGGCACTTTTTAACACTTTCAACAGAGTTTTCAACAATCGGGCCGCTCCGTCCCCTATACTGGCCGTAATTTGCAAGCTATTTCTCAAGAAAAGTTCAGAAAATTTGCCACCCAATCTTTGTGTATTTTGTCAGCCCACCCTCCGGCGGAGGGGCGGGCAATTGACCATAAGTCACTTTAAGCGGTGTCCCGGCCCATATGGATAACCATATGACTATGCCTACTGATAAAACGCCCCAAGCAGGGCGTTTTCTTCAGGTGGCGGTCTAGCCGCAGCGGGAAAACCCACAGCTGCGGCAGATAACGCAGCCGCCCTCATGGGCCAGGGTTTTGCCACACTCGGGGCAGGCGGTCATCTGCCCGGCGTCTTGCGGCGCGCCATGCAAAGCTTCCTCCCCCACCTGGGGGCTGGGCGCGGCGCTTTGCCCGCGGCGGGTGCGCGGCTCGGGTTTTATGTCAAGCTGCACGCCGGCCTTGCCCGCTTCAATCTGCTTTGCCACCTTTTTCACCACCTTGGCAATCGCATCGGGGCAGCTGGTGCAGCTCATGCCGCTTTGCCGTATGGTGGAAGGGCAGCGGATGCCCTTTAGCTGGTTGTAAATTTCCTCCACGCTCATACCGCTGCGCAGCGCCACGCTGGCAAGGCGGGCCGTAGCCTCGCTTTGGCTGGGGCAGCCCCCGGCTTTGCCCGTGCTGGTAAACACCTCGCAAATGCCGTTTTCATCGTAGTTTACCGTAACATACAGGTTGCCGCAGCCAATCTTCATCCGCTCGGTAATGCCCTGGGTAATGGCGGGGCGGGGGCGGGGTTTTACCTGCCCATAGGGCAGCTCACATTCGGCGCAGCGCACCGGGGCCTGCCCGCCGTGGTTCACCTTGCCAATGTTCAAAACCTGGCTGTCCCGGCTGCCGTCGCGGTACAGTGTAAGCCCCTTACAGCCCTCGCTAAAGGCCAGCTTGTAGGCGGCGGCCACCTCTTGCCGGGTGGCGTCGTGCGCAAAATTCACCGTTTTGGAAACCGCATTGTCCGTATGGCGCTGAAAAGCCGCCTGCATCCGCACATGGTAGGCGGGGGGCACGTCGTGGCTGCTCTGGAATACTGCCCGCAATTCCGGGGGCAGCTCCTCCAGGTGGGCTATGCTGCCCGCCTCGGCAATCTTGCGCATCAAGGTCTCATCGGCAAGGCCCGCCTCGGCCAGCTTCGCCTGCAAGATGGGGTTTACCTCCAGCATTTCGGTGTTATCCATAATATTGCGGATGTAGACGAAGGCAAAAACCGGCTCCACCCCCGAGGAACAGCCCGCAATCAGCGAGAGGGTGCCCGTTGGGGCGATGGTGGTGACGGTGGCGTTGCGCTGGGGCGGGCCCTCTTTCAGGGTGGACTGCCCAAACAGCGGAAAAGCCCCCCGTACCTCGGCCAGCTTTTGCGAGGCCGCCTTCCCTTCAGCGGCCACAAAGCCCATCAGCTTTTCGGCCAGGGCCAAAGCCTCCTCACTGCCATAGGGCAGACCCAGCATCAGCAGCATATCGGCCCAGCCCATCACCCCAAGGCCAATTTTGCGGGTGGCCAGGGTGGTCTCCTCTATCTTTTTCAGCGGGTAGCGGTTCACGTCAATCACGTTGTCTAAAAAGTGTACGGCTGCGCCCACCGTCCTGCCCAGCAGGGCCCAGTCCACCTCGGGGCCATCTTTGCCCTCTTGCAGCATTTTAGTCAGGTTGATGCTGCCCAGGTTGCAGCTTTCGTAGGGCAGCAGGGGCTGCTCGCCACAGGGGTTTGTGGATTCTATCTCCCCTTGGCCGGGCACAACATTGTCCCGGTTTAACCTGTCCAAAAACAGAATCCCCGGCTCGCCGTTCGTCCAGGCCGCGTCCACAATTTTGTCAAACACCATCCGGGCGTTTAAACGGCCCACCTCTTTGTTTTTGTGGGGGTCAACCAGGGGGTAGTCCTCCCCGGCCTCGGCCGCCTGCATAAAGGCCTCGGTAAGCCCCACCGAGATATTGAAGTTTGTGATGTCCGCGTTGTTTTTTTTGCAGTCGATAAACTCCAAAATATCGGGGTGGTCAATGCGCAAAATGCCCATGTTGGCCCCGCGGCGGGTACCGCCCTGCTTTACAGCCTCGGTGGCCATGTTGAACACCCGCATAAAGCTAACCGGCCCGCTGGCCACGCCGCCGGTAGAATCTACCGGCGCGCCTGAGGCGCGCAGCCGCGAAAAGGAAAAACCTGTTCCTCCGCCGCTTTTGTGGATGAGCGCCGCGTTTTTTACCGATTCAAAAATCCCCTCCATGCTGTCTTCCACCGGCAGCACAAAACAGGCTGAAAGCTGGCCCAGCCGCCGTCCGGCGTTCATCAGCGTGGGGGAGTTAGGCAAAAATCGCAGGCTCTCCATCATCTCGTAAAAAATCTTCTCGGTCTTTTCGGGCTTGCCCCCCGGGTAGTTCCCGTCGGCTGCGGCCACGGTATGGGCCACCCGCCGCAACATCCCCTCGGGGCTCTCCTGCAGCTTGCCCTCGTCGTCCGTCTCCAAATAGCGCTTTTCCAACACCTTCAGCGCGTTTTCGCTAATTTCAAATGCCATGCTACCCCATTCTCCTTTTGTCACAAATTCATTTCTCATCCATTGTACCACTACATCTTGTGGTATACAAGGGGCAAGGCCACCAAATATGCTTATTCCTCCAATTTCGGTTTGACGCAGGGGCCCCCTGTGCGATATGATACCTATAGCATTTAAACAAATGTTTTACACAGCAAGCGCCGAGCAAAAACAGGTTTAGGCTAGGCACAAAATTGTAGGAATGCTTTTGGCATTGCAAAATTTGTAGGCGAAGCATAAAACTGTTTTTGCCGGTGCGGTGCGTAAGTTATCTGTGATAATGCTGTAAGAGAATCAAATACTTTTTTACCCACGGAGGAACCCCCATGGCCCTTGCGGGAAACCCGGCCCACCTGCCCGAACTTGGCTTTACCCACGCGGGGCGTTTTCACGCCGACGATGTGTTTTCCACCGCGCTTTTAAAGTTGCTGCGCCCCGATATCCGCGTATACCGCGGCCTTACGGTACCCAAAAATTTTGACGGCATTGTGTTCGACATTGGCGACGGCGAGTTTGACCACCACGCCAAGGAGCGCAAACGCAGGCCGAATGGCTCTCCCTACGCAGCTTTTGGCCTGCTTTGGCAAAAGTACGGCCATTTTTTGCTGCCCGAGGAGGAGGCCAAAAAGTTTGACGACAAGTTTATTCAGCCGCTGGATATAGACGACAACAACGGCACCGGCAATGTGGTTGCCACCCTGATTGGGGCCTTCAACCCCTCGTGGGATTCAAACGAGGATGAAAACGCCGCCTTTGAGGAGGCCGTAGCGGTGGCCGGTAAATTGCTGGAAAAACGCATCGAAGGCTTTGCCGCCGCCCACCGGGGCAAGGCCGTGGCCGAAAAGGCCCTGAAACAGATGAAGGATAAACTGGTGGTGTTGCCCACTTACGTACCCTGGAAGCCCACCTTGGTGGAAACCGAGGCCGAGTTTGTGGTGTACCCCTCGCCGCGCGGGGGAATGAGTTTGCAGTGCGTGCCCAAAGACCTTGCGGGCAAATTGGGCAACAAAATACCCCTACCAGGGGCATGGCGGGGCAAAAGTGCCGAAGAACTGCAAAAGATTACCGGTGTGGCGGATATCAGCTTCTGCCATGCCTCCGGCTTTATGGCCGCCGTGGCCAGCGAGGAAGGCGCCCGCAAACTGGCGGCGCTGGCCCGCGAGGCCGAGCAAAAGCGCCAGCTACAAAGCACGGCCGACCGCAAGGCAGCCTTGGGCCAATGAGCAACTGGGTATACCTGTTGCAATGTGCCGATGGCAGCCTGTACACCGGCTGGACGAACGACCTGGAAAAGCGGCTGGCCGCCCACAGCGCGGGCAAAGGCGCCAAGTACACCAGGGGCCGCCGCCCGGTGGTTTTGGTTTACAGCCGCCCCTTTGCCACAAAGCAAGAGGCCATGGCCGAGGAGGCCCGGATTAAAAAACTGGGCCGAAAAGGCAAGCTGGCCCTGGTGGAGGAGCCAAAAAATGACTGAAAAAGACGCGCCGCTCATATGGCTGAAAAAGCATCCCCGTTTTCTTTTGTTTCACCTGGGCTTTCTGGCCTTATTCTGTGTGCTGCTTTTGTGGAACTGGTGGTTTAACGGCAAATTGATAGAGGACTTTCTGGAAGACGTGCTTGCAAACATGGTGCCCCTTTTTATTTCTGCCGTGATACTTATCATCGTTTTATATAATACACAGAACAGGCTTACACCCCTGCTGCAAGCCTGCCTTGTGTTCGTGGGTTTTCCGGTATTGCAGCTACTGTTGGGCATGATGGTGGCCTCAATGCTATGGATTCGCGGCGGGCTGGATAATGACCTTGCTTGCCTGATTGGCCTTTCTGTATCTCTTTTCGCCAATTTTGTACTTTCTTTCTGGCTGAGCCGGAAACTGGAGAGGGGAATACAGAACCGGGAGGCCGCCCGCAGGGCAGCGGAGGAGAATCAGAACGGGCAGACTTAGAAACCTGATAAGAACCTTCCATAGAAAGCAACGATGGTTTTCTATGGAAGGTTCTTATTCTACCCTAAAATTTCTACCCTAAAATTCCCCCGCCAGGGCCATGGCCGCCGCAAGCGCCGCAATAGGGGCGGTTTCACAGCGTAAAATTCGCGGCCCAAGGCTTGTAATGTGTACACCCGCCACTCTTGCCTTCTGCACCTCTTCGGGGGCAAAGCCCCCCTCCGGCCCGGTAATCAGGGCCAGGCTTTCCGCCCCCCTCACCCCTTCGGCAAGGTCTGCGCCCCCCTCGGGGTGAAACAGTAAAACTCTGCCATAGCCTTCACCTGCGGCTTTTAGAACCTCGTCAAACTCCATCAGCGGGGCCACGGGGGGCAATATCCCCCGCCCGCTTTGGCCTGCGGCCTCATTTGCTATGCGCTGCAAGCGCTCGCTTTTATCGGTTTTGGGCCGGGCCACGCAGCGCTCACTCAAAAAGGGGTAGATGGCCGCCGCGCCCAGTTCCACGGCTTTTTGCACGGCCCAGTCCATCTTATCCCCCTTGCCAAAGGCCACAAACACCCCCGCCTTCAGGGCGGCTTCGCTTTGGCTTTGGGTCTTTTCCAAAATGCGGCAGTCCACACAGTCGGCGCTGGCGCTCAGCACCTGTGCGGTGTAATCGCTGCCCTGCCCGTCGCACAGGCACAGCATTTCGCCCGGCTTTACGCGCAGCACCCGCGCTAAGTGGGCGGCGTCCTGGCCGGTGAGGCGGGCGGCCTCTCCCTCTATGTCGGCGGTAAAATACCGGTGGGCCATGTGCCTAGCCCTCCTCTTTTGGCAGGCGGCCCAAAATTGCCACCCAATCCCCTTTTTGGCGTATCTCCGTATGCTGTAAGCCCACCTGTTCCAAGGCGGCGCGCACTTCCTCCCCCCGCTGGGTAAGCACGCCGCTGGCTATAAACAGCCCGCCGGGGGCCAGCAGCGGTGGCAGGGCGGGGGCCAGGCGCAAAATGGCGTCGGCAATAATGTTGGCCGTAATGATGTTGTAGCGGCCCCCCACGCTCTCGGCCAAGTCTCCACATTTACACTTAAAATGCTTGGAAACCCCGTTGCGCTGGGCGTTTTCCCGGGCGGTTTTTACACACATGGGGTCAATATCAATGCCAAACGCCACCGAGGCCCCAAGCAGCAGGGCCCCCACGGCCAAAATGCCGCTGCCCGTGCCGATATCCAAAACGCTCTCGCCCCCCTGCACGGCCTCTTCCAGCGCCTCCAGGCACAGCAGGGTAGTCTCGTGCGTGCCGGTGCCAAAGGCCATGCCGGGGTCCAGCCGCAAAATCGTCCGCTCGCTCTCGCACGCCTCCCAGGAGGGCGCCACCATGAGTTTTGTGCCAATTTCGGTGGCGTGATAGTGCTTTTTCCAGGCGTTTTCCCAGTCCTCCTGGCGCACGCTTTCCAGCAGCAAGCGGTTGGGCACCCCGCCCGCCGCCATCAGGCTACGCATTTTTTCGCTCAGTTCGGCAGGGCTTTCCTCGGGCGAAAGGTAGAGGTGTATCCGCACAAGGTCTTTGGGTTTGTGCAGCAGTTCGGGCTCAATCAAATCCACGTGGGCCATCTCCCACACGGTGTCCTCTAAATCGGAATAATCCTCAATATACAGCCCCCCTTCGCAAAGGCCCGTCAAAATGTCCTCGGCGGTTTGGCTGTCTTTTTTATGCACTTCCACTACCAGGTCGGTCCAGTCCATACTGTGGCTCCCTTCTCATTCTTCCTGTTTTGGGCAGGGCGTTTTAGCAATGTATTTGGGGCAGGGCGGGCCTAAGCCCGCTTCCAGGGCCGCCCTTTTTCCGTCCAGCCCTTTTCCCTCCAATAGGCGCTGTCGGTTTCCATTAGGCCTCTGCGCTGCGCTTGCCGCATCAAGGCAAAAAAGCCACGGGTTTTAAGCCCCGGCTTCACCCTTCCCACCCGGTTTTTGATCTGTTTGGCCAGGGCGGTGGTTTTGCGGTCAATGGCGGCATTACGTTTTGCGCTTATCTGGCTGTAGGCCGTTGCCCGCACCGCCACGCCGTAACGGTACACCCTGCCCACCCCCCAAAAAAAGAGGCTGTGCGCCATATCCTTGTTGGTAGAGCGCATCCCCCCGCCCGCAGCCGTTGCAATACACACCGCCTGTTTTGTAAACATCCCTTCCTCGGGGCGGTGCACCATCCAGCGGTAGCCGTAGTGGTCCAGCCAGGCCTTCATAGGGCCCGTAACGTGGAACACATAGACGGGGCTCGCCAAAATCAGCACATCGGCCTCTTGCATCGCAAGGTCTATGGGGCGCAGCTTTTCGTGGTGGGGGCAGTTGGCCTCCCCTTTCATAAAACAGGCGGTGCAGCCGGTGCAGAACTCCCCAAAATCTCTGGGCAGAAAGAACTCCGTAATCTCCCCTTCCAGTTTTTCGGCAAGTTGCCTGCCAATATGGTAGGTGGAACCCTTGTGGTTTTGCCCATGAATCAAGACGATTTTCAAAGTGCTCATTCTGCACGGCCTTTCCTCTTTATTATGGAATCATTGTATCATATCCCGCATCGGCAGGCAAAAACCGGGGGATTACTCCCCCGGCCAGATAGGCGATACTTCTCCCTCTATCGCCGGCTATTCAAAACATTTTTTCCCCGGCCAGGCGGCGTGCTGGCCCAGTTGCTCTTCAATATTCAAAAGGCGATTGTACTTGGCCACCCGCTCGCTGCGGGCGGGCGCGCCGGTTTTAATCTGCCCAGCTCCGGTGGCCACGGCCAAATCGGCAATGGTAGTGTCCTCCGTCTCGCCCGAGCGGTGGCTTATCACCGCCTTGTAACCGGCTTTTTGGGCCATCTCAATGGCGGCCAGGGTTTCGGTAAGGGTGCCAATCTGGTTCAGCTTAATCAGTATGGCGTTGGCGCAGCCTTCCTTGATGCCTTTTTCCAGCCGTGCGGTATTGGTTACAAAAAGGTCGTCGCCCACAAGCTGTACCTTTTTGCCAAGGGTGTCCGTCAGCAGCTTCCAGCCCTCCCAGTCCTCTTCGCCCAGGCCGTCCTCCAAGCTGGCAATGGGCCAGCGGGCGCAAAGGTCGGCCCAGTATTCCACAAGCTGTGCGGCGGTAAAGCTTTTGCCGCTTTTGGGCTGGCGGTAGCCGCCGCCCTCCCGCTGCCATTCACTGGCCGCAGCGTCTATGGCCAGCACAAAATCTTGCCCGGGTTTGTAGCCTGCCTTTTCAATGGCTTTTATAATGTAAGCTATCGCCTCTTCATCGCTGGGCAGGTTTGGCGCAAAGCCTCCCTCATCGCCCACGGCGGTGGCAAGGCCCTCGCCTTTTAAAAGCCCCGCCAGTGTGTGGTATACCTCGGCGCACCAGCGCAGCCCCTGGCGGAAATTTTTGGCCCCTACGGGCATCACCATAAATTCCTGGATATCCACGTTATTGGCCGCGTGCGCCCCGCCGTTTAAAATATTCATCATGGGCACGGGCAAACATCCCATTTCCCCTCCGGCCAGTTTCTCATATAGGGGCATATTATCGGCTTCGGCGCCGGCCTTGGCGGCGGCAAGGCTTACGGCCAAAATGGCGTTGGCCCCAAACTTCGCCTTATTTTCGGTGCCATCGGCCTCTATCATCCGCTTATCCAGCGCGGCCAAATCACCGGCATCCTGCCCGGCCAGCAGCATGGCAATGGCCTCGTTTACATGCTTTACCGCCTTGCGCACCCCTTTGCCGCCGTAGCGTTCGTCCCCGTCGCGCAGCTCCAGCGCTTCAAATTTGCCGGTGGAGGCCCCACTGGGCACCATGGCTGTGCCAAAAGCCCCCCCGCTTAGCCATACATCGGCCTGTACGGTGGGGTTCCCCCGGCTGTCCAGCACTTCCCTTGCGCGTATTTCCTTAATATTCTTCATTCTCTATCGCTCCTTTCTGCGGGTTCCCCCGCTTACCGGCCGCTTTTGTTTATCCAGTATAGAGGCCAAAAAACCACAAGTCAAGAATATTTACGTCGTATCCTCTTGCAAAACAAAATATTCCCCATTTGCCTCGGGGGTGGGCGGTTCATTCTTGCATTTTTCCTCCGCGCAAGGTATGATATATAGCAGCAAGTTTGGCAAAGTGGCCACAAAAAACTTTGCCCTTTTGTAAACTATTCCGGGCCCTGGCCTTGTTTGCCCGGCCGGCCACCTGCCAAAAAGCCTGTGTAAACCCCAAAAAGGAGGAAACGCCCGCTTATGAAAATGCGTGCTGCTGCGGCGCTAGGGCTGGCCGTTATCGGTTTGGCGTTTCTGTTTTTGGCGGGCTGCGCAGGCGGCGGAGGCGGCGGCCTTGGCAAGGGGCGGCCCGAGTTTGCAGACCCCGCTTTTGCGCGTACCCCGCCGCCGGTAGCCATGCCCCAAACGGGCGGCGGCAACACGGTACAAAATGCCGATGGCAATGCAAGCGCCGTCATCGACCTGAGCTTTGTAAACGAGGGCTATGTCTCGGCCCAGTGCGAGGCGGCGGTAGAGGTGCGCTTCCAGATAAAAAATGGCGACGCCGTTTACAACTACCAGCTTCCGGGCGATGGCACCGTGCAGTATTTTCCCATGGCCATGGGCAATGGCAACTACAATTTCACCATATTTGTGCAAAACACCGGCACCGAGTATTTTTATTTTTTAGAGGCCCAGGCCAATGTGCAGATGGCGGACGAAAAGGCCCCTTTTTTGCTGCCGAACGAGATTGTAAACTACACCCCTTCTTCGCAGGCCGTCAGTTTTTCCTATGAGTTAAGCCAGCACGCCACAAGCGATATGGAGGTCATTCAGCAGGTGTATTACTGGATTACCAACAACATCAGCTACGACACCGCCAAGGTGGAGTACGTACAAACCGATACCAGCTACATCCCCAATGTGGACGAGGTGCTGCAAAGCAAAAAGGGCATTTGTTACGATTATGCGGCCTTGGCGGCCGCCATGCTGCGGGCCAACGGCATCCCCTGCCAGCTTATTATGGGCAGCGCCTCCACGCCGGACGGCCAAACCGTGGCCCACGCCTGGAATATGGTTTGGACGGCCGAAACCGGCTGGATTGCCGTGAAGATAGAGGCCAAAGCCGGCGACTGGAACCGGGTTGACACCACCTTTGCCGCCAGCCAAAACGCCGATATTCAAGAATTTATTGGCGACGGCAACAACTACGTGCAGATGTCGATACATTGACAAAACAGCCTGCGCCCCTTGGCATACAAAAAAACACAAATCCTTTTATTGATAACGGAACATCTTGCGCGGGCAGGCCTGCCTGCCGCAAAAGGGAGGAATACAGAACCATGGCGGAGCAAAAACGTAAAAACCTGCCCCCGCAGGAGCTAGCCGCGTTCTTTGAGAGTTTGAACATGCTGCTTAGCGCCGGTGTACCGGCCAACGAATGCCCCGGAATTATAGCGGGCGACACCGAGGGCAGCCATCTTTCGGTGGCGGCCGGGCGGGTAAACCAGGTGCTGATGGAGGAAGGCGTGTTCATCCTCAGTGAGGCGCTGGAAAAAAGCGGCTATTTCCCCGAATACTGCATCGAAATGATGCGCCTTGGGGAGGAATCGGGCCGGATGGAGACCACCAGCGAGGCGCTGGGCGAATACTATCGCCAGCAGGAATCCCTCTCCGCCAGCATCCGCAGCGCCATCAGCGGGCCGCTTTTATTGCTTGCCATGATGAGTGTGGTTTTGCTTTTCCTCCTGTTTTTTGTGCTTCCTGTTTTTGAAAACGTCTTTGCCTCACTGGGCATGGCCGCGGGCGGGGGCCTTGGCGGCGCTTTCCTTGCCGCGCGTATCGCCATGGTGGTGGTGGGGGTTTTGTTGGCCGTGGTGCTGGTGCTTGTCATCGCCTACTTAACACCCGCCGGGCGGGATAAATTGGCCACGATGGCGCAATCGGCCCCGCTTACCAAACATATCCATTACAGCATGTCGGCCAGCCGCCTCACCGGGGGGCTTGCCATGTTGCTGGCCTCGGGCATACCGGCGGGCGAAGCTTTGCGCAGGGCGGGCAGCCTGGTTTCCAGCAAGCGCGTTGCGGGCAAACTGCCCGAGGCGATAAACCAAGTGGAGCTTGGGGAGGATTTGGGCAAGGTGCTGGTGCAGCAGGATGTGCTGGAGGGTTTTGAGGCGAAAATTTTGCTCTCGGCCAGCCGCGCGGGGCAAACCGAACAGGCCATGCGCAACCTCTCCGATATCTACGCCCGCGAGACCGAAAGCCGCATCGAGCGCCTTTTGGGCATGTTGGAGCCCTCCCTCGTCGGCCTGCTCAGCGTTGCCATCGGGGTCATCCTTCTCTCGGTGATGTTGCCCCTTACCAGCATTATGAGCGCCATCAGCTAAACCGGGCGGGCAAAGCCGCGCAAAAATCAGGGCAAAGTAAGGGAGGGTGGCAGGGTGCAACAAAAACGGCAAAAAACGGGCTGGATTAGCCTCGTAGCCACCTGGGCGGTGTTTTTGCTCATCTTAATCGCATTAATGGTCAGCACGGTGAACCTCTCTGGCGGGGCGGGGCGAGAGGGCCAAGCCGCCACCAAGCAAGCCGTGGAGCGTGCAGCGGTGCTGTGTTATGCCACCGAGGGTTTCTACCCGCCCAGCTTAGCGTATATCGAGCAAAATTATGGCGTACAAATTGACCATAAAAAATACGCCGTACGCTATGAGGTGTTTGCCTCGAACGTGATGCCCACCGTACAGGTGGGCAGTTGGTAATACCCGTCAATCACTTTTGCAGTAAATGTACGAACTGTAGCGCATAAATACGGAAAAAAGCAGGCGCTGCCTAACAGTTTGGAAAGGGGGGAAAGGGTATGCGGCAGAAAAAATCTTCGGGTACGGTAATTGGCATCTTACTGCCTATGGGCCTCGTCTGCCTGTTTGCCTTTTGTTCCCTAGCGCTGGCGCTGATGGGCGGCCGGGCCTACAAGGCCATTCAGGCCAACGTAGACGCGGGCTACGGCAGCACGGTGGCCGCCAGCTACCTGCGCACCAAGCTGAGCCAAAATAACCAAAAGGGGCAGGTTAGCCTGCTTATGGAAGATGGCGTACAGGTGCTTACCATTAGCGCTACGCAGGGGGAGACGAGCTACCTTACCCGTATTTACATGGACGGCGGTGAGCTGAAAGAGAGTTACCAGCCCGCCAGCGCCGCCTTTAGCCCCGGCGCTGGGGTCACCATAGCAAAACTGCGCGAATGCAGCTTTGCCATAGATGGGCAAAGCGGCCTGTTTACGGCCAGCTTGCTCAGCGAAGAGGGCACCGCCACCCGTGTGGCCTTTGCCCTGGCGGGAGGTGCCCCCGCATGAGCAGCCGTTACCGCAATGTGGCCTTTTTGGCCGAACTCCTCATCAATATTTTGGTATTTAGCATCTCCTGCGCGGTGCTGGCCGGGCTTTTTGGCCAGGCGGGCAAACTGGCGGGCCAAACCCGCAGCAAAAGCCAGGCCACGGCGGAAATTTACACACTGTTTGAAACGATACGCGCCGAGGGCGCAGGCGCCCTGGAAGAGGCCACCCTCCTTGAAAACGGAAGCTACGCGCTGTATTATGATAAGCAGTGGAACCCGGCCGGGCAAAACGCCGCTTTCACCATACAGCTTACGGTAAACCAGCGCCCCACCGGCGCCGGGGCCATATGGGAGATGGAGGCTTTTGCCTATGACGGCGAGGCCCAGGAGATTTGCCGCCTTGCCACCAAAGCCTATTACAGTGGAGAGGGGGCGATGGAGGGATGAGCCAGCCCCGTTTTCAAAAGCGCAAACCCAAGGGCGCCCGCAATGGGTTTGGCACCGGCACCACCTCGCTTTTAATGATTTTTACAGTGCTGTGTTTTGCCACCCTGGCGCTGCTCACCCTTTCTACCGCGGCTTCCAACGCCCGCATTCAGCAGCGCAGCTTTGCTGGCACCGCCGCCCTTGCCAAGGCCGAAGGCGCAGCCGCCGAGGCGCTGGCAAGGCTGGATGAGGCCCTTTTGCAAAACCCCCAAAACCCCGAGGCCGTTCTGCTGCAGCAGGGCTGGAAAAAAACCGGGGAAGAGGGCCGTTACCAAATTGCCACCCTGATAGAGGCAGGCCACGACCTTGTGACTGTAATAGAGGTAAAAGCCACGGGTAACTGGCAGATGGTGGCCCAGCGCGCCAGCTATACGGGCGAGTGGACGCCCGCGGCCCCCGGCCCCATCTGGAATGGCGGTAATTAGCTTTTTGTGATTAAATATAAGGTGAGGAAGAGTTTCTATGGGCATGGATTTGAAACAGCTTTTGGAAATTGCCGGTTCTCAGGGCGCCTCCGATATGTTCTTTATCGCCGGCTTTCCCCCGGCTTTTCGTAAGGATTCCCAGGTGACGAAAGCCATACCGGATGTGTTAAGCGTACAGGACGTAGAGACCCTGGTGCGTGAAATTTACGCCTACACGAATGGCCGCCCCATACAAAAACTGCTGGATAGCGGTGACGATGACTTCTCGTTTTCGGTGCCGGGCGTGGGGCGTTTCCGGGCAAACACCTTCCGCCAGCGGGGCAGCCTGGCCGCCGTGGTTCGGGTGGTTCTGTTCAGCCTGCCCGACCCTTCCTCCCTGCACATCCCCCCGGTGATTATGGGCCTTGGCGATTTTACCAAGGGCCTTGTGCTCATTACCGGCCCGGCCGGCAGCGGCAAAAGCACCACGCTGGCCTGCCTTGTAGATAAAATCAACTCCACCCGGGCCAGCCACATCATCACCATGGAGGACCCCATTGAGTACATCCACCGCCACAAGATGAGCATTGTTACCCAGCGCGAAGTAAACGGCGACACGTTCGACTATGCCAGCGCCCTGCGCGCCGTACTGCGCCAGAGCCCAGACGTGATTCTGGTGGGTGAGATGCGCGATGCGGAAACGATTGAAATTGCCGTAACGGCGGCCGAAACCGGGCAGCTTGTGCTCTCCACCCTGCATACCACAGGGGCCGCCAACACCGTGGACCGTATTTTGGATATCTTCCCCCCAAACCAGCAGCACCAAATCCGCATCCAGCTTTCCATGGTGCTGCGGGCGGTGGTAAGCCAGCAGCTTATCCCCTCGGTAGACGGCAGCTTAATACCGGTTTTTGAGGTGATGCTGCTCACCCCGGCCATACGCAATATGATACGGGAGAGTAAGGTACACCAAATTGATTCGGCCATTTTTGCCGGCGCTTCCATGGGCATGGTAACCATGGACCAAAGCATTTTGGCCCTGTATAAGGCCGGGCGGGTTACCGCCGATACAGCCCTGCAGTACTGTGTAAACCTGGAAGAGATGAAAAAGCGCGTGCAAGGAATGGCTTAAGGCGCGCCCCGCCCCAAAAACACCCCACCCTGTTTTTGTGAACTGTGAACGCCCCCCTAAGCTTACGCTATTGCCGCCTGGAAAGAGGGCCAGCCCATGATAGAGAAAATAAAAATTACCATGCTCGGCGGCCTGTCTGTCACGGTAGACGGCGTGTCCATGCTAGACAGCAACTCCAAGGTGAACAAGCCCTGGCAGGTGTTTTGTTTTTTGGTGCTGAACCGCAGCGTACCCAGCGCGCCAACCCGCCTTATCTCCAACCTCTGGCCAGATGAAAATTTAACCGACCCCGGCAACGTACTCAAAAACACCGTGTATGCCCTGCGCCGGGAGTTTAA
This sequence comes from uncultured Oscillospiraceae bacterium, assembly GCA_964550985.1. GTDB lineage: Bacteria > Bacillota > Clostridia > Oscillospirales > Ruminococcaceae > JAAYCI01. Next base: position 21,325 of record CAZKBM010000013.1, read on the forward strand.
AAACCTGGACCCCCAGAGTGAAAGCCCCATCCTGTTTGAAAATGGCGGCTACCTGTGCAACCCCGACATCAGCTTTGAGGTGGACTGCGACCTATTTGAACAGTATAGCCGGGCCGCAGCCGATGCACGCGGCGAGAAAAAACTGGAAATTTTGCATAATGCAGTGGAACTTTATAAAGGGGAATTGTTGCCCCAGCTGGAAAATGAGGTTTGGGTCATGCCGCTGGCCCTGTATTACCGCAAACAGTTTGCCGAATGTGTTAGCGAACTTTGCACCATTTTGCAGGAGAGCGGCCGCTACAGCGAACTGCTTACCATGGCCACAAGCGCCAGCCAGGTGGATCCACTGGAGGAACTGTACTACCTGTACACCTTCCGCGCGCTATACGCACTGGGTATGCACCGTGTCATCATCCCCACCTACCACAAAACTTCCCGCATTTTTTCAGAGGAGCTTGGCACCACCCTCAGCGCCGAAATACGCGAAATTTTTGAGGCCTCCAGCGAACGGGTAGATTCCATAGAACAGGACATCATGATCATCAAGGATGACCTGCGTGAAGTGGCCAAGGACAACCGGCCCATCCGCGGGCCGCTATACTGCACCTACGATGTGTTCAAGTACCTTTACCAAATGGTGGCCCGCAGCAGCGAGCGCAGCGGCAGCAAGGTAATCATTCTGTTGCTCAGCTTAAAAAGCGAAAAAGAGGGGGAACAGCTTTCCTCCAATACCTTTTCAGTGGCCATGAACCAGATTAAAAACGCCGTGCTGGGCGGCCTCTTACGCCGCAGCGACACCGTGGCCCGCTATTCCAAAAGCCAGTATATCATCATGCTGAGTGTGGACCAGCCCAGCGGCGCCGAAACGGTGATGGAACGCATAGGCGTGCGCTGTGAGCCCTATTTGCAGCCACTTGGCCTAACCACCGTTTTTGCCAAAACCGAACTGGAACCGGTGTAGTCCTACCCTTCCATAAAAAAGCCATCTTGGGTTTTTTATGGAAAAGGCCGCCACAGTTTACTCTATAGGCTGTAACACGTTTTCAATCATATAGCAAGCTAAGCCATAAAAATAGCGCCCCTGCCAAACAGGCAGCGGGCGCTATTTGTTAAAAATACCATCTGAGTATGCCGTCAGGCCACGCTGGTAGAACTGGCGGCTTGGTTGATAACCGGCACCGTAAGGCCGCCTGAATCAAATAATACCTGGCCCGTGGTTGTTTGCAGTTGCAGGGTAAACCCAACCGAATCCACCATATCCACCCCGGCGGCACGGGCAGCCTCTATGGGAATGGTAAGCAGGGTATCGGCATAGCCCCCCGCCCCAAGCGGCTGGTTTAATACGCCCATCTCCCTGGGCATTTTACCGTTTACCGTGGTGGCCGTTGCCACGGCCACCACGGCCTGCCCGGTTTTGTTTTGAATGCCCAGCCCCAGGCAAAGCATACCATTTTGATTGGTTATGGCCGTTGCCGTAATGCTGCACTGCTCGTTATCCAGCAGCACCTGCGGCTGAATATACCCCAAAAAATAGGGCGTTATATTGGATGTTGTCAACACAATATCAAAAATTTTACCGTTTTGAATGTCAAAATCCAAATCGTACCGCAGCACCCCATATTTGGGGGAATAGGCGTTTGCCGCCAAAACATTTTGTATGGCTGCTGGGTCGGCCTCGGGCTTTCCGTCCACCAGATACAGGTGGTAAATGGCATGGTGGTTTTGCCCCGCCGCCTCCCCCTGTAAAAAGGCGGCATAGTCCTCATAGGCGCCAAGCAATGGGCCCTCCGGCCCGTTTGTAACAATATTCACCGGCAGGCCGGCGTACAGTTCCTCTATGCGGGCCTGCCCCTCGCCCAGCTTCAGGCCCCGGCGGGTACTAACGGCGGCGGGGTCCAGGCGGTTGATGGCGGCGTTTTGCAGGTAACTAAATCGGGCAAAGGCCACGGTCTGTGGGTCCAGCACCATCTGCCCATTTTGAAAAACCGAAAAATCCGTCCCGGTGAGGGGGCTTTTTTGCAAGGGCCGGCTTTGGGCCTGCGCAGGCAAAGAGGCGGGCGGCTTTGCCGAAGAGGAGGCTGGCGGCTGCGAAACAGGCGGCTTTACAGAAGAAGAAGCCGCACTGCTGCTTTGGCCCGGCGCAGTGCCGGTACAGCCCGCCATTGCCAGGCAAAATAACACCCAGGTAAGGCCCAGGGCCAAACCTTTATGCCGTGTTCTTTTAGCTGGCATATGCATCCTTGGCCTCTCCTTTTGGCGGGGTGCCCCGCTCATTTTTATGGCTGTACCGCAAGGGCGGGGTTCTGTCCACCAGAGCCAAGGAAGAAGGGTCAAGACGACCGCCTTGCCCCTTTCCTCATCTTGCGGAAAGGCCCCCTGCTGCTTTTCCATGCGCAGCCGAGGGCCCTATTCTACTGGAATACCAACTTATGCTAAAATTCTGCGTAAAAGTATGTACTTTACTCAGAAAATCCTATTAAATTTGGATGTCAAACTCGGGTTCATCCACCGCGATGTTTTCGTTTTGGGCATTGGTAATGGCAATGTCGCCCTTCAGCATGGCGCCCTCATCAATAATCACCGTGCCCGCAATCAGGTTGCCCACCAAGGTGGCCGAGGACTCGAAGTGCCCGCGCTCCATCACGGTGAGGTTGCCCTTAATTTTACCATTGGATTTGGCGTTTCTGGCCGAGATATCCCCCACCACCGTGGTGGCGCCATCCATGGCGAACGTCTCGGTCACTTTGATATTCCCACGCACCATTGAACCGGTAATTTCGGCATTTTCGGCTTCCACATCGCCAATAATTTTGCCGTTTAAAATCAGCTTGGTTGCCACTTTAATGTCGCCTTTTACATCCCCGTTAATGGTAAGCCCGCCCGCTGTGTTGATATCACCCACAATGGTGGTGCCCGCGGCAATTACGGTTACACTGCCCGCGCTAACGGCTGCTGCAGGGGGTTCCTCATACGGCGCCGAAGTGGCGGCGGGTGGTGTATAGGGCGCGGCGGCGGGGGCCGGGGCATAGGTGGCCGCCGGGGCCGGGGCAGCCGCAAAGGCCGGCGCGGCGATGGCCGTAGCCTCTTCGGCAGCTATTTCAGCACCCGCCTGTACCTCGGCAACAATCTCACCTTGGTCGGCCGCTTCCTCCATGGCGTCCAGCAGGGCGCTGTCGGCCGCGGTCTCATTTTCCGCCTCATCGCCCGGCAGCGCACCGCCCGCAAAGATAGAATCCTTCTTTTCGGGGGCGGGGGCCTTGGGGGGGCGGGTATCGGGCATGCTAAAAGAGGAGAAGGAACTCGGCGCCTTGCTCTCCTCCACCTCGGTGGCGCCGTCGCCATCACCGGCGTTTAGCAATTCTTTCATTGCCTGGGCAAAGTTGTCTTTCGCACTCATGAATATCTCTCCTCATTCTTGGTTTGTTGTGGCAGTTTCATCCGCAGTATTCACCGCCGGGGTCATATTCTCGGTATAATAATAGGTAATGGGTTTTACCGAACTGCTTAACGCTTCAAAACGGAAGCCTCGCTTTGCCAGCCCATCGATAATGGCGGGCAGCGCCGCAGCCGTGGAGCTATTTTCGGCACGGTCATGCATCAGCACAATTAAGCGTTTGCTGCCGGCGGCGCTTTGCATTACGTTGTTTACCACCTGCTGGCGCGTAATGCCGCCTTTTACGGCGTCGCTTGCAGCGGCGTTCCAATCAAAAAAAACAAAACCACGGCGGGTCATTTCCGCCACAATTTGGGTATACACCTTTTGGTTATAAGCATTGATGCTGCCTCCCGGAAAACGAAACACCGTTGGGGGCGCGCCGGTCAGTTCTTCCACCAGCCGGTACATCTCATCAAAATCGGCCAGATATTCCTCCACCGAGGAATAAATTTTTTGATATTCGTGCGAGAAACTATGTACGCCTATGGTATGCCCGGCCTGGGCGGCCGCCCGCAGCGCATCGGCATTTTGCTGGCTATTTTTACCGGTTACAAAAAAAGTGGCCTTCACATTTTTTTCTTCCAGCGCCTTCAGCACTTCCAGCGTAACGGGGGAGGGGCCATCGTCGAAGGTGAGGTAGCACACATTCTCCTCCGCCACCGAAAGAAGGGGCGCCTCGGCATAGAGGTGGGGGTACATGGCCTGGTAGGCAAACGAGGGGGTGGCGGGCTGTGAAGAGGCCAAAGGCCCCAAATCATTCAGGGTGATATCCACCCCATTTTCGCCGCTGCGGCCCTCGTTCAGCAGTTTGGCCATCTCGGTCAGGGTGGCCTCCTGCAACATATCGGCACGATGTTTTTCTTTGCCGTACAGCACGCCCAGCGCAATGGCCGCAGCCACCGGCAGCAAAACAAGTAGTACGTACACCAAAACAATCATGCGTTTAAAAAATTTTACACTGCCAATTCCCATAGCCGCATCGGCCGCGCCCATGCCGCCGCCCTCCGTCCATTCTGTTCAGGCTTTACTATTATAGCAAACTAGGCCGCTAAATGCAACGCAAAGTGAAGGAATTATGTACGCTTTTACTGGGCCGCGTGGTAAAGCAGCAAATAAAGAAAAACAGCAGAAAACCCGTGCGGGGTGGCACGGGTTTTCAAAAGGGGTATCTCATTGGTGTGAGGAGGAATCATGTGTAAGGGGGTTGCGGCTTCCCGTCCTTACAATACATAGTATACCCACAACTTGCGAAGGAATTTTGAAAACCGTGTGAACAAACTGTAAACTAACGCCGTTTGGCCCATTTGGCAAACAGGCGGTGGTGGCACAGGGGGGTGCAGACCTTAGGCTATGGCCCTTTTCGGGCCATAGCCATAAATGCCGGTAAGTTTGCTCCATCCCCGCTGGCAAAGGCTGTATCTCTCATTTTTAACCTTCGGTTTTGCCCTCCATTGCCTCCTGCAGGGCCTGCATCACTTTTTCGGGGTCAACCCCTTTGTTCTGCTGGTATTTTTCCTTCCCCACCAGTTTTTTTAGTTCTTTTACGGTTAAAACGCCACTGTTACGGCCCACGGCCAACTCTGCCTTCGGGTGGGTAAACACCACCACCACCTCAATGGGCACGCTGCGGTACTTGCTTTTTTGCAGGGCGCCGCGCAAGGCCTGTACATCCCGGTTTGCCTCCAAAATCGGGTTGGGAAAGGTCTCCCGGGTATCCTCATAGCCTACGCGCAGCCACTCTTTCTCATTGGCCGTGCCATAAATGTTGCCATTATATCCATAGGCTTTTACGGCCATAATACCAAATTCACCCACCACTACAGCGTCCACCTGGGCGCCCGCCAAAGGCACCGGCGCCAAAAAAGGGAAGTGATAGCTGCGCGCAAAATGCCTCAGGGGCCCAATAGCGGCCCCCACCCCATAAGCCCTTGGGCGGTTATTTTTGGCCGTTGGGTTTTTTTTACGGTTGTATATCATAAAAATGGCAAAGCCCACCACCGAAACAGCAATGACGCCCACCAATAAAATTGTTTGTTGGTTCAAAATAGTCCTCCCATTCCCACAGCAGAATACCGGCAAAACGCAAAGGGACCCAGGGGTATGCCCCTATATAAAGCTAAAATGTAGTATACCAGATTCCCCCCGTGCGTGCAACGAAGGGTGTAACAAAGCCGGGTGTAACAAAGCCAACCGGGGTAATTGACAAGCCGGCAAAGGCGTGCTATCATAGTACCTGCATCTGCGCTGCTAGCTCAGCTGGATAGAGTGACTGGCTACGAACCAGTAGGCCGGGGGTTCGAGTCCCTCGCAGCGCACCATGCAATCTCACCTTGCATCGTATGTTTGGTGGGATTTTTTGTTATTTTACCCTTGTTTTACCCTTGTATTACCCTTTTTCAAAAATAGGTTGATTTTATCCTATTCCTCTGCTACACTGACCGTAAGAGGTGATAGTAATGCTCATTGATACAAACGTGTTGGTGCCCATGACGGATGCCAACCAAAACTTCTCTAAGGTTGTAAAAATAGTGGACGAGCAGGGCAGTGCGGTGATTCTAAAAAACAACAAACCGCGCTATGTTGTTGTGAATTTTGCAGAATATGACGAGATACAGGCGGCCCGGCAGTTGCGCAGGCAGCAGGTTGCAGAAACAGCGGATGCCCTCATTGGCGAAAACTGGGAAGCCCTTCAGGAATTGGCAAAATGACACTGTTGACGGTAGACGAAATATTGCTGTTACACGGCAAGCTGGTAGCCGCCACGGGCGGCAGCCGTGGCCTGCGGGACAGAGGACTTTTAGAGAGCGCTGTTTATAGTGTACATAGCAGCTTTGATGAGGTGGAAAGCTACCCCACCATAGAGGAAAAGGCCGCCCGTTTTGCCTTTGCACTTTCCCAAAACCATGCCTTTGTTGATGGAAACAAGCGCGTGGGTATTCTAGCGATGCTAACCACCTCGCGCATGAATGATGTACCCCTATACTACACCCAGCGGGAATTGATTGACTTGGGGCTGGGCATAGCAGACGGTTCGCTTCCCTATGAGGCCGTGCTGGCATGGATAAAGGAGCACAAATAGGCTGTGCCCCATTGTCAATCGCCTTATTTCAAATGAGTAGAATAAATTTGAATGGCATAAACATTACCTGTTGGCTGGCAAACCACGTATTTATGAGGTTTATGTGGTGCCCGTTAGCTCGCAGCGCACCCTATAATCTCACCTTACATCGTATGTTTGGTGGGATTTTTTGTTATCTTACCCTTATTTTTACCCTTTAGAGGATTTTACACTGTTTCTGTAGATTGGATTGCGTTTGGCCGGAACTTCAAATTAAGCATTCAAACCTTGTATAAACTCGTCCATCCGCTTTGCGCTGTTCTCTTTCATCTTCTCGGTTACATGGCCGTACACATCCAGTGTGAAAGCCGCTGAGAAGTGCCCCAGATTGCTCTGAACGGTTTTGGGGGCACTGCAGCAAAGGAAACCGGGGGTTTTTAAGGGACGAGGCCCCACATTCCCTTACGTAAGGCCTTTTTTTGTGATATACTATAGCACTAAATTGGCCGGTCATCTATTACAGTTTCTCAAAAAATTGTGCAGCAGATTTTTGCAAGAAACTCTTATACAGAGTAGAAGCTGTTATGCAGCGCCTGATGATTTCCGTATTTATGCGCTACAGTTTGTTAATTTACTGTAAAACAGGAGGAAAAAATGGATAAACTGATGCCTGTGCTGGAAATGGTTGTGGTGGTCATCAATGTATTTTCCATCGGGGTGCTGGTATTTGGGGTGCTGCTCTGCGCCATCCACCTCATCCAAATCATTTTCTCCAAAGACACACGCAGCAACAAGCTGCAAAGGGTGAAGCACGCCAAGATAGAACTGGGCGGGTTTGTGCTGTTGGGGCTGGAAATTTTGATTGTGGCGGACATTGTGGAGACAGTCATCCGCCCCTCCTTCAATGAAATCATTCTGTTAGCGGCCATCGTGCTCATCCGCACAGTCATCTCCTTTTTCCTGAACAAGGAGGTACGCGAAACACGCGAGCAGTGGGAGCAAAAAAAGTAAACCCGCCGGCCCACACGTATGCCGCTGGAATCATCCCTTCCATCTCTGCCACCCTGCGCATCTTGTGCAAAAAAACCACCTTTCTTGACAACTCCGTTACATCTTTTGCTACAATGTAACGTATCTATCTATTTCTATCCATCTGTCAAAAAGGGGGGCGGCCATATGGCAACCATTCTGGTGGTGGAAGACGAACTTCCCATCAATGAACTTATCTGTAGAAACCTGCACCTGGTTGGGCACCTGCCCCATGCCGCTTTCAGCGGAAAGGAAGCGCTGGAAAAACTACAACATACCACCTTTGACTTGGTATTACTGGATATTATGCTGCCAGGTCTATCCGGCTTTGGTGTAAAGCAGAATATGCACGCCGAAATACCGGTTATTTTTGTAAGCGCTAAAAACGAGCTGAACAGCCGCCTGGAGGGCCTTGGCCTTGGCGCGGATGACTATATTACAAAACCCTTTGAGGTTTTAGAACTGCTGGCACGGGTTGAGGCCGTATTGCGCCGCACAAACCGCCAGCAAAGGGTATTTGAATACTGCGGCGTGCGCGCAGAGCTGGATACCCGGCAGGTTTTTGTAAACGCGCAGGAAATTGCACTGACACCCAAAGAATTTGAACTGCTGGAAACCCTGATTCTCAACCGAAACCTTGCACTTTCTCGCGATAAATTGCTGGAATTGGTTTGGGGCTTTGATTTTGAGGGGGAGAGCCGAACCGTTGACATGCATGTTTTACGCCTGCGTAAAAAATTGGGCTGGGAAGATACCATTCAAACGGTGTATAAGCTGGGCTATCGTTTGAACACGAGGGCCTGATATGAGACACCTCTGTTTTTGGCAAAAAACCTATCTGCTAACGCTTTTGTTGTTTTTAGTCTCACTTTTTGGCGGCATGGGTTTGCTTGGCTGGCAAAACCAGCAGGCAAGCCTGCAACGCGAAATGGAAAAAGCCCAAAGCGAACAACATTTTATTGCACAAAATCTTGGCAAAGATTTATCCGCCATACAAAACAGCATCCACCTTCGCATTCCCTCTCTGGCCCGCTCTTACGGGCAGTATTATTTGCAAGATGGCATCCTGTTGGAAGTGCGGCGGGGGGATGAAGTTCTCTTCAGCACTTTGCCTGCTGCATTCGGCGGCTGGCCCCACACCCAAAAGGAACAGCAAGGGCAGGTTTGGGCGGTGCAAACGGCCTCGGGCATCCCTTACAGCCTGGTTACAAGCCCCTTGCCCGGCGAAAATAGCGGGTACATCCTTACCTGCGCCAGAAGTTTGCAGCCTCTAACAGACGCCTTGGGCCAGATGCGACGCTCCTTTACCCTTGGCTGCATGGGTATCTCTCTTGTGCTGGCCATTGGCCTGTTTATCACCCTGCGCAGCCTTTCTAAGCCGCTAGAAAGGCTGGCTGGCATTGCAGATGCCTTTGCCGGGGGAGATTTTGGCGCACGGGCCACCCGCAAGGGTACGGATGAAATTGGCAATTTGGCCCATAGCCTGAATGCAATGGCCGATACCGCCGAGCAAAACATAGCCGAAATACAAAATACCGCCGAGCAAAAAGCTCGTATGGCGGCCAACCTCTCGCACGAAATACGCACCCCGCTTACTGCCATACAGGGCTATGCCGAATACCTGCTGTTGGCCGAAACAAGCGAGGCTGAGCGGGTAAGCGCCCTGCAGCACATCCAGGCGGAAAGCCTTCGCATGCAAAAGATTTCGGAACGGATGCTGCAATTGGCCGCTTTGGAGCATAATACAATTGCAAAAACACCCTTGGAACTAGCAGAGCTGGTCGATTGCGCCCTAATATCGATAACCCCAGCCGCCAAAGCGGCCGGGGTTTTGCTGCAAAAAAGTCCCTTGCCACAGGCGGTGGTGATGGGGGATAAGGTTTTACTGGAAAGCCTTCTAATCAATCTGCTGGAAAACGCCATCAAGGCCAGCAAGCCCGGTAAAACCGTCACCCTGGCTGCCCAGGCGGGCCAGGACGCAGTGAGCGTAAGCATTGCCGATACCGGCAGGGGGATGCAAAAAGAAGAGCTGGAAAGGTTGGGCGAACCCTTCTACCGCCCCGACGCTTCCCGTAGCCGAAAAGAGGGCGGCGCCGGGCTGGGGGTGGCGCTATGCTACCAAATTGCCGGGCTGCATGGCGCAAGCCTGCGCTACGCCTCGGCCCCCGGCAAAGGCACCACCGCAACCCTCACTTTTACCAGTTTGTAACAAGTTGGCGCTTACCCTGTGATATTCACGCCCTATACTTTAGGCACTTCAGCAGAGGAACGAATGGCCCTGCGTAGCCTGCCGCATTCTTCGCCTGCTGTATTACAGAAAGGAAGTGCCCGACGATGAAAGAAAAAAAGCAGCGTAAAAATCTATTTATCACCCTTGGCACGGCGGCTGTACTCCTGTTACTTGGCGGCCTGCTTCTCTACGGCTTTTTGGCCCGCAGCCAGCAAGCCATTGCGGGCGAGGTACATGTTACATCGCTTGCCCAAACTGCCCAAACCGAAGAACTTCCGCTACCCGCCCAAGACACTTTAACGGTGCGGGTGTATTTGCAAGGGCATCCGGCCCCCACCGAGGGGGTGAGTTCCCAATACGCTGTGGCCCTGGCGCAGGAACTGGCCCAGCGCGTATTTGCGAAACCCCTTACCGGGCGGGTTTTCGTCAACTATTTTGAGGAGGAGCCCACAAAAGCTTCTTACTGGAGCATAGACGCCGAAGTAGAGGGAGGCTCCCTTTCCTGCGCGGTTGATTTGGCCACCGGTGAGGATACCCAAGTCAATTATTGGGAAGGAAGTGTGGATTGGGGCTGGTTTGACAACTGGGACGAGGCCGCCATGGAACAGCAGCGCCTGGAAATAGAAAGTCAGGTTGCCTCGATGCCGCAGGCGCCCAGCATACCCGAAGAGGAAAAAGCGTATTTAAACGAAGTAAAGCGCCAGGATATGCTGGATTTTGTGCAGACCGTAGCCGACCAGCCCCACGGTGCAAAAGCCGTAGAACTGGTAAACCAGCTTGGCCTTGGGGAAAAGGCCAAAGCTCTTTCGGGCGCCATCATGATGGAGGGAAGCCACGGCGCAGACCTCATCTACCTTGTGGAAGTGACACTGGATAACGGTAAATACCTGGTATTGAGCATGGACAGAACCACCATGCAGCTTTATGGATACGACCGCTATGACGCCAACATGGCCGAAACCTACTACGGCCCATAGCGTCTGCGCCAATATTCTGCAAGTTTGCAAACTTTGCAGCCAAAGGTTCAAGCAAACCCATAAAAACAGCCTGTAAAATCGAGCCCACAAGTGCTCCCTGCTAGTGGTTCACCAAGACCATTACAGTTTCTTAAAAGGTTGCGCAGCAAGCTTTTACTATTAGAGTTTCTCAAAAAGCTGTGCAGCAGGTTTTTGTAAGAAACTCTTATACAGAGTAGAAGCTGTTATGCAGCGTCTGCTTTTTCCCGTATTTGTGCGCTACAGTTTGTTAATTTGCTATAAAATCCTCAATTAAAAATCCCGCTTTGCATAAATACGCTTTGAGGCCACAATGGCAAGGCCCATAAGCAATGTAGCCAGCAGCACAACACCGCCGCTTACCAAAAGCATATTCTCGCTGGCATACTGTAAAACATCAAGTAGCAGCGTCTCTTTCCCCGGCATATGAGAGAGCACACTGAACGTACCATACAGCAACCCCATAAAAACGGCGGGTAAAATCAGCCCCCAAAACTTGCCCTTACTGTAGCCAAGCTTAAACAATATAGGGTAGGTGGCCAAAACAAAAAGGGCAAAAAGCAGGTAACTAATGGCAAACACAAAAACATACCAGCTTAGCGGCAGGGAATAGCGCGAAGGCCCAATGCTATTTACAAGCGCCGCCAGGGGTATAGCCACAACCGCCCCGCAAAGGCCCATCAGACCCGCCAGCATAAAGCGCCCATATACATTTGCTGCCCGAATAGACAATTTTGCCCTTATGGATATAGGTGATGGTATCGGCTATTTTTTCCAGGTCGCTGGTGATATGGGTGGAGAAAAAAATACTCCTGTCCTCGGGCACCATATACTCCCGCAGTATCTCCAGCATCTCGTCACGGCCCACGGGGTCAAGCCCCGAGGTGGGCTCGTCCAGCAGCAATACCTTTGCCCCGTGCGAAAGGGTAGCGGCCATGCCCAGCTTCATCTTCATACCGCGAGACATGGTTTTGAACTTCTGCCCTGCGGGCAGGGAAAAGCGCTGTAAATACCGCCGGTACGCCTCACTATCCCAGTTTGTATAAAACGGGCGCACGGCCTTTTCCACATCCCTCGGCGTCCAGTCCTCCTGGTAGTAGGGCTGCTCAAACAATACGCCAATATCCTCTTTTACCAAAACTTCCTCGGCGGGCTTTCCAAACAGGCGAATATCGCCGCCATCCTTCAAAACCATGCCCAGCATCAGCTTCAAGGTGGTGGTTTTACCCGCGCCATTTTGCCCAATAAACCCGTTTACAAACCCACAGGGCACCGAAAAACTGATGTGATCCAGCAAAAAATTTTTATAACTTTTGGTAAGCCCCGTAATTTCAATCACATTTTTCATCTGTATTTTCCCCCAGCGTCTCCAATAAAGTGTGTAAGTCCTCCAGGCACATGCCCGCAGTTTTTCCGCGCTGTATTGCGGTTAGCATGGCGGCTTCCGCCTCTTTTCGGTATTGTTCGCGCACGGCGTCACCATTTACCTTTTTCACATACACCCCTTTTTTTGGCAGGGTGTGCACAAAGCCCTCCAGTTCCAAATCTCCATAGGCGCGCGTGGTGGTTATCACGCTCACTTTCAGGTCACGCGCCAACTGGCGCATGGAGGGAAGGGGTTCCCCTTCGGCCAACTGGCCGGTCAATATCAGGGCCTTAATCTGCTCCTTAATCTGTTCATAAATGGGCACGCCCGATTGATAGGATAAAACAATGCGCATGGTTTTCTCCCAACAAAAGTATAATCTGTATATATTCAGTATGTACAGATTATACTTTTTCAAACCTTTTTTGTCAATCTTTTATTCTGGCCTGCAAAAGGCTGAAGTGGGCAAAAAAGCAGGGTGCGCCCAGCATAAAACCAGCCCCGGCCATTTGGCGGCCGGGGCTGGTTTTATGTAGTAGTATCTGCTTTCTTTGCCTCTGTATGCCTTTTAAGCAGCAAAGCCGCCTGCTGGTTAATTTTAGCCGCCGCTTTTGTCTCATCCAGGCTTAGCAGTTCCCCCTTTTCCACCACCTGTTTCCCATTCACAAATACCCTATCCACCATTCTGGCATCACCTGAAAGAACAATGGCCGCTACCGGGTCATACTTTCCGCCCGCATATTGCAGCTTACCCCAGTCCAGCATTACAAAATCCGCCATCATGCCAGGGGCCAAATAGCCAATATCACTGCGGCCAAGTGCTTTTGCCCCGCCAACGGTTGCCATATACAGCATGTTTTCGGGTGTTATGGCCTGTTCCCCTTCTGTTTGGGGGCCTGTATCTTCCCTTTTTTGGCTCTTTTGAATTTCATAACTGCGCTGAATGACATAGGCGCTTTTCACCTCCGCAATCATGTTCGACATATTATTGCTGGCGGCTCCATCCACCCCCAGCCCCACCTTCATTCTGCGCCTTAAAAAGTCAGATACCCTCGCCACGCCCGAGCGCAGCACCATGTCTGAATTTGCGCAGTAGGCCACGCCCACCTCATTTTTTGCAAGTAGGGCAATATCGCTTCTGGTTAGCTGAATACAGTGCGCAAAAACGCTGTTCTTTTGCAGATACCCCATTTTTTCCGCATATTCCACCGGGGTACAGCCGTGCCTTTCCACCGAAAAGGCAAACTCCTGCCTGCTATCGGCCAAATGGCTGTGCAGGCAAACCCCATAGTGTGTTGCCAGCCGCAAAGTTTCTTTCAGCATCTCCGCTGTTTCATACACCAGCCAGCAGGGCGCCAGCCCAACCTGAACCATCGCGCCGCTTTTGGGGTTATGGTGCCGTTCAATCAGCAGGGTACACTCCTTTAGCATTTTGTCCACCGGCTCTGCCAGCGACTGGGGCACATGCTCGCAACCATTTGGGCCACTGCGCGATAAACTGCCCCGCATCACATGAAAGCGGATACCCAGGCGTCTCGCCGCCTCCAGTTGCGCCTGCATCATGTTTGGATGGTTCCCTGGAAAAACATATTGATGGTCTACCGATGTGGTGCAGCCCGTTTTTAATAAATCTCCAAAAGCGCCCAGTGTTGCGGCATACATGGCGTCCTCATCCATAAACTCCAGCAGGGCATAAATGGCTTTTAGCCAGCTGCTCAACTCGGTTTCATAAATATAAGGCAGGTTGCGCAGTACCGTATGCGTGCAGTGGTGGTGGGCATTTACCATGCCAGGAATGACGATGCGGCCCTTTGCGTCAACACACTTTATCCGGCCTTCCGGCCCTTCAAGCGGCAAATTTTTACCAATTTTTTCAATTTGATTTCCCTTTACCAGCATATCCGCATTGCGAAACATCCTTCTTTTTTCGTCAAAGGTGAGAATCCAATCTGCATTTTGAATCAGTATTTTTTCAAATTCCATCCTCTTCCCCTTTGCCGCGGGCGCCAAGTCATTCCTCGCTTTCCTGGGCCTGCTTTTCCTCCGCTATACTGGCTGTTTTGGGCTTATTTTTGGGCAATACCATATTTAAAATGGTGGCGGTAATGGCCGTTCCGGGAATGCCGTTCAGCAGCGCCGAAACAAAATAGGGATAACTGCTGAGCGCCTCGGGCGTAAAGTTAAAACCTATCCCCACCGCCAGCGCCACAGCCACCACCAGCAAATCCCGTTCCGATAATTTTTCCCGCATCAAAATTTGCAGGCCGGACGTTGCAATGATGCCAAACACCACAAGGCTTGCCCCGCCAATTACCGGCATGGGAATTAGCGCCAGCAGATGCGCCAGCTTTGGCACAAAACCCAGCAAAGCGATAATGACGCCCGCAAAACCAACAATATAACGGCTTTTTACGCCTGTTAATTTAAGCAGGCCAATATTGGCGCTGTAAGTAACGGTGGGCGAGACGTTAAATATAGCCGCCAAAGCACTCGTCAGGCCGTCGCACAAAATACCGCCCGAAAGTTCCTTGGGCGTCACCAGGCGGTTTGTTGCCGCCAGCGCCGCATTGGAGGTATCGCCAATGAACTCGATACAATTTACAAGCGACATAATGATACATATTACAATGGGGGCAAACTGAAAAGAAATGCCAAACGCTAGGGGCTTTGGAAGGGCAACCCAGGCCTTGGAGGAGAGAGAGGACAGGTCCACCATACCCAGGCCCAGTGCCAGCGCGGTGCCAACCATCATGGCCAGCAGTACCGAAGCGCCCTTAATAAAGCCTTTGCCAAATATGTTAAAAACAACCACCAAAACCAGTGTAACCGCGCCCACCAAATAGTTTTGCCAAGAGGCATAGTTTGGCGCGTCCGCCCCACCGGCAATGTAATCCACCCCTACGCTTAAAAGGGCAATGCCTATCACCATAATCACACAGCCCAGCACCAGCGGGGGAAACAGCTTTTTTATCTGGTTTACAAAAAACACCCCAACAATTGCCATAACCAGGCTGCCCACCAAACTTGCGCCAATAAACACATCATACCCGTACACGGCCGATATTGCTATAGCCGGGGCCAAAAAAGTAAAGGTTGGGCCCAAAACCGTTGGCAAGCGGTTCCCTATGGGGCCAAGCCCAATGGCTTGCAAAATGGTGCCCACGCCGGCTACAAAAATCATGCACTGTACCAGTAAAGCTGTCTGCTCGGCCGTCATCCCCGTGCCTCCGGCAATAATCATGGGCACCGCAAGCGAGCCCGCAATAAAAAGCAGTACATGCTGCATACTTAAGGGCACCAAATGTCGCAATGGCGGTTTGTCGTTCAGCTCATACCCTGTAAACAATTTTTTCGCTTTCATACGCCTTTCCTCCACAAATCCGGTGTTGGCTTACCAGTATTGTTCCAAGTTTTTTCGGTACTGCAAAAGCCCCATCCCCTCCAGCTCTTCCCAAATGCGCCGGTGCAAATCAACATATTCTTGGTTCGGTTCCACCGTATCTAGGTCATACAGTTCGGCAAAGGTTTTCCCTCTCGGGTATTCTTTGGCCGCCAAGGCGGCTTCGTATTTTTGCACCAAGTTTTCCACCAGTTCCCCCGCTTTTTTCCGGTCTATCTGGGTGGTGGCATAGGCCACTTCGCCCATAAACTGGCATTCCAGAGGGGTACAGTAGTTGGGCGTTACCCCCTGGTTTGGCGCAACGCCAAAGGGGTTGCAGCCCATCATCACGGTGTTTATGGTCTGGGCCGCTATTTCGTACATCATCATGTCGGTGCAGGGGCCGGCCATGGTAAGGTAAGCGCCCCAAATGGCCGGCATGTTGGTATGTTTGTTCACCGCGGCCGAGGCAAGGCCGGTTCCCCAGAGGGATTTTCTGGTAGACGCGCTGGGGTCAAGGCTTTCCATAACGCAGTTGTGGTTGATCACCGCATTGTACAGCATGGCGCCCGCTATGCTCTCGGCAATAGAGCAGATAACCGCGCCCTCCACATCCCCACAAAAGCCCCCAATGTAAGCACAGCCCCCTGTGCTTACATAAGTACCATACTGCACATATTGCGTCACCCGGTTCAGGTCTTCATATGTGGTTTTCAGCGAGGGCTTAAAATACACATTGGAATGATCTGTTTTCCGGTAACCAATGTCCTCTCGGTTTGTGGCAATGTCGGCTATGGCGCTAACGCCGTCTTTTCCTTTTATGGGCATACCGGGGCGCCCGGCGTCCAGGCAGGCTTTGCGGTAGGTGGCAATATTGCTTAAACACGCCTGAATTTCAAATGGGGTTCCGGCTTTTACCAGGGTTCCCATAAACTTGTAGGGCGGTACGGGTTCAATATAGTCTATCCACTGGTTTTTTGCGTAACCATAGTACAGTTTATACCTGTATTCTTCCTCAATCTGGTTCCCACATCCACCGGCTATTCTGGGCAGGCGGCTATCTTCAATTTTCCGGTTATGTAGTAAAAAGCCATCCTTGCCACAGCCAAGAAAAATGGCGCGCTGCTGGCGGGCAATGCTGTCCCAAATTTCCCCCTCGGTAAAATGGATTACCCGCCCTGAATCAACGTTGAAGATGCCCGTTTGCAAAAGCATCTCCACACCGGCTTTAAAGGCGTTGTCAATCAGCTCGTCATTTTGTGTCACCAGTTCCCCCGGGTTATACTGTATCTTGTATTTCTTGGCCAGTTGTTTGGCCTTTGCATACACCCGCATGTCAAAATCTTGGCATACCTCGGCGTCTCCACTTTCTCCGCGTTTCACATACTCCCAAAAATGCGCTGTCGCCATGTTTCTTGCTCCTTTCTTACTCACCAAATAAATTTATGCTGTGATATTTTTTAACACCTTCGCCGCCTCAAAGGCATCGTGCCCACCATAGATGCAGCCCAAATCCGCCGCACGGGAGGGGTTCATGGAGCCGCCGCCCACAACAATCTTCACCTTTTCGGCAAGCCCCTTGTTTTTCAGCAAGGCAACGGTATCCGCCATACTTGGCATTGTGGTGGTCATGCAGGAGGAAAGCGCCACCACCGCCGGTTGCTCGTTTTGCACCGCGGTGTAAAATTGCGCCGCCGATACATTCACCCCAAGGTCAATCACCTCAAAGCCCGCAACCGTCAACATGGTTTTCACCATATTTTTCCCTATATCATGGATATCTCCCGCCACCGTCCCCAGTACCACCTTCCCCCCCTTCGGCACGTCTTTGTTGGCCGAAACAATGGCGGGCCTAAGCTGTTCCATGCTGGCTTTCATCTGTTCCCCCGCCATCATCATATCTGGCAAAAACAAATTCCCCTTGGCAAATTCTTCGCCAATTTCCTCCAGCATTTCGGTAAGCGCACCCACAATTTCCAAGGGGTCGGCACCCTCTTGCAGGGCTGTTTGCAGGTTTTCCTGCAGCGCTTCCTCCTCAAAATCTTTAAATGCGGTTCGTATCTCATCAAGCGGGTTCATGTTTCATCTTCCTTTCTTTTTTATCACATAATAAAAATAAAAAATGCTTTTCCTTTTAAAGGAAAAGCATTTAACATCGACAATAAAAGCAGAAACTACCCCATAACAGCAGTGAGATACCGCTGCGGAATTTGTCAAGAAGTCATCCTGGCAGGTTATCCCCCGGCCACACGAGAGCATTCTGTTAATGATACTTATCTATTCAGTTTTTATGGCAAAGAACCCATTTACCTTCCAAAGCACTTTGCTTATTAGCATTTAATCATAAATCCACCTTCGTGTCAACAAGATAATTTGGGCATATTATACCAAAATATTCACACCTTCAGGCTCATCCCGTCATAGGCGTAGCGCACGCCTTTCAGTTTTTGTTCCATCCGCAGGTACTCCCCGTAAGATTTTCCAAAGCGCTCATCGATGGAGGTTATAACCACCTGCTTTATGCGGTAGCGCTCTTTCAGCTCCAGCACCTCTTCTAGGCTGAATATCCCCCCATACTGCAAAGCCGCCTGTGTCTCCTTGTCTTTCGGGGGTGGGCCCTCCGCCGCTACGGGGCCTATTATCAGCAAATGGGCGTCATAAAATCGCTCATCCGGCTGGAAGGGGCGGCAGTGTACCCCGGCATAAATTACCTTTTTCTTCCCTTCTTCCAGCAGGTATACCGTCGTGTTGCCACCTGGGGTTTTGTTGTTCAGCAGGCTTATTTCAATCCCCCTAAGGCACAGGTGGGCGCTGCTCTCTACGGTAATGCAGCGCAGCACTTTTTCATAATAGCCAAGAATACCGTCGCTTGCGGCCTCCATATCCTCAATCACCTCGGGCAGGGCGATAAGATGTACGGGGGTTCCCCCGCTGGCCGCGGCGTTTTTGCCAAACAATTCCGCAATGCGCAGGCCGGGGGCATAGCCGGGGTGCTTGTGTGAAAGGGAGATATACGCCAGCTCCCGTATGTCCTGCCTGTCGCAGGCAATGGCTATCTCCGCCGGGGTATCAATCAGCAGTTTGGCGTCTTCCACATACAAACTTGCACCCAGGCGCTGGTAAGGGCCCCGTTTTTGGCGGGCCTCTTCGCACAGGGCACAGTTACAAAACGGGTTTGGCAGGGGATACATGCCACCGCTACCCACAATTTTTAGCTTCATTGGGTTCCTTCCTCTTTCTGCTTACTTATTATAGAAACCCCATTCATTGCAGGGGCAAAGTTTTAACAAGCTCACTGGTTCTTCTGTAGTTCTTGCAACAGCGCGTTAAAGCGGCCCGCCACCCCCCGCCAGGAGCGCCCCGCCAGCAAAGGCCCTATCTGCGGGGGCAGGGCCTTGCCCTGCAAGGCTTTTTCGGCCTGGGCCAGTAAAGCCCCGGCCAGGGCCTGCACAAAGGCGTCCACATCCTCCAAAAATGGCTTATCGGTGTCATACAGCCTGGGCAGCGGCAGGTATTGTATCGCCCCACTGCTGTTTATCCCCTCACCCAGCAGGGCCTGTAAATCCTCAATTTCACTGGTGACGCACCAAAGCCCGCAGGCTAGGGCCTCAACGGCTGAAAGGGCTATCCCCTCATAGTAAGAGGGCAGGGCAAACACATTGCCAGCGCGAAAAACCTCTGCCAGTTGCCGCTGGGGCAGGGCGGGCTGGCGCACAAGGCCGGTAAGGCCTTCTGCCAGCTTTGCAAAACGCGCCTCGTTTTGGGCGCTGGCATTTCCCACCACCCTCAGCCGCAGGCAGGGCATCTCTTTTTGGGCCAGCGCAAAGGCCCGCACCAGTTCAAACACCCCTTTGGAAGGGGCAATTTTACCCGCAAAAATCACCTCGGGGTTTTGGGCGGCCAGGGGGGCGGGGGAAGGGTAGAAAATTCGCTCGTCAAAACCGCCGCCCAAGGGGTACATCACCGCCTCTTCTATACCATAAAGCTCACGTATCAGTGGGTGCTGGCGGCGGCTTAGGGTGGCCACGGCGCTAAGGCCGCCAAGTTTGGTTACGTGCTGTGCTTTTAATGCGGGGCAGCACTGCGCCTGGCGCAGGTCGGTATTATGGCAAACGGCCAGTGTAATACAGCCCTTAAACACCTCTGCCCCCAGCGAGGTAAGCATCCACAGGTGGTGTAATATCACCGCATCGGGGCAAAAACTTTGGCGCTCCTCCTGCAGCCTTTTTGTAAAGGCTGTTTTCCAGGCGCAAAGCATCCCTTCGTCCATCTGCCCATACACCGTGCTCTCGTAGGGCATCTCATCGCTCATCCCCGCTATGGGAAAGGGCAGTTCTTCGCAATTAAAGCGTACCGGGCCACAGTGGCAGGCCTCCAGCACGGCAAAGTCATCCTCGCCCTGCCAGGCGTAAACGGCCCTTTGGCTGTGGCCATAGGCGCGCAAACGGTCAATTAAATTACAAAAATATACGCCGCTGCCCGTCTGCCCCGGCCTTTGGGCCAGCACATGCAAAATTTTCAGCCCTCTCACCCTCTTTTGGTAACGTGCCGGGGCTTGCCAGCACTGCCACATCCGCCGCCATTTTTTTGCCTTACTTTTTTAAGTATACCACGCCACCCGGCTTTGGGGGCATAAAAATACAAAAACAACCGCCCCTCTCCTCACACGAAATCTTCTCTTCACCAATCTATCACACATTTTGGTCATTTCTTTCACACACGGGGGGTAAACTATTTATAAAGAAAGGGCCCGGCCCCTATGGTATTTATGGCCGCCTTTACAACCAACCAACCGATAAGGCAGATACAAACTGCCACCAAATGGAGGAGCCTTGTATGCAATACTATGACCAAAACCCTGAGAACAACCGCCCCAGCTCGAACCCTTACACCCCGCCGCCCCCCTACCAAGCACCCCCTACGCCCAATTATGAGGCGCACTACCAAACCCCGCACTCCCTGAGGTACGACCCCGCCCCGCCCGCCAAAAAGAAAAGCGCCCTGCCCAAGGTGCTTGCCAGTACCGCCCTGGTACTGGCCTGTGCAGTGGCCGGTTTTGGCGGCAGCTATGTGGCGCTGGAGACCTTTGGGGCCGACCGCCCCGTGGTATACCGCAGTGCGGGGGGCAGCGCCTCGGCTGCGGGTGTTTCCACCGGGGGCGAAAAAACCATCTCGGATATCGCAGCCGCCAGCGGCCCTTCGGTGGTTTCCATCACCACCGAAAACCTGGTTACCGATGTGTTTGCCGGCCAGCAGGTGGCATCGGGCGCGGGCAGCGGCGTTATCATCAGCGCCGACGGCACCATACTCACAAACCATCACGTCATTGACGGTGCAAACAGCATCAAAGTAACCCTGCAAGACGGTACTGAGTATGACGCAAAACTGGTTGGCTCTGATTCCGCCACCGACGTGGCCGTTTTGAAAGTGGAGGCCAGCGGGCTCTCCCCCGCCGTTTTGGCCGATTCAGGCAGCATTGCCGTAGGTGATTTCTGCATTGCCATAGGCAACCCTATGGGCACTCTCGGCGGCACCGTCACCGACGGCATCATCTCGGCTCTAAACCGTGAAATCACCATCCAGGGCACCCCCATGACCCTCTTGCAGATGAGCGCCCCGGTCAGCCCCGGCAACTCCGGCGGCGGCCTGTTTAACGCCAGCGGCGAGCTGGTGGGCCTTGTGAACGCCAAAAGCGGCGGCAGCGGGGCCGAGGGTTTGGGTTTTGCCATACCCATCAACACCGCCATGAAGGTGGCCGATGAAATTTTGACGCACGGCTACGTAACGGGGCGGCCCATTCTGGGTCTATCCGCAGTGGAAATTACCACGCCGGAAGAAGCCGCCTACGCGGGTGTGGACGCCCCCGGCCTGTACGTTGCTAACGTGTTGGAGGGCGGCTCTGCCGCAGCCGCCGGTTTGCAAGGTGGAGACCGCATCGTGCGCTTTGAGGGCAAGGAAATTGACACGCTTTCGGGCCTGAGCACCGCCCTGGGCGAGCACAACCCCGGCGACACCGTCACCCTCGTCATCTCCCGCGCCGGGCAGGAAAACGAAGTGCAAATCACCCTGCAAGAGCGCCAGCCCAATAACGTTTAACGCTTTTTCATCTCTCCTTTCTATAGCAAAGAGGGCCCTGCCGCAGCGGGGCCCTCTTTGTGTTTGCCGGTTACTTGCAGCGTGAAGCAGGCAAATACCTGCTTCACGCGGATGCTACGCCGGATGAGCGCCGGGAAGTCCTTGAATGAGTTAAGTCCGGGAACAGCGTCTACAGCAACTCTTGGTATTTGTACGATGAGGGCGGCAATCCGATGGACTATATCGCGGCCATGCGGACGGCGCCCGACCTTGCCACCGCAAATTGAAACGGTTAGGTTTTCTGTTGATGGCCAAGTGCTACATTTTTGGGTGACCAAACGCTGCACCCAAGGTGGCCAAATACTACATTTTTAGGTTGCAAAACACATGGCAGTCGAATTATAATGGTGATAGTCGGAAATAAGGGTGATAGAAGGCATTGCATAACATCACGCGCCTTTAGCTGTTCTACAAATCGCATAATAACGCGGTTTATCCATCCGCAAAGGCACCAGACAAGGCACATCATGCAAGCTTCCGACCATCACCATTATATTCTATAAGGTCTGGTGGTATGTGATAATGCTTTCAGTTTCCGTAAATAATCATAAGAATTTACACACCTTTATCTTCGGATTGCTTTCTATATATCTATTCATATTGTTGCCTGTGTCTTTTATCCATAAGTTTTTGGCGGCGGCTGTTTCTTTAGGTGTGGCTTTGAACATTCAGAAACTCAACTTATCGTTTAAGCATTGGTACGAGCCATTGTTGGCCTTTTTAGTCAATGCTTATTTGACGGTTGCAATATTTGGATATGACTTGTTTATGTCACATTCATTATATTCCGAATGCCTGCTGAATGTACTGACTTTCGGCATCGGGTTCATATGGACAAGCTACCTACTCGCAGCCATTTTGAATGTGATGCAATGGGTAATTGATAGTAAGAGACATTTTGCCCACATGTCAAGCGACGGATATTGGAAAAAGTGGGGCATCCTATTCACAATCATGTTTGCGATGTTTGCGCTGTGGCAAATTGCCTTTAACCCAATAGTTCTTTCCTCTGATTCATGGGGTTACATGGATGGATGGCTCAATGACCGCTACGGGTCATGGCATTCGCCATTGTTTGCTCTTTGTATCAATATAGTATGTAGTCTTTCGCCCGTAAAACCGGAAGTTATCATGATTGCTGTTTGGCAGAATATAGCCTTTTCAGCGTTGCTTACAACAATTCTTATGTATTTCCATCAGAGATGGATTCGATATAGATTTATCGTGCCATTTGCGTTTGCTTTACCCTTGATTCCATCTTTCGGACTACATACAATTGTGGTTTGGTGCGACCTTGCGACAGGCATGACGATGCTGTGGCTTACATACGCGCTGGTAAGAGTAATTGACGAAATAATTCTCCACAAAACCGCAAGCCATAAGCAACAAATTTCATTATGCTGTCAACTAGGCCTCTCTCTAACACTCGCTTATTTTATTCGTTCAAACTCTTTCTTTGTTTACTTGATAATAATTCCGATTTTGGCGGTTTTTTTCGCCATTAAGAAAAATAAACAATTGATAATTACGGTTGCCTCATCTATAGTTTTGGTACTGCTCATTCAATTTCCTGTGTATTCGTTATTGGGTGTAACCCAAGAAGGAGCAAACGATATCTTTAAATATTATGCTGGCCTCCATGATATACAAGCGACTTATTATTCTGGCGGGCAACTGTCGCCTCAAACTGAAGCTAATCTTAAAAAGTACATTACTAATTTGGATGACGCACAAGCACGGGAAGGATTTCAACCCGACTGGTTTATGGTTTCAATATACAAAAAAGATTTTAGAGAGTTAAGTGAGTTAAAGACGTCTGACTTTATAACTATGTATGTTGATACTCTTATCCATAACCCTGTGCAAATGATTCGATCAATAATGTGGCGTATGCGTGCGTATCTAATAATTGATACAAAAAACGAAATAGGATGTGTCAACTATACAGACATATATGCCCCCTCATCTACAGGGGATGGGGTAACCGCATCAGAGATTGGCGTTTATCGCAATCCAAATTTCTTAACAACTATAATGACAAAATATATTATCAAAATGAATATGCAGATACCGGCAACTTTTGTTTGGAGATATGGGGTTTGGGTGGCATTCATTGTGGTCAGCATGCTTGCTTTGATTTTGCAAAAGCGTTTTGTATGGCTTTTGACTTATCTGCCGGTTATGCTATATCTTCTTACTTTAGTTTTATCAATGCCGTGGCATGATTACCGTTATGGATTGTCGGTAGTATTTATTGGAATGTTCCTGCCAATTGCTTCTCTCTTTCTCGCAGACGGCAGCAAGCCTGTAAAAAAAGGGGGAACAAAGAAAAATCCCGCAGCGTTATGATAAAATTATAATGGGCGGCGGGTTTTACGGGCTTTATGCGGCGTTATACTGCGGTAAGCTCGGTCAGCGCGTGCTGCTTCTCGAACGCGAATACAAACCATTCAAACGTGCAACTTATATAAATCAAGCACGGGTACATATGGGTTACCACTATCCACGCTCTATTTCGACGGCGGTCAAATCAAGAGAGTATTTTGACCGTTTTAACGCTGACTTTCCGGCGAGTATTAATGCTGAGTTTGCCCAAGTGATATCATGCACTGTGTGAAGGGCCTCCAGCCGTTTCATCCACCGTTCGGACAGTGAAGCTCCGGCTGACAGCATCCTCTCAATGGTGACAAGGTTGCGGCCCAGGTATCCCAGCTGTTGTTTGATGCACCGGCGTATTTTATTCTTCCCCGGCTTGCGGTTTCTCAGAAACTTCATATACTCTTTGTGCGCGCGGCGGCGATAGCTACGGGGTTTTTCACCACTGCCCGGCTGGTGCAAAAGGTCAATCAGTTTCTCGCCGTTTCGCCGCGCCTCATTCAACAGCGAGGTATCTGTGGGGCGACGAATGTCACTTGGCGCACAGGTGGCGTCCACAACTAATGTGCCGTTGTTGTTCTTACCAACAACAACACCATCTCCGCCATCGTCCTTGCTGTCTTCTGTGTCTTGCGTGCCTTGCGTTTCTCTCTTTTCGCCCTCCTGTGCTTTTTGGATGATTAACTCGTTGATTTCGCCTAGTATCGCCGCTGTCAGTTGATTGCGGAAATACACCATCAGCGAAGCATCAAAGGGCGGTTCATCCATATATTCAGAAAATCCGCAAAGCTAACTTGATTGTCACTGTATTTGTACATCCATCCACCCCAACCACAGGGCCTCCGCCCTCCTTCCCATATTTTTTCACATTTTTCTCTGTTTTTACTGGTATTTGTTCAAACATCCACAAAAACCCACCCCCATAATTTGTGCAAAAAATAGAAATAATTCAATGTTAATAATTTATTCATAATTCAGTGCTAGGATGGGCGACAGCTTCTTTGAGGCGTGGAGGCTTTTGCCGAGGCAAAGTTTCCCCTCTATCCCATCTGTAAAGGCAGGTTTTTCTTTGGATACACAATCACAGCAGGTTTCGCAAGCGCAGCAGGTACGAACCACGGCGGCCCAGCGCCCAAAAGCCTCACGCAGGGCGGCCCCATTCATCTTTATTTTGTGCCTTTTGGTTGCGGTTTCTACCGTTTTGTTTGTACCCATGTTTTTTGGCGGGGCGGCCACGGCCAGCAGCACCGTTGCGGCGGCCAGCATTGCCCAGCCGCAGGCCGAGCAAAACTTTGCCCGCCTGAGCGACGCAGCCGCCGCCCTGGGCTTTACCCCCCTAAGCCCCCGCAGTTTGCCGCAGGGGTATGAGTTGACGGCCATCAGCGGCCTAAGCGGCGGTATTTTGGAATTGCAGTACACCTCCGGGCGAGAGAGCATCACCTTCCGCACGGCGCCCGGCACAGACGATCTCTCGGGCACCACGGCCGAGGCACCTTACACCGCAACCGAAGGAGCAACAGGCATCGCCTACAGCTTTTCGGGCAAAAGTGAGCAGAAGCTTACCGAAGCGGTTTGGACCCAGGGCGACGCGAGTTATGCCATTCTTTCCTCTACCCCACTTTCCGCCGATGCTATGCACAGCATGGCCGCAAGTTTGGCCTAAGCATTTTGAATTGTTTTACCGGGCAGCAAAGCCATTCTTTGCTGCCTTTTTTGTTGGTGATGCCCAAAATAGCAAAGAATACGTGTTTTTTGGTTGCAGAACGGTGCGATAATGGTATATAATAGTGTCAACAGGGGATTTGAAGCGTAAAAAGAGGTATCTTGTATTTTTGGAGGTTATACCTTTGTTGGTGGAAAAAATTAAGGTGGACATGCTGGGCGGCTTCTCCGTTTGGGTGAATGGCCAGTTGGTTATCGAGGATGCCGCCAAGCTAACCAAACCCTGGCAACTGTTTTGTTATCTGGTGCTAAACCGGGAAAAATTTGTTAGTAACCGTAAGCTAATTGCCATGCTTTGGGCCGACGATATGCTAACCGACCCGGCCAATGTACTAAAAAATGCCGTATACAGCCTGCGCAAAGAACTCTGCGGCGGCGAAAGCCTAACCGATAGCCCCATCATCTACTCAACCGGTGGCTACCGCTTTGACCCCGCGGTCGAGTTGCAGCTGGATGTGGACAATTTTAGTCAACTTTGCGAACAGGCCCGCAACACCCAGCTGGAGCCCGAGGCGCGGGTGCAGCATTGCCGCAAGGCGCTAGAGGCCTACAAAGGGGATTTTTTGCCCCAGTTGGACCAAGACCTGTGGGTGGTGCCGCTGGCCCTAAACTACAAGCAAAAATACCTGGTTTGCGTACACCAGGTATGTGAGTTTTTGTGGCAGAAGCGCCAGCACAAAGAGCTGCTGGACATCGCCTCTACCGCCAATATCTTCGACCCCTTGGATGAACAGACGGTTGTCTACCTCTTCCGTGCGCTGGACGCGCTGCGGATGTACCGGGTAATTGTTACCACCTATTCCAAGGTGGCCCAAAATTATGGCGACACCCTGGGCAGCGAGCCGCCCGAAGAGGCTCAACGCATCTGCCATGCCGCCAGCGAGCGCATCAACAAAACCGAGCAGGATATCATCGTTATCAAAACCGAGCTCACCGGCACCGAGCAAGCCCAGCGCCCCCAGCGCGGCGCGTACTTTTGTAGCTACAGCAGCTTAAAGCACATGTACTCGCTGCTAAAACGCGCGGCCGACCGCAACAAGCAAACCCTGGTACTGGCCCTGTTTACCCTGATGCCCGTAAAAGGCGTGATGAGCGACCAGTACGATTTAACCAGGGCCATGGCCGAGTTTAAGGTGGTGGCCATGAACACCCTGCGCAAGGCCGATACCATTGCCCGCTACTCCCGCAACCAGTATGTCATGCTGCTTTCGGTTTCTTCCCTGGAGGACGGCCGTTTTGTGCGAGACCGCATCCGCGAAAGTTTTTCTCACGCTGCGGCCAACCGCAACCTGGTTGTAGACGTAAAATTGACCGAGGTATAATATCCCTATTGCCCTGGTGCGCTTTTGCACATCCGGGCAGTTTTTTTGTCTTTATACAAGCTTTCGTTGACAAGCCCGCCCACCCCTTACTACAATAACAAGGGGTGGCCCCGGGCCAAAGGAGGGGGAACCGCAATGACCGTGGACGGCTACACACCGCTGGTTCCGGCGCCGCTTTTCTCTGTAGAGGCCCTTTTTTCGGTACATTACTTTGAGTATGCCAGTAACTACAGTTTTTCGGGCGAGGCGCACGATTTTTGGGAGCTGCAGTACACCGATAAAGGCCTTGTGGAGATGGAAGTGGACGGCGTGCCCTGCCGGCTGGAAAAGGGCGATATTTTGTTTTTGGCCCCCGGCTGCCACCACAAACTGCAGGCAAACGGCCAAATAGCGCCCAATTTGGTGGTGGTCAGCTTTCGCTGCACCAGCCCCGAAATGGCCTGGTACAAAGGCCGCACCCTGCGCTGCGGCGATGAAGAGCAGCGCCTGATGGCCCGCATGATTGACGAGGCCGCCAGCGCTTTTTGCTCTTCCTTAAACGACCCCAACCTAAAAAGCCTGCAGCGGCGGGAAGACGCCACCCCAGGCAGCGAGCAGATGCTGAAAAACATTTTGGAAATTTTGCTGATTACCCTGTACCGCAAAAGCCACGAAAGCACCGCCCACCCCGTTATCCGCGGGCACCTGCGGGAGGTGGAGCAACAGGAGATGCTGCGCAGCGTACTCAGCTACTTCCAGACGCAGGTAAACCAGCGCCTTACCCTGGAGCAGATCTGCCGGGATAACCTGATGGGCCGAAGCCAACTGCAAAAACTCTTCCGCGAGAGAACCGGCTGCGGCGTGATGGAATATTTTGGCCGGATGAAAGCAGAGGAAGCAAAGCGCCTGATACGGGAGGGACACCGCAATTTTTCCGAGATAGCCGAGGGGCTCTCTTACAATTCCATCCATTATTTTTCCCGCCATTTTAAAAAAATTTGCGGCATGACCCCCAGCGAGTACGCCCAAAGCGTGCAGGCGCTGCGCGGTGGGGGGCACCGCAAATAAGGTCCCATCACCGGCGGCTTTTCTGCAAAGCCCCTATCACACAAACAGAAGGGAAGGGTTTTATCATGTCCATCCTTGTCAGCGGCGGCGCCGGTTATATCGGCAGCCACACCTGCGTAGAACTGCTGAATGCGGGTTTTGAAATCATCGTGGCCGATAACCTCTCAAATTCCAGCGAAAAGGCCCTTGAGCGGGTGGAGGAAATTACCGGCAAAAGCCTGCGCTTCGTGAACATCGACCTGTGCGACCACCAAAAAACCCAGGCGCTTTTTGCCCAAAACCCCGGCATCGAGGCCGTCATTCACTTTGCGGCTTTAAAGGCCGTGGGTGAAAGTGTGGAAAAACCCCTGGAGTATTACCAAAACAACCTGGAGTGCACCCTTTCGGTGCTGCAGGCCATGCGTAAAAATGGGGTAAAACGTTTTGTGTTTTCCTCCTCGGCCACCGTATATGGCGAGCATAACCCCGTGCCCATGCGCGAGGATATGCCCACCTCGGCCACAAACCCCTACGGCTATACCAAGCTTTTTATCGAGCAAATCCTGCGCGACGTCTGCAAGGCGCAGCCCGATTTCTCGGTGGCTCTGCTACGCTATTTTAACCCCATTGGGGCGCATCCCTCGGGCAAAATTGGCGAGGACCCCGAGGGCATCCCCAATAATCTTGTGCCCTACATCGCCCGGGTGGCCACCGGCGAGTACCCCGCCGTGCGGGTGTTTGGCAACGATTACCCCACCCCCGACGGCACCGGCGTGCGGGATTATATCCATGTGGTAGATTTGGCCCGCGGGCATGTGGCAGCCCTGCAAAAGCTGGAAAAGGACGGCGGGCTGTTTGTGTGCAACCTGGGCACCGGCAAAGGCTACAGCGTTTTAGAGGTGATTGCGGCCTACGCAAAGGCCTGCGGGCGGGAACTGCCCTACGAAATTTGCCCCCGCCGCGCAGGGGATATTGCCGAGGTGTACGCCGACGCCTCCCGCGCAAAGGCGGAGCTTGGCTGGCAAACCCAGCTTGGCCTAGAGGAGATGTGCCGCGATAGCTGGCACTGGCAGAGCCAGAACCCCAAGGGCTACCGGGAATGAAAACCGGCAAAAACCCCCGCCTTGTAAAAGCGCCACCCCTCTTCCCTGGCGAGACAAAAAAACACGCCATTATTGTATTTTTTGTCTGCCTCGCCGGGTTTTTGCTCTTTTTTCATTACGATTTACGAGAGACCGCCGCCCACGCCACGGTTTTTTTGCAAAGCCTTTTTCGGGGTGAGGTACGCAGTTTTTACGGCGATGTCATCGCCCACCAAAACCCTTACGGCTACCTGAATAACGCCCATTACAATGTGGCTTTGTACGCCCTGTTCTCCCTGGCCGAACTGCCGCTGTTCCTTTTGTACCAGGCCTTTGGCGCCCTGCCGCCCGAGGTGCTGATTAGCTTTGCGGCAAAACTGGTGTGCGCGGCCTTTTTTGCGGGCTGCACGGCGCTTATGCCCATGTTGGGGCGGCAAGCGGGCCTTGGCGAAAAAGATGCGGCCTATGCGGCTTTGTTTTTTGCCCTTTGGCCCCCGGCCTTTTTTTCGGCCTTTGCCATGGGCCAATACGATGTGATCAGCCTGTTTTTAATTCTGGCGGGGTTTTTGTGCTGGAGCCAGGGTTGGCTGCCCGCCTTCTCGCTGTTTTTTGGGGCCGCCTTTGCCACAAAGCTCTTCCCGGTGTTTTTATTTATACCCCTTTTATTGCTGCGGGAAAAACGCCCGCTGCGGCTTTTGCTAAGCGGCCTGCTCTCGCTGTGGCTGCTGGCCCCCACCACCCTTATGTACCATGGCCTAACCTTTGACGCCGCCGTTTTTAACGCTGGCATGACCCAGCGCCTGTTTGCCACAAAGCTTAGCGGCGGACGAGAGATTCCCCTATTCTTACTGGTTTTTGGCTTTTTGTGTATTGTGTGCTGGTTTTGGCGGCCCGAAAAAGCCCGCCTGATGCCCTGCGGCCTTTGGCTGGGCCTTGCGGTGTTTGGCAGCCTGTTCTTCTTTTTGGATTGGCACCCCCAGTGGCTTATTTTGCTGGCCCCCTTTGCCGTATTGACCACCCTATTGGAAAAGCAGCGCACCCCTTGGTTCTTTTTGGATTTGCTGCTCTGCCTGGGTTTTTTCCTCGTCTCGTTTGCGGCTTTCCCCGGCCAGTTGGAGGGCAACCTTTTGGATTTTGGCCTGTTTGGGCAATTTTCCGGCTTTTTGTACAGCCGTCCCCCGCTGTTTGCCCGGCTGTGCGAGGCCCTGCCCCTGCTGGCCTACCTGCCCACGGGGGTGTTTAACGCGGCCCTTGCGGCGGGCATCCTGTTAAAACTGCCGCTGGCCACGGGCACTCCGGCCGCCCGCCTCACCGGCCAGGGCCCGTTTTTGGCCCTGGCCCCCCAAAAGGAGCTGCCGGTTTTTCTCTGGCTGGTTTTTGGGCTGGGTTTTGGCCTGTTTTGGTTGCTGCCCACCCTGCTGGGCATACTTTTTTAGTGTTTGGTGTTTATGGTTCGTAAAACTACATCGTAAAAATCAGGAGGATTCTACAATGGAAAAACCGGCTCTTGTGGTATTGGCCGCAGGCATGGGCAGCCGTTATGGCGGCCTGAAACAAATTGACCCTGTGGGCCCAAACGGGGAACTCATCATCGATTACTCGCTGTACGATGCAAAGCGCGCGGGCTATGAAAAGGTCATCTTCATAATCAAGCACGAGATTGAGGCCGATTTCAAGGCCGCCATCGGCAAGCGCATGGAAAAAAATATGGAGGTGGTGTATGCCTTCCAGCAGCTGGATAAACTGCCCGCCGGCTTCACCGTACCCGAAGGGCGGGTAAAGCCCTGGGGAACCTCCCACGCACTGCTGTGCGCCAAAGAGTTTATCGATGGGCCGGTCACAGTGATCAACGCCGACGATTACTATGGCCCCGAGGCTTTTAAAACCCTGCATGGCTTTCTCACCGCCCCCCACGGCGCCGAGAAAGACCACTACGCCATGGTGGGCTACCGGGTGGAAAACACCGTTACCCAGCACGGCAGTGTTACCCGCGGGGTGTGCAAGGCCGATGCAAACGGCTTTCTCACCCATATTGTGGAGACCGACGGCATTGAGGAGACCCAAACGGGCGCGCGCGCCCCGGCCACAGGCGGCGGCTGGCAAGACCTGCCCGCGGGCACCTTGGTCAGCATGAACTTTTGGGGCTTTACCCCGGGCTTTTTAAACGCATTGGAAGCAGGCTTCCCCGCCTTTTTGGAGGAAAACCTGCCCAAGAACCCCCAAAAATGCGAATACCTGCTGCCCACCATGGTGGATACCCTGATACGCGCGGGGAAAGCCGACGTGCAGGTGCTGGAGAGCCCCGGCCGCTGGTGGGGCGTCACCTACCAGGAGGATAAACCTGGTGTTGCTGCGGCCATGGCCCAAAAGCATCAAAGCGGGCAGTACCCCAGCCCCCTGTGGGCATAAAAAGGGCCAGGCGGCCCCGCTAACTTACCACAGGGGCGCTTAAGGGCTGCGCCGGCAAACAGGGTGGGCCTGCCCCGCCCTATGGCCCCATCTTACCGGGAGTGCCCTAAAGGCGTGTAAGGTGGTATAATAGAGGAATGAGAAAAGCAGAAGAAGCAGAGGGCAGGCGCTGCCCGAAATGCCAAAGCGAAGAAGGCCAGATGAATTATG
>CAZKBM010000014.1:0-51258 GCA_964550985.1 uncultured Oscillospiraceae bacterium
GGGTAGCTGTGTGGGCCTTGTGCGCAGT
This sequence comes from uncultured Oscillospiraceae bacterium, assembly GCA_964550985.1. Classification (GTDB taxonomy): domain Bacteria; phylum Bacillota; class Clostridia; order Oscillospirales; family Ruminococcaceae; genus JAAYCI01. The sequence continues at coordinate 29 of CAZKBM010000014.1, forward strand.
GGCGAGGCCGCTTTTTTGTACCAAAGCGGCGAAAACGCCCGCCTTTGCGCCGAGGATTTGGATGCTGAATCCCTGCGCTGCGCCGCCGTGCTGGGGCTGCACAGCCTGTTTGCCATGCCTGCCCTGAACGCTGCGGAGGTGCTGAAAACCGCAAAGGAAAACGGTTCTATCACCTTTGCCGATACCACAAATATCCACCCCGGAAATTCCATAGACGCCCTGCTGCCCATTTTGCCCCTGCTGGATATTTTTGCCCCCAGCTACAGCGAGGCGGCTATTTTACTGGGCGGGCAAAACCCCGAAGGGATGGCCCAAAAACTGCTGGCGCTGGGCGCTGGGGCCGCCGTGATTAAACTGGGGGCCGAGGGCTGTGTGCTGGCAGGCCCAAACGGGGTACAGCGCCTTCCGGGCTATGCCGCCAAAACCGTGGACACCACCGGCGCGGGAGACAGTTTTTGCGCGGGCTTCCTTTTTGGCCTTATGCAAAACCTTCCCCTAACCGAATGCGCGCGCTATGCAAACGCCGCCGGGGCCATTGCCGTGGAAGGCTTTGGCGCCACCGGGGCCCGCCAAAGCGCCAAAAGGCTACAAAAGCTGGTGCAAAAGGGAAGCTAATACGCATTAATGCCTGCACACAAACATTGGCCACGCACAATACGCGTGGCCTTTTTATGTTACTCTTTACAAAAAGTGGCAACTTTTAGGCATTATTTCGGGCCAACCCAGTGAATTTATAGTATAATAAGTGAAGCATCTTTCCTCTTTTGCCACATTCTATCTTGTTATTACAATAAACATATAGCTATGTTATATATTTGCCGTATCAGGCCGCCCACTTCTTGCCGCCGCTGTTTTTCGGCACAGGGGGGCAATCAAAAAACAGGATATTTGCCCCCCTGTTCATGACTGCCCACGCCAACGCCCCCATTTTGCCGCCACCTATTTTTTGAAGGGATTACTTTTATGATTTGGAATATCTCCGCCGAATGTGTTTCGGTCATCATACTGTGTATTATCTGGGTGTACTCCCATAAAGGCAACCCTTTGCCTTCGCTGCAAAACAAGTTCTTCCAAATTTGTTTTATCATCACCTTTTCCGCCATCATGTCAAACATTCTGGCAACTATTTTGCTGTACAACTTTAAAATCTTTCCACTATGGCTCACCTGGGGCGTCAACCTGCTCTATTTTATCCTAACGCCGCTCATGGGGGTTTTCTACTTCAATTATCTCATCGCCTATGTTTTTGAAAAACCGCGTAAAATTTACCGCATTTTGGTCTGGACCTCCCTACCTGCAGCAGCTTACATCCTTTTGGTGCTGCTTACCCCCCTAAATGGCCTCATCTTCACCCTAAGCCCTGCCACCGGGTACGCACAAGGGCCCGGCATCCTCATCACCTATATTGTTTTTTACCTCTACTGTTTTGCCTGCCCGTTTGTGGTACTGTGGAAAGGACGGCGGCTTGACGCGCCCATCCGCCGCATTTTGGTCTCTTTTCCCATCATCGCAGGCCTTGTTATTATTGTGCAGCAATTCTTCCCACAATATATCCTTTCAGGCTCGGCAGCCACCTGCGCTTTGCTCATCATCTACCTGTATTTGCAAAACAAGCAAATCTCCATCGACCACCTTACAAACCTGCCAAACCGGCAGGAGTTACTTAAAATGCTGGAGTTTAAAATTGGCCATCAAAAAGACGCCGTTTTTGCCATTGTGGTTATCTCGATGCGCAACTTCAAAATGGTAAACGACAAGTTTGGCCAGGAAAATGGGAATGCTTTTTTACAGGCGGTTGCCGCCTATTTAAGCTCCATAGCCGGCAAGTGCCCCGTTTACCGCTTTGGTGGCGACGAGTTTGCCATTTTGGTTGACCCCATGGATGCGAGCCGGATAACCACGATATTTGAAAAGCTGAACCAGCGCATGGAAGAGCCCTTTGAAGTAAGAGGCTGCAGCGGGCTGCTGAGTTATGCCATGGGGGTGGTGAAATACCCCTTTAGCGCCCAAACACTGGAAGAACTGATAGACGGCCTGGAGATGACGGTGAGCCAGGCCAAGCGCAACGCCCCCACCTATGCCAGTTTTTGCACCCCGGAAATGTTTAACACCTTAAAGCGAAAAAACCAAATTACCGAGCTTTTGAAAGACCGGCTGGAGGCAAACAGCTTTGAGCTGTATTATCAGCCCATCTTATCGCTGGATACACTGATGTTTGATAAAGCCGAAGCCCTTTTACGCCTGAACAATTCCCCCATTGGCCCCGTTTACCCCTCAGAGTTTATCCCCATTGCCGAGGACACCGGCCTGATTATTGAAATTACCTACCAGATACTGGAAAAAGTATGCCAATTTGTAAAAAAGCTGATGGATGAGGGCACCCCCATTGTCTCCATCAGCGTAAACTTTTCCTCTATTCAGTTTGTACAGGCAAACCTTTCCAGCCGGGTATTTGAAATTATTGAGGCCGCCGGGATTCCCTACTCCAAAATCAAAATTGAAATTACCGAAAGCGCCCTGATGGAAAACTTTGAGACGGTGATCGACTTTATCAACACCATTCACAGCAAAGGGGTTCGTTTTGCCCTGGATGACTTCGGCATCGGCTACTCAAACCTCTCCACCGTGCTGGGCTTTCCCATCAATACCATTAAGCTGGATAAAAGCCTGGTTTGGTCGGCTGTGGAAAGCCCCCGCAGCGAACTGGTTGTGCGGCATATTGTGGCCGCTTTTAAGGGCCTTGGCATTGATATTTTGGCCGAGGGGGTTGAAAATGAGGAGCAACAGCTTTTTGTAAAGGACTGCGGCTGTGACATGGTGCAGGGCTTTTTGTATGCAAAACCCATGCCCGAAGCAGGCGCTCTGGAATACCTTGGCAAATCTTTGGCCAAAAGCCCCTGTATGCGTATAGAATAGATTTCGCCATAAAAGCCAGCCACCGGAATTACCCCCCGGTGGCTGGCTTTTACCGTTTTTTGGCTTAGCCTGGGGCAACACCGCACAAAACTGATATAGCCGCTTTGCCCCGGCTTCTTTGTACAGCCTTGCCCAATATTTTTAAGCGCGGTTTTTTACCATTAAATTGCGCCCCCCGCTGGGGATAGCCTCATATTTCGTCTCAAATTCACCGGTGTATTCAATCAATTTATGCAGCTTTGCAAAACCGTAGTTTCGGGTGTCAAAATCGGGGTACAGGCGGCCAAGTAGGCTGCCCACCTGGCCCAAAAACATCCAGCCGTCCTCTTCTCCCTCACCGTCAATAATGGTTTTTATCCGGCTAACAATCTCTTCCAGCGGCACAAAACCACTCACATCCTCCTGTGCTTCGGGCGTTTGGGGGGCCTCGGCCACCTCTTCGGCGTGCGCCGCTTTCTCTTTGGCGGTCTTTGCCGCCTTGCCGGTTTTCTTCTGGGGGGGTTTTGCCTTTGCCCCTTTATCCGCCACTTTTTGTCCCGCCTCTAAGGCCAGGGCTTTCATCAGCACATCCAAATATTTAAAGGCGTCGCAGGCCGCTTTAAAGGCCGAGGGGGTTTTGCTCTCCCCCATTCCGATGACAAACATCCGGCTTTCGCGCAGGCGGGAGGCCAGGCGGGTAAAGTCGGAATCAGAGGAGACAATACAAAAGCCATCGCAGTTTTTGGTGTACAAAATATCCATGGCGTCTATAATCATGGCTGAATCGGAGGCATTCTTCCCCTGCGTATAGCTAAACTGCTGAATGGGGGTAAGGTTGTTGTTCAGCAGTTCCTTTTTCCAGCCCGCCATCTCGGCGCTGGTCCAGTCTCCATAAATCCGTTTATAGGCGGGGGTGCCGTATAGGCTCAGTTCGTCAATAATCACCTTGATGTATTTGGGCGAGACATTTTCTGCATCAATAAGCAGGGCGATAACCTTGCCACTGTCTTCCATAAAAATTCCTCACATTTCCATTTTTCAGGGGCCGTTTTGGCGTAGTATCTATTATAACACATCTGCCCCCCGCGGGAAAGATACCTGCCCTTGCGGATAAAGCCCCCCGGTGGTATACTGGCTGTAAACAACGGGCAGGGAGACGGCAATTTGGAAAAAGAAGAACAGCAGGAAACACAAAAGGGCCGCTTTGGCCGCGAAATACGGGAATGGATTGTGGCGCTGGCCGTCGCTTTGGCGCTGGCCATCTTTATCACCCAGGTCATCATAGTAAACGCGCGGGTGCCCACCGGCAGCATGGAGCCCACCATCATGACGGGGGACCGGGTCATCGGCTTCCGCCCTGCCTACTGGTTCAAAAGCCCCGAGCGGGGGGATATCATCATCTTTCGTTACCCCGACGACGAAACCCAGCTATATGTAAAACGGGTGATTGGCATGCCGGGTGAAAGCCTGGAAATACGAGAAGGCAAGATCTACCTAAACGGCGATACAGAACCTTTTGTGGTGGAAAACAGCGACCCTGCCGCCACCGGCAACTTTGGCCCCTTTCAAGTGCCCCCCGGCCACTATTTTGTAATGGGGGATAACCGAAACAACAGTTGGGACAGCCGCTATTGGCAAAACACCTACGTGCCGGAAAACAACATTTTGGGCGAGGCTGTTTTCCGGCTGTGGCCCTCACCCGGCGCGCTTTCGTAAAGCCGCTTTTTTCTATACCAAATTTATTTACAGCATTTGTTCAAATGCTGTGGGTGCAATGATACTTTGGGTTAAGTGATACTATCATATTTATGGCAAGCTCCCTTGGTTACCTGCCCTTATCCAAGCGGGAGTTCTTCCTCCATGGGCAAACTGGCATAGCCGTTTAAGCCAAGGCCCGCGCGGTGGCCGGCACAGTATTCATAATAGCCCTGGGCAGCCACCATGGCGGCGTTATCCCCACAAAGGGCCAAACTGGGCAGGTAGCAACCTGCGCCCAGTTCTTTGGCCGCCGTGGCCACCTTTTGCCGCAGCTGGGCATTGGCCGCCACCCCGCCCGCAATGGCCAAAGCCTTTATCCCGGTATCACGCGCCGCGCTTTTCAGCTTATCGGCCAGGATATCTGTGGCTTTATTTTGGAATGAGGCCGCAAGGCCGGGCACATTTAGCGCCTCCCCTTGCATTTTGGCTCGGTTTACAAGGTTCAGCACCGCGGTTTTCAGGCCGGAAAAGCTGACGTTATAGGGCCCTTCGGCATGGGGGGTTGGCAAGGGATAGGCGCTGGGGTCTCCTGCTTCGGCGGCTTTTGCCAGGGCGGGGCCACCAGGGTAGCCCAGGCCCAAGGTTCGGGCCACCTTGTCAAAAGCCTCTCCCGCAGCGTCGTCTACCGTGCGGCCCAACACCCTAAAAAGGGTGTAATCCTCCACCTGCACCAAATGGCAATGCCCGCCCGAGGTGATGAGGCAGAGGAAGGGGGGTTGTAGGCCGGGGTGGCAGAGGTAGAGCGAGGCCACATGCGCCCGCAGATGGTGTACCCCCACCAGCGGCTTTTGAGCCGCAAAGGCCAGCCCTTTGGCAAAATTTACCCCCACCAGCACCGCGCCAATTAGCCCCGGCGCAAACGATACCGCAATGGCGTCCAGCCCTGCTACAGCTAAACCCGCTTTGCATAGCGCCTCTTCCGTAGCGGCGCTTATCGCCTCTATGTGGCGGCGGCTGGCAATTTCGGGCACCACCCCACCGTACAGGGCTTGTTCCTGTGCGCTTGAGGCAATGACGCTTGCACAAATTTGCCGCCCATCTTCCACCACGGCGGCGGCCGTCTCGTCACAGCTGCTCTCAATTCCCAGTATCTTCATATACTCGTCATTTTCCTCTATCTATTACAGTTTCTCAAAAAGCTGTGCAGCAGGTTTTTGCAAGAGACTGTTATGCAGCGCCGGATTTTTCTCGCATTTATGCGCTACAGTTTGTTCATTTGCTGTAAAACTCTACAGCGCTTTCGCTGAACACGGCATACCCTATACACAATACACACACAAGAAATACAGGCGCAAAGCAAACATGGTATCGGCATCCGCCTGTTCTTTTTAGCCCGGCAGAGAGGAAGCCTCCGCCAAGATATGGGTTTTCAGCAGTTCCCGCGCCATCAGGTAACCGTCTTCCGCAGGGTTTTTGTACAGCCCTGTTTTTTTACACAAGATGGCAAAGCCCAGCTTTTGGTACAGGGCCAGCGCAGGGGCATTGCCACAGCGCAGCTCCAGCAGCACCCGCCGCACCCCGCCCGCATACAGCGCGGCAAAGGTATGTTGCAGCAGTTTTTGGCCAAAGCCCTGCCCGCGGCAGGGTGGGGCCAGTACCACCAGTTGTAGGTCGGCGGTTTCGCACACGGCCAAAAAGCAGGCAAAACCCACAGGGATGCCATTTTGCAACACCACAAAACAGGGGTGGGCGCTTTGCCCCGGCAGTTTTTCCAAATCCTCCGGCCTCCAGGGGTCGGGGGCGGTTTTTGCAACTTCGGCAAGGGCGGGCAGCATCCAAGGCTCCAGCATCGTAAAGGATACCCCTGCCCGCAAATTCCCCCCCGTCAAGCTAACCCTTGGCCTTTAGCCAATTTGCCCCGGTGTGTACCTCGGCCTCCATGGGCACGGCAAGGCTGGCCGCGCCCACCATCTCTTCCTCCAAAATGCGGGCCACGGCGGTCTCCTCCCCAAGGCAGGTCTCCACAATCAACTCGTCGTGCACCTGTAAAATCAGGCGGCTTTGCAACCCTTCCTCCCGCAGGCGACGCCACACCTTTATCATGGCTATCTTTATGATGTCCGCCGCCGTGCCCTGTATGGGGGTGTTCATGGCAATACGCTCGCCCAGAGCGCGCATGTTGTGGTTGCTGTTGTTGATTTCGGGTATGGGGCGGCGGCGGCCAAACAGGGTTTCCACATAGCCGTGTTCCCGGCCAAAGGCAACGGTGTCCTCCATATAGTTTTTCACACCGGGGAAGCTGCCCAGGTAGGTTTTGATAAAATCACCCGCCTCCTGCACGCTAACGCCGATATCCTTGGAGAGGCTGAATGCCCCTATGCCGTACACAATGCCAAAGTTTACAGCTTTTGCCGCGCTGCGCAAAGCCGGGGTCACCATCTCCACCGGCAGGCCGTTCACCCTGGCCGCCGTTGCCCGGTGGATATCCTCGCCGTTTTGAAAGGCCTCCTGCATGGCTTTATCACCCGATATGGCCGCCAAAATGCGCAGTTCAATCTGGCTATAATCGGCGTCTGAAAGGCACATCCCCTCCCCTGCCACAAAAAAGGCCCTGAGGCGGCTGCCAAGTTCGGTGCGTACGGGAATGTTTTGTAGGTTGGGCTCGTTGGAAGATAGCCGCCCGGTGCGGGCCTCGGTTTGATTAAAGGTGCTGCGCACCCGGCCATCCTCACACACCACCTTCAAAAGCCCCTCCACGTAGGTGGAGTTTAGCTTTGCGTACAGCCGGTAGCTTAGAATATGATCCACAACCGGGCTATAGGCGCGCAGGCCCTCCAAGGTTTCGGCGTCGGTGGAATAGCCGCTTTTTGTCTTTTTGCCCGTGGGCAGGCCCAGCTTGCCAAACAGGGCCTCGCCCAGCTGTTTTGGGCTGTTCAAATTGAACTCATAGCCCACGGCCTCATACACGGCGGCAAGCTGCCTTGCCAGCTCCGCTTCCAGTTCTACGCCAAAACGGCGCACCCCCTCGGCGTCCAAGGCTATGCCGCACAGTTCCATCGAGGCCAGAACTTCGGCCAAGGGCTGCTCAATTTCGGTCAGCAGCTTTTTCATGCCGGTTTCCTCGCAGGCGGCCGAAAGTTTGCGGAACAGGGGCTCCAGCAGGGGGGCCTCAGGGTAATCGCCACAGGCCCAACTTGGGGCAATGCCGTATTCGCCGGCCAGGCGGGTTACGCTGTATTCGCTGGCGGCGGGGTTTAACAGGTAGGCGGCCAATTTTGCGTCAAATTGCAGGCTCTGGGCACGCCCGCCCTCCCCGGCGGCGGCCAGGGCCAATTTGTGCAGGGGCTTTGTGTCAAAGGCGCGCTTATAGGCTTTTTCATTAAACAGCAGTTTAAGCAGCGCCGGGGCATCCTCGGGGGCAAAATAGGCTTTTGCCTCCCCCGCCGCGCTCACCAGCCAGCCGCCCTCGGCCGGGGCCATAAACACCATGCCGTCCAGCACTTCGGGCAGGGGCTGCGCGGCCACTTCGGGCAATTCTTTCGCCTCTTCCCCCTCGGCAAGGGGGGCCGCGTCCAGATGCAGCCGCTCCAGTGTGCTGTACATCTCCAGTTTTGTCAGTAGTTTTGCGGCCTCGGCGGCCTGGGGCGGGCTTTTTTGGTAGGCGCCGGGCGCGGTTTCCACCGGCACGGCGCAGTCTATCACCGCCAGTTTGTGGCTCATAAAGGCGCTTTCACGCCCCTCCTCCAGCTTTTTCTTCACACCGGGTTTTATGCCGGGGTCATCCAGGTGCCCGTAAACACCTTCCAAACTGCCAAACTGGGCAATCAGCGCAAAGGCAGTTTTCTCCCCCACGCCCGGCACGCCGGGGATATTGTCCGAAGCGTCCCCCATCAGGGCCTTGGTCTCAATCAGTTGTAAAGGGCTAACGCCATATTTTTCCCGCACGGCGGCCTCGTCCATCCTGGCGGTTTCGCCCCTGCCCGCCTTTGTGGTGGTAAGCAGCACGGTCACCTCGGGGCGCACCAGTTGCAGGCTGTCGCGGTCTCCCGTGGCAAGCAGGCATTCGTCGCCGCGCTTTGCGGCGGCAAACGCCAGGGTGCCCAAAATATCGTCGGCCTCAAAACCCTCGCAAACCACCATGCGGTAGCCAAGGTTTTGCAGCAGCTCTTTTAAAAGTGGCAGCTGGGCGGCCAATTCCTCGGGCATCCCCTTGCGCTGGGCCTTGTATCCCTCGTACATCACATGGCGGAAGGTGGGGGCCTTAAGGTCAAAGGCCACGGCAATTTCATCTGGTTTTTCGTCATTTTCCAGTTTTAGCAAAATGTTCATAAAGCCAAAGATGGCGTTTGTATAAAGGCCGTCTTTGGTGGTTAGCAGTTTGATGCCATAAAAGGCACGGTTGAGGATGCTGTTTCCGTCCAGTACCAGTAATTTCAAAATGTCTCCTCCGCTTTAATTACTCGGTTTGCAATAAAAACCAATTTGCTGTAGCATTGTACCATTCATATATCGTTTTAACGCATTTGTACGGTTTACTACAGTTTGTTAAAATGCTGTAAAAGAGGATATTACTTTTTATGAAAAAAATAGGCAAACGCCTTATTCTCATTTTATCTATCCTCACTTTTGCATGGGGGTGCATCGTGGGTATTGATTACCTACGGGCGCACTCGCAGTATCGGCCTTTATTTGCCATCGCACATACAAGTATTGCCAACGGCGGAACCACACTGTACTACGGCATAGGCTATACCGTCACAGACTACAATGAAATGCCCGAGTACGGCGGGCGTACCGACATCGTGTTTCATTTTACCCCCATGCCGCCCCACGTTTTGTCTCAGGCTTTACAAGCGCTGGTGCTGCTCTTGCTCCCGGTTTTATTCTGTTTTCTTTTTTACAAATTCTTGCCCCGGCTCCTTTTTCTTGCCCCCCTGCTCACGGTCTCGCTTTACTTTCTGGCGGGCTGTTTGCTCTACGGGCCGCCAACAACCACTCTTAGAATGTCTGATTGGCTGGAGTTAATCGCATTTATCCTCTACCATTTGCTTTGGTGCGCTATTTTTTATGTTTACAGACGAAAAAAGCAGCAGGCATCCCGCTAAGCCCATGGTTTTCCCTATAGCATACTATACCACAAATGGCTTTTATGTTATACTAATAAGTTGTTGGGCAGGCGGTTTTGCCGCCCAAGGTAAACCGGGAAAGGGAAAACAGCAGCCGTGCAAATTGGCAATATAGAGGTAAAAACCGGGGCCGCGCTGGCCCCCATGGCAGGGGCAAGCGACAGGCCTATGCGCGCGCTGTGCGTGCAAAATGGGGCGGCGTTTACCGTTAGCGAGATGGTGAGCGCCAAGGCCCTTACCATGGGGGATAAAAAAAGCCTACGGCTTTTGCGCGGGGCCACAAAGGGCGCGCCCTATGGCGTGCAGCTTTTTGGCAGCGAGCCTTCTGTTTTGGCCGAGGCCATACGCTGTATTGAGGGCGAAAGCTTTGACTTTTTAGACCTAAACCTTGGCTGCCCCGCACAAAAAATTGTGGCGGGCGGGGCAGGCAGCGCCCTACTGAAAGACCCCGCCAAAGCAGCGGCCTTCGTGGCCTCCGCCGTAAAGGCCAGCAGCCGCCCGGTAAGCGTAAAAATACGCATTGGCTGGGATGAACACACCCTTACGGGTAAAGAGGTGGCAAAAGCCGCAGAGGAGGCCGGGGCTGTGATGCTGTGTGTACACGCCCGTACCCGCAAAGAGCAGTACACCCCCGGCGTACACCCCGAGGTCGTGGCCGAAATCAAAAGCCGGGTGGGCATCCCCGTGCTGTATAATGGTGACGTAAGGGATGCAGCCTCCGCCCAAGAGTTTTTGGCCCAAACGGGCTGCGATGGGCTTATGATAGGCCGCGCCGCCTTGGGCAACCCCTTTATTTTTGCCGAGGTTGCCGCCGCCCTGCGCGGCGAAACGCCCCCGCCCCCGCCCAGCCTTGCCAGGCGAATGGCCGCGCTGGAAGAGCAGATACGGGGGATGTGCGAAGAAAAGGGAGAAGCCATTGCCATGCCCGCCGCGCGCGGGGTGGCCGGGGCCTATATGCACGGGCTGCGCGGGGCCGCCGCACTGCGCCACCACGCCCACGCCCTAAGCCGTTTTACCGACCTTGCCCCCCTGATTGACGAGGCCTTTCGTTTGCAGGTGGAGGGCTAGGCAGGCTGGGCGGAATTTGGGCACTATCCGCGCGTGTTCCGCCGCCTGCCCGCCACAGCTGCTCCGCATAATGCCGGCAAACGCGCAGTGGCAAACCCTTCGCACTGCCTTTTGTACAAACGCCTATTTAGGGTGTGTTCGATAAGTAACCCAACTCGTCATTTTGCCAAATTTTGCGTCTTTTGTGCTTGTTGTCCTTGCCGGGCGAAAGCCCGCCTACGTCCTCCGCGCCCAAAATATACTAAAATTTTAGGCAAAAGCACGTATTGGAACAATTATCGAACACACCCTAGCCAAAACTCACCAGTTCATCCAAATCTTTTTCAAACGCGGGCAGGAACTGCTGCAAAAACAGGCTGGCCGCGGGGCATTGCATCTCCTCCAGCAGCTTTATCTGTTGGTTTTTGGCCGAGGAAAACTCCCGGTTGCCTGCCCGTTCCTCCTCAATGCACTTCACCAGGGCCGAAAGCCTGTCTGCCGCTTTTAAAATCTGTTTTTCACAGGGGTTTAGCCCCTCGCCCGTAAGGCAGGGGCACAGGGTGCTTTGCAGCGCGGGGGGCAAAAGAGCCGCCAGTTGGTTCGCGCTCTCGCGCTCCACCGCCTTATACGCTTTTTTCAGCGCCTCATTTTTGTATTTTACCGGGGTGGGCAAATCGCCCGTCAGTATCTCGCTGGCGTCGTGGTAAAGCGCTGCCACGGCCACCGTTTCGGGGCGCACGGTATCTTCGCCCAGTTCCTCTTTGGCAAGCAGGGCCAATACATGCGCAAAAACGGCCGTTTCCACCGTGTGTTCGCTCACTGTTTCGGCGCGGCTCTGGCGCATCAGCCCCCAGCGGGTGATGTACTTCATCCGCGAAAGCAGAGCGCAAAAGGCGTAGATATTTTCCTCAGTTTGTTTCATAGATGCTTCTCCCTGTACCTCTTAAACTCACAAATGCTTACCCGTATTTGGCAACTTGCAAATGCAAAATGTTTTTGTTTTTAGTATACCACAAATGCGGCAGGAGGGCCCATGCTGTACACCTTACAAACCAAAGAAAAACGAAAAGCCGTGCTGATGAGTTTTCTGTTTGGCATGGCGGTTGCCCTGTGTATCTTTTTGCCATTTTTAATTGTGGATAAGGGTTTTTTCCTCTATGCTGGGGACTATAACTCCCAGCAAATTCCCTTTTACTACCACGTGCAGCAATTTTTGCAAAACGGCGGCGGAACCTGGGACTGGGGCACCGACCTCGGCGGCTCCATCATCAACAACTACTCCTTCTATAATCTGGGCTCCCCCTTCCTTTGGCTTACCCTGCCACTGCCCAGCGCGGCGCTGCCCTACCTGATGGTGCCGCTGTTTGTGCTAAAGTTTGGCTGCATTGCGGCGGCGGCCTGTTTGTATCTGCTGCGCTATGCCAAAACCCCCACCATGCCCATGGTGATGGGGGTGGTGTACGCTTTTTGCGGTTTTAACATCTACAATATCTTTTTTAACCACATGCTGGAGCCTGTCATCTTCTTCCCTTTGATGCTTTGGGCCATGGACGGCCTGATGCTGGAGCGCAAAACCGGCTATTTTGCCCTGACCGTAGGCCTTGCGCTGCTGAACAGTTACTTCTTTTTTATTGGCAATGTGGTCTTTTTGCTGCTATACTTCTTTTTCCAGTGCCTATGGGGCAAATACCGCTGTACCCTGCCCAAATTTGGCCTTTTGGCCTTCGAGGCCATTCTTGGGGTGGGGCTGGGCATGGCACTTGCGCTGCCCTCGGTGCTCACCCTGATGCAAAACCCCCGCACCGATAATTTTGCCAACGGCATGAACCTTTTGCTGTACTGGCATGTGCAGCAAATTCCTGCCATCCTCTCCTCCCTCATCACCCCGCCCGACCCCTCCTATCTGCCCAATGTGTTTACCGAAGGCGCCATAAAATGGACGAGCATGAGCGCTTTTTTACCTATTGTGTCCATCTCGGGCGCGGCGGCATACATGCACGCGCGCAAGGGCAACTGGCTAAAGTTTTTGCTGCTGGCCAGCCTTGCCATGGCCCTGATACCCCTTTTAAACTCCAGCTTTTTTGCCTTTAACGCCAGCTATTACGCGCGCTGGTACTACATGCCGCTGCTCATGGTCTGTCTCGCCACACTTTTTTCGCTGGAGGACCGCAGCATAAACCTTGCCTGGGGCATCCGCTTCACCTTTATTGTAACGGCCCTTTGGGGCCTTTTGGGCCTCATCCCCACCAAGGTGGACGACACCTGGAAGCTGGGGCTGGCCCAGTATGCCAGCAAGTTCTGGCTCACCTGGCTCACCGCCATCTTCGGCATTGGCGCTTTTGCCCTGCTATGGCACTACTTCCGCGATAGAAAACGTTTTTTCTCCCTGTTCTTAGGTGCTGTTATGGGTTTCTCGGTCTTTTATTCCGTCACCCATATCTCACTGGGCAAATTCCCCCAGTGGGAGGGGGACAAGGACTATGTGGCCCAGCAATATAAAGGGGGCCTTGCGCTACAACTGCCCGAAGACGGGGATTTTTACCGCATCGACACCTACGGCGCATACGATAATCTGGGCATCTGGCTAAACAAAAGCGCCCTGCAAACCTTTAACTCCACCGTAAGCCCCTCGATTATGGATTTTTACCCGAGGCTGGGTGTAAAGCGGGATGTCTCCAGCAAGCCCGAGGCGCGGCATTATGCCCTGCGCGGCCTGTTAAGCGTACGCTATACCCTTGTGCCGCTGGAGGACCGCACCGCCTTTGAAGGGGAAAACCCCGGCGCGCTGGGCTGGACCTACCTTGGCGACCAGGGCCCCTTTGCCCTGTACGAAAACCAAAATTACCTGCCGCTTGGCTTTACCTATGACGATTATATTTTGATGGACACCCTGGAAACGGCCTATGAGGACGACCGCGCCCCGCTTTTGGTGCGGGCCATGGGCCTGGGTGAGGAACAGGCCGCCGAGTATGGCCACCTGTTTGAGCGGGTGGTTGGCAGCAGCTACGACCCCGTGGGCTATGAGCCCTACACCCAGGATGTGGCAAACCGCCGAGCCACCGCCGCCAAAACCCTGTACGCCGACGCCTCGGGCTTTGGAGTGGAGATAGACCTGCCACGTGAGGAACTGGTATTTTTTGCCGTGCCGTACGACACCGGTTTTACCGCCACAGTCAACGGCAAAGAGGCCGAGATTTTACAGGTATCGGGCGGGATGATGGCCCTGCCCGTCCCCGCGGGAAAACAGGAGATTCTTTTTAGCTACAAAACGCCGGGCTTTGGGCTGGGCGGGGGCATCAGCCTGCTGTGCCTAGCCGCGCTGGCCCTGTACTGGCCCCTTAGCCGCCGTGTGATAAACAGGCGCAAAAAGGCCGAAGAGGAAGCTGCGGCAAAGGCCCCTGCTACCCATACAGATTTGGCGCAAATGTCAGCAGAAGAAAATACCACCCCTGCACCCAAAACAGAACAGGACGAGGAGTAATATGGATTTTGTAAAGCACCTTTCGGAAGAACTGAAACTGAACCCCGCACAGGTAGAGGCAGCTGTCACCCTCATCGACGAGGGCAACACCATCCCCTTTATCGCCCGTTACCGCAAGGAGGCCACCGGCTCGATGGATGACCAGGTGCTGCGCAATTTGGATGAGCGCCTGCGTTACCTGCGTAACCTTGAGGCGCGTAAGGGCGAGGTGAGCGCCTCGATAGAAGAGCAGGGCAAGATGACCGAGGAACTGGCGGCCAGCATAAACGCCGCCGCCACCCTGGCCGAGGTGGAGGATATCTACCGCCCTTATAAGCCCAAGCGCAAAACGCGGGGTAGCGTGGCCCGTGCACGTGGGCTGGAACCCTTGGCCCTGCGCCTTTTGCAGCAAAACACCGGCGACGACCCCCTGGCCCTGGCCGCCGAATACGTAAACGAAGAAAAAGAAGTGCCCGATGCCGAGGCCGCCCTGGCCGGTGCGCGGGATGTGCTGGCCGAGGACTTTTCAGACGATGCGGCTTTGCGCGGCAAATTGCGGGCGTTTTATGCCGAAAACGCCGTGCTGGAAAGCCGGGCCGCCAAAGAGGAAGACAGTGTTTACAGCGGCTATTATGAATACTCTGAGCCTGTTAAAAAAATGGCCGGGCACCGGGTTTTGGCCGTTAACCGCGGCGAAAAAGAGGGCTTTTTAAAGGTGGCCATAATGGTAGAGGCCACCCGCGCTTTGGCGCTGCTGCAAAAGGCCTTTGTAAAAAACCAAAGCCTTGCCGCCAAAGAGGTGGCAGCCGCCTGTGAGGACGGTTACAGCCGCCTCATTCACCCTTCGCTAGAGCGGGAGATGCGCAGCGAACTGACCGAGCGGGCCGACGAAGGGGCCATTAAAGTGTTTGGCCAAAACCTGCGGCAACTGCTTTTGCAGCCTCCCATCCGGGGCAGGGTGGCCATGGGGCTGGACCCCGGCTACCGCATGGGCTGTAAAGTGGCCGTGGTGGACGCTACCGGCCGGGTACTGGATACCGCCGTCATCTACCCAACACCCCAGTTTGGCAAGGTAGAGGCCGCCCAAAAAACCACAAAGGCCCTAATTAAAAAGCACGGTGTGCAAATTATAGCCATTGGCAACGGCACCGCCGGGCGTGAAACAGAACTGTTTGCCGCCGAACTGCTGCACCAGCTTAGCGGCGAGGGGATACAGCTGGAATACATGGTGGTGAGCGAGGCGGGGGCCAGCGTCTATTCCGCTTCCAAGCTGGCCGCCGAGGAATTTCCCCAGTATGACGTAAACCTACGCAGCGCCGTCTCTATCGCACGCCGTTTGCAAGACCCTTTGGCGGAACTAGTAAAAATTGACCCCAAAGCCGTGGGGGTGGGCCAGTACCAGCACGATATGCCCCCCGCACGCCTGGCCGAAGAACTTGACGGCGTTGTGGAGGCCTGCGTGAACACCGTGGGTGTGGAGTTAAACACCGCCTCGGCCCCACTGCTTACCCGGGTGGCCGGGCTTACGGCCACCGTTGCCAAAAACATTGTAAAGCGGCGTGAGGACGAGGGCGCATTTAAAACCCGGCGGGAACTTTTGAAGGTGCCGAAATTGGGCCCCAAGGCCTTTGAGCAGTGCGCGGGCTTTTTGCGCCTGCCCGGCGGTAAAAACCCGCTGGACGCTACCGCCGTACACCCCGAAAGCTACAAGGCCGCCGAGGAGCTGCTTGGCCTTTGCGGTTACACCCCGGCCGATATTGGCACCCCCGAAATAGCCGCACTGCCCGAAAAGGCCAAAGAGCTTGGGATGAACAGCCTGGCCCAGCGGCTGGGCATTGGCAAGCCCACCCTGGTTGATATTATAGACGAACTGCTGCGCCCCGGGCGGGATATACGTGACAGCCTGCCCCCGCCCCTGCTGCGCAGCGACATTTTGGAGATGAAGGACTTAAAGGCCGGTATGGAACTACAGGGGACGGTGCGCAATGTGGTGGATTTTGGAGCCTTTGTGGATATAGGCGTGCACCAGGACGGCCTTGTGCATGTTAGCCAAATAACAAACCGCTTTATTAAGCACCCTGCCGAAGTACTGGCGGTGGGGGATATTGTAACCGTATGGGTACAAAGCGTGGATGAGGGCAAGGGGCGCATCTCCCTTACCATGAAAAAACCCAAAGAGCAGAATATGAGTTAGCTTATTGAAACAATTTTAATGCATCCGGTTAGTTATGTGCAATTATTGAGTTTTATCTGTTTAAAACATTTTATCTTTGAGGAACCCAAACATGGAAAATTTGCAGGCCTTGGAGGCATTTTATACCGAGGAAAGCCCCGAGGGCTTGCGCCTTGCCAAAACCAGCGCCCAGCGGCTGGAGTTTGAGGTAGCGGAGGATACCCTGCGATGTTTTTTACCCCCTGCCTGCACCCTGCTGGATAGCTGCGCCGGTACAGGCGTATATGCCTTTCATCTGGCAGGGCTGGGCCACCGGGTTACGGCGGGGGATTTTGTGGCCTGCAACGTGGCCGCCATGGAGGCGGAAAACCAGAAACAGCCAAGGCTTATGGGTATAAGCCAGATGGACGCACGCAACCTTAGCCGTTTTGCAGACGAAAGTTTTGACGCCGTTTTGTGCATGGGGGCGCTGTACCACCTGCATGAAGAGGCCGACCGCGCAAAGGTGCTGGCCGAATGCCGACGGGTGCTGCGCCCCGGCGGCCTGCTGTTTGCAAGCTACATGAACCGCTTCGCCGTGATACAAAATAACGCCAGGGGGGCACTTGAAAACCTGGATGAAATTATGCAGTATTTACACAGCGGCATTGAGGGGGTATTCTATGCCTCCACCCCCGAGGCGTTTACAGGCTTTATGGAGGCGGGCGGCTTTGCGCAGCGCCGCCACCTGAGTATGGACGGCATCGCAAATTTTTTATACGCCACCACCGGGCTGATAGACGAGGACGGCCTAAACCGCTGGAAGAGTTACCACAAAGCCACCTGCGAGGTGCCCAGCCTGCTGGGCGCGGGCTACCACAACCTGTTTGTAGGGCAAAAAACCGATGCCGGGCCCATGGGCAAACACCCCTAAACGAAAGGAGCCCCCATGCTGCAACTGGTACTTGGCATAGCCGGCACCGGCAAAACCACCTGGCTACTAAACCGGCTGCGCACAAGGGCAAAGGGGCGGCACGCCTCCATTTTGCTGGTGCCCGAACAGTTTTCCTCCTCGGCTGAGATGCTGGTACTGGAAGCTTTGGGCGACGCCAAAAGCGCCTATGTGGAGGTGCTGAGTTTTCGCACCCTGGCCGAGCGGATTTTGCGGGAGAGCGGCGGCGGGGCCAGGCGCATTTTAAGTGACGCCGGGCGGGCCGTATACGTAAAAAGGGCGCTGGCCGCAGCCGAGGGGAAGCTGCGCAGCCTGGGCCGCAGCGGGCGGGGCACGGCTTTTTGCAACCTTTGCGCCCACACCCTGGCCGAGCTGAAAACCGCCGGTGCAAACCCCGAAAGCCTAGCCGAAATTGCGCAGCAGACGGGGGACGTAAAGCTGGCCGACCTGGCCGCCATTTTTGCGGCCTATGATGCCATTTTGGCCGGTAGCGCCATGGACCCTGATGACCGCCTGACCCTGGCGGCCGAGGGCGCTACCCCGGCCACCTTTGCGGGCAAAGCCTGCTTGATTGATAATTTTGACGGCTTTACCGCGCCCGAATACAAGCTGCTGGAAAGTTTGATGGCCCACTGTGAAGAGGTGGCTGTGGCCCTTTGCTGCGACGAAATGCAGGAAAACGAAGGGGGTCTGGGCCTATTTTCCCCTGTGCGGGCCACAGCCCAGCGCCTTATGCAGCGGGCCGGGCGGCTGGGCCTTGCCTGCCCCGCCCCCATAAAACTGCCCCTGCCCCGCCGGTGCGAAAACGGGGATCTTTTGGCCCTAAACCTGCTGCTTGCCGGGCGGCTGCCCAAGGCCGAAGTTTGCACCGACAAACTTACCCTGACCGAAGCCGCCGACCGCTACACCGAGGTGAAAATGGCCGCAGCCGAAATGCGGAGGCTGGCGGGTGCGGGCGTGTCCTACGGTAAAATGGCCCTGGTTTGCCGCGAAGTAAACCTGTACGAAACCATTGTACGGCGGGAGATGGGCCTTTTTGATATCCCCTGGCACAGCGACACCCCCGAGACCATTGAGTTTACGGCCCCCGTGGCCTTTTTACGCGCGGCACTCGCCCTGCTTCGGCAGGGCCTTGGCTCCGGGCCTATTTTGCAGCTTTTAAAAACCGGACTTTGCGGTTTTGATGAATATACCCTGGCCGCGCTGGAAAACTACGTGTTTACCTGGCGGCCCAAAGCGGCCGAATGGCGCGCCCCCTTTGCCCAAAACCCGCTGGGGCTGCTGCGCGCCATGGACGATGAGGCCGCCGAAAAGCTGGCTTTGGCCGAGGGTGCTCGCAGTTTGGCCATCCCCCTTTTGGAGGATTTTACCGCCAAGGCGAAGGGGACAAGCCCGCGCGAACTCTCGGTGTTGCTCTACCGCCTGCTGGAGGCCTTTGAGGCGCCCAAGCACCTGGAAGAACATGCCCGGCTTCTTGAGCAAAACGGCGATTATCCCCTTGCCGAAAACAGCCGCCGCGCCTGGGATTTGGCCATGGAGATGCTGGACCAGATGGCCTATCTGCTGGAGGGGGAAGAACTGAGCGTTGCCGAATACGATGAGTTGTTTTTGCTGTTGGTACGCTCCACCGATTTTGGCCAAACCCCCGGCGCTATGGAAAGCGTGCTCTTTACCGGGGCCGACCGTATGCGCCTTGCAAACCCCGACTATTGCTTTGTGCTGGGCCTGCTGGAAGGGGAGTTCCCCTCCCAGGTGGGCTACAGCGGGCTGCTTACCCATGCCGACCGCGACCTGCTTGTGGAAAACGGCATTGAGATGCCCGGAAGTTTTCAAAACCGTATTCTGCTGGAAGAGATGTTCCTCTACCGGGCCCTTACCAGCCCCCGGCAGGGGCTGTACTTGTTTTGGCCAAGCTGCCACGCCGGGGTGCCCGGTGTACTGTGCAGCGCTTTGCGGCCCCTGGTACGCCTTTTAAACCCCGGCCCCATGGCCCTTGCGGCCCCCTGTTTTGCCCCAACCCCCGGGGCCGCTTTTGACCGCCTCTGTGCCCTGTACCGCGAAAACACCCCCGAGGGCGCCACCCTGCTTTTGGCCCTTAGGCAAAGCGGCCTGCCAAAGGCTGAAAATTTGCTGCCTCTGCTGCACGCGGCCGAAGCGCCCCGCCATTTTACGGTTAGCCGTAAAGAGAGTTTGCAGAAGCTTACCGGTAGCACTCTGCGCCTTTCCCCCACCCGCGCCGAGGGCTATTTCACCTGTCATTTCGCCTATTTTATGGAGCATGTCCTCCGCCTGCGCCCACGCCCACGGGCCGAACTTTCCCCCCTGGAAAGCGGCACCTTTGTGCACCACCTGCTGGAACAGGTATTGCAGCAGGTACAAAGCGGCCTTGCCGCCTGTAGCAAGGAGGAGTTAGCCGCCTTGACAGAGCGGTTTGCCAATGAGTTTATAGAGGCTAACTTCCCAAATCCTTCCCTTCGCACCCGCCTGCTTTTGGCCCGCATAGCCGAGGCCACCCTCTCACTGCTGCTATACCTAAGGGCCTGGGCACAAAACAGCGCCTTTACCATCAGCGCGCTGGAACTGCCTATAGGCGGCGAAGGCGGGGCCACCCCGTTAACCATAAAGGGGGAGGATGGGCAAAAGGTACAAATTACCGGCCAGGTGGACCGGGTGGATATCCTACACAAAAATGGTAAAACCTACCTCTGTGTTCTGGATTATAAAACCGGCTCTCGCCGTTTTGATTTAGGCGAGGTGCTGTATGGCCTGAATACCCAGATGCTGGTGTACATGGATGCCCTGCGGCGGCAAAAAAACGGCCCCTATGCGGGGGCGCTGCCCGCCGGTATGCTCTACCTCTCGTCAGACCCGGCCCCTGCCTCGGGCAGCCGAGGGGAGGGGGACACCCCCCTATTTAAACTGGATGGCCTGGTGCTGGACGACCCCGAAATACTAAAGGCTTTGGACAGTGACCAGAGCGGGATTTTTTTGCCCATAAAATACAAGAAAGACGGCAGCCCGGGCGCCTGCCGCCAGCTTGCCTCCCTGCAGCGCATCGGGGGGCTCTCCCTATACATTGAGCAGCTTTTGCGCCAGATGGCAAACGGTGTTTCGGCGGGAGAATTTTCGGCAAAGCCCCTTGTAAAAAGCGACGGAAGCCGCCACTGCGACTACTGCCCTTACCGCGCCTGCTGCCGCCATGAGGACGGCCAAAATGAACAGCCGATGCTAAAGCAGGAGGAGGCCCTTGCCGAAATAGACGCGATGGGTGCGAAGGGGGGCGAAAAGCTTGGCTGAAAAACGCTGGACAAAGGCCCAACAGGCCGCCATTGAGGACGAGGGCGGCAGCCTGCTGATAGATGCCGCCGCCGGCAGCGGCAAAACCGCCGTGCTGGTGGAGCGCGCCCTCACCCGCCTGGTACGTGAGGACGCCCCTTTGCGGGCCGATAGGCTGCTCATCCTCACCTTTACAAACGCCGCAGCCGAAGAACTGCGCGCGCGCCTTGGCGCGCGTTTGGAGGAGGCGCTTTTACAAAACCCCGCCAGCATTTTTTTACGCCGCCAAAAAATGCTGTTGCACCGCGCCTACATTGGCACCATAGACGCCTTTTGCCAGCAGCTGGTGCGAGAGCATTTCTCCCAGCTTGGCCTGCCCCCGGATATCACCGTGGGGCAGGAGGCCGAACTGGACGCCTTGGCCCAAAGCGCCTTGCAAACCACCCTGGAGGAGATGTACGAGGACGACGCTTTTGTGCAGCTGACCGGCCTGTACGGCCGCAGCCGCAGCGACGCTGAGGCCGCCGAGGCCATATTGCGGCTACACGGCTATGTTAACAGCCTGCCCTGGCCAAACCGGCAGCTGAAGCGCTTTGCCGCCATGTACCAAAATTCGCCTCCCCTGCCTCAAACCGAATGGGGGGCCGTTTTGTTGCAACATGGCAGGGAAGCGCTGGAAAGCTGTGTAAAGCTGGCCCAAACCGCCTTTCAGCTTGCCGAGGCCGACGGCGAACTGGATGCCTGGCTGCCTGCCCTCAGTGCCGACACCGAGGCGCTGGAGGCCTTGCGCCAAACAGCCCAAACCCAAAGCTGGAACGACATTGAGCGCCTGTTACGGGGCTTTGCCCCCGCAAGGCTTGGCAGTGTACGCGGCTATGAGGGAAGGGGCAAGGAGACCATAAAAACCCTGCGCGAACGCATTAAAAAAAGCGTGGAGGACCTGCGCAAAAACTGCTTTGCCTGCACCGAGGAGGAATATTTACAGGATATTGCAAACGCCGCCCCCCTGGTGCAAGCGCTTTGCCGTGCGGCCGAACGCTATACCCAAAATTATCTGGGCGAAAAGCTAGAGGCCAAAGTACTGGATTTTGCCGATTTTGAACACTACACCCTGGCTTTATTAAGCAGCGAGGAGGGCGACCGCAGCCCCGAAGCCGACGCGGTTAGCGCCCGCTACGACATGGTGATGGTGGACGAATACCAGGATACGAACGAGTTACAAAGCGCGCTGTACGCCTGCCTTGGCAATGCTGAGGGCAGCAACCTGTTTTATGTGGGGGACGTAAAACAGAGCATCTACCGCTTCCGCCGGGCAAACCCCGGTCTGTTCCTGGCAAAAAAGGCCGCCTGGGCCCCCTATGAAAGCGGCAAGCATCCCGCCGTGCTGCGGCTGGGGCACAACTTCCGCAGCAGCCCCTCTGTCATCCACGGCGTGAACTTTTTGTTTGGGCAGCTTATGAGTGAAGCCTTGGGCGAAGTGCGGTATGGCGAAGAGGAACAGCTTATTCAAGGCGGCGAGGGAGGCGGCGAGGACGGCTTTGGCCTCACCCTTTTGGAAGACCCCGAGGGCCTGGGCGATGCAGCTTTTGTGGCGGGCGAAATAAAGCGCATGGTGCTTAGCGGCCTGCCCGTGCGGCAGGGGGACACGCAGCGCCCCTGCGCCTATGGAGATTTTTGCATCCTGCTGCGCACCCGCACGGCCATGGCGGCCTACCTTGCGGCGCTGGAGGCGGCCGGTATACCCGCCGCCTGTGATTTGGACGACGAGGTGATGAACAGCCCCGAAGTACTTCCCCTGCGGGCCATGCTGGCCGCCATCAGTAACCCCGGCGACGACATCAGCCTGGCGGCGGCCATGCTGGGCCCCCTATACCGCTTTAGCCCCGATGAGATTACCGCCCTGCGGGCCGAAAGCCCCAAAGGCAGCTTATATGGCGCACTTTTACAAAGGGAGGACATAGACGAAAAGGTAAATGACTTTTTAACAAAGCTGCGCCACTACCGCGGCCTTGCGGCCGAGATGAGCACCGGGCGGCTGTGTGAAGAAATTGTGCTGCGCACGGGCTATCTTTCGGCTGTGGCCGCCATGGAGGGCGGCTATGCCCGGCGAGAGTGCCTAAATCGATTTTTGGCCTGGGCGGGCGAGGTGGGGGGCAGCCTAAGCGGCGGCCTAACGGCCTTTGTGCGCCTTTGTGAGGGCGGCAAAGGCCCGCGTGGTGCGGGTTACCAGGGCCTTGCCGGGCATGTGAGTTTGCTTACCGCCCACAAAAGTAAGGGCCTTGAGTTCCCCATTGTGTTTTTTGCCGATACCGCACGCGGCTTTAATAAGCGAGACCGCGGCGAGCGCATACAGTTCCACGCAAGGCTGGGCATTGGCCTTTGGCTGCGCAGCGGGCAAACCCTGTTCCCCACCCTGCCGCTTTTGGCCATCCGCCAAATGGGGGAAAGTGAGGCCCTAAGCGAGGAGATGCGCATCCTCTATGTGGCCCTCACCCGCGCCAAAGAACGCCTGTATCTCACCTACACCTGCCAAGACCCCGCTAAGAAGCTGGCCGCCCTGGCGGGGCCCCTGGCCGCCGGGGCCCAAAGCCCCTATCTGCTAAGCCGCTATCGCAGCTTTGGCGAATGGCTGCTTTCCGCCCTGCTGAAGCACCCTGACGCCGCCCCCCTTTGGCGCCTTGCAGGCCTTACGCCCTGTACACCTACCTCTACCCAAAGCCGGCTGCAATGCCAGCTTTTGCCAGCCGTACAAGTCGGCGAGGAAGCGTCCGGCTATGAACTAGACGCGAAACCCGATGAGGCCGCCGCAGAGCGCCTGGCCGAAGGTTTTTCCCTGCTGCTCCCCCGCCAAGCGCTGGGCGCCACACCCCGCAAACTCAGTGTTTCGGCCCTGGCCAAAAGTGGGCCACCCTCGGTGCGGCGGCGGCCCGCCCTGCTATATAAAAGCGGCCTTACCGCGGCCGAGCGCGGCACCGCCATGCACAGTTTTTTGCAGCTTGCCGCACACGCCGCGGCGGCCAAAGATTTGCCGGCTGAAATTGCCCGCCTGGAGGCCTTGGGCATTCTTGGCAAAGAGGAGGCCGCCGCGCTGGATAGGGCGGGCCTGCGCGCCTTCTTTTCTTCGCGGCTTGCCCAGCGGATGGCAGGCGCCGATACGCTGCTGCGTGAGTATGACTTTATCACCGCTCTGCCCGCAGGCCGGCTGGACAAAACCCTGCCCCCGCCCCTCAGTGAGGAGCCCTTATACCTGCAGGGCATTGCCGACGCCGTACTAATTCAAAACGGCAGCGCCGAAATTGCCGATTACAAAACCGACCGTGGCAAAACGGCCGAAGAGCTGCGCGAAAGCTATGCCGGGCAACTGCGGCTTTATGCCGAGGCCATTCAAAAGCGGCTGGGGCTGCCGGTGGTAAAACTTACCCTTTGGTCTTTTGCACTGGCGGCAGAGGTAGACGTGCCTTTATAATATCCACTATAGTATTTTCATGTAAAGCAAAACTTTATAGCAGTGCAAAAACCGGGCCGTCAGGGGGTGATATCCCCAGGACGGCCCGGTTTTGTAGTATCGTAAAGCCACAAATTTACCCTGTGCCAAAGCGCCTGCCCAGCCTTGCCAACATCTGGTTTACCCGCCCCAGCGCCGAACTGCCCCCAGCACGGGGGCTCATCTCGCGGAAGGTTTTGGCAAGTTCGCCCACAAAGGGAAGATAGGGCCAAAGGGTTTCAGCCCCCTCCCCTGCGTGCTCTTTGGCCGCTTCCTGTTCGCCAAAATAAGCGGTAAAGGGCTTTAGCAGGGGGGCCGCCGCCTCGCCGCCAGGCTGTTTTGCAAGGGCCTTCTGTTCTTCACAAAGCCGCTCATACACCAGCAGCATCTCGGCATTTGCGGTTTTGGAAAGGCCAAAAGCCGCCGCATACACCAGGTAATCTCCCCAAAGGCTCAACTCGTCCAAGGGGACTTCGCACAGCAGCGAATACTCTCGCAGGTATTTGGCAAAACCCCGCCAGGCGTTTAAATCTGCAAAGCCTTTGGCCGTAAGGCGCAGCCGAAAGGCCGTGTAGCCCCCGGCCAGCACCGCCGCCAGCAAAAGACCCCCGGCCAGCCAGCCCTTGCCCGCAAAACCGGCCAAAAACAGTACGGCCAGCGCCAGCACCAGGCAGCCAAGGGAGGCCCAGCCCGTAAGGGTGTTAAAAAACCGTACAGGGCGCACCCAGCCCGTGCGCAAAAACTTTCTGCGTACGGCCTCGTGGTAAGCGGCCAGTTTTCTCTCGGCCTTTGCGCCGGCTGCGGCGGCATAGGCTTTTAATTCCTCTAAACTCAGGCCATTTTCTCGGCCTTTTGCCGCCGCGCGCAAAAATTCCAGCAGGGCTTGTTCCTCCCCTTCGGCGGGGCTTTTTCCCTGTTCCTCCACCAAAATGCGCACGGGGTCCTCTCCCTTACCCCCGCTAAGGCGCAGCCAGCGCTTATGCAAAAGGCTTAACACCGTGGCCGAAAGCGCATAACTCTCCCCGCCGTCTTTGGGGCCGCTAACGCTTTCGTAGTAATACAGGTGACTGGCCAGTGCCGGGCGTATGCAGCCCGGCATCTCCCGCCGAATGGGCGCCTCGGCCCCAAGGCCCGCCTTGGCCTGCCTTTCGCACCGCGCAATAAGCCCCATCACAATGGCCAGGGCCAAAAGGCCCCCCAGCACACACAGCATCAGTGAAAAATAGCGGTAACTCCCCGCTTCCCCAAGGCTGCCGGCCCCTCGTTCTTCCTCTTCGGCAATGGCCTGCTGCACAATAGCCGTATCGGCCAAAAAGCCCGTTCCTTTTACACTGCCCGCCGGTAACAGCAGGCGCAGCTGCACTTCGGTGCGCTGGGGCAGGTTGTTTGCCGTAAGGCTTAAAAGGCGCGCATCGGCCAGTTGCAGGCCGGCGTCCTTGGTGCCATGCAGCCAGGCGTACACATCCGCCGTTTCCCCCGCATTGGGAAAGCGCAGGTTCAGCGAAAAACGGCCGATGGGGAAGGGGTTCGCATCGGAGACAAAGGTATACAGCAGTTCGTCGGCGTCGGCATAATAGGCGGCGGCGTCCGCCAAGGTGTAAGAGACCGTAAAGTTTCGCTCCCCTTCCTCAATTTGCGGGAAGTTCCAGCCCAACTCATAAAAAGCGCCGTTATCTACAATATAACTGCCCCGCTCACCGGCGGTAAAGGCCGTCGCCCCCTCCTCTAGCTCATAGGTATGGCCAAAGTCGGCATCGTACACCGTAAAATCGCTCACGGCCGAAGTATCGCTTTTGCGTACAAAAACCGATTGATTCCAATAGGGGGTGCCCCGCCCGTAATAGCGCATCTTCCAGTGTTCAGATATGCGCAGGCTTCCATTCTCCGTCAATTCGGCGTCAATGTTTAAACTCTCCAGCACCTGCTTTGCCCCAAGTGCATAGTCCAGCCTGAAAAACCCCACGCTGAAAACCCCAGCCAGCAGTACCAGCAACACCACGGCGCATAGAATGATCAGCCGCTTGCGCTTCATGGCTTCCCCTCTTCCCTGTTTACTTACAGCATTTGAACAAATGCTGTATGTTTTGCCTTGTAACGGTAGCAAAAGGCGCCCCGCCGGCAGCGGAGCGCCCAAACCGCGGATAAAGCATACCGGGCTATTGGTAAAGCCATTTGCTTTTACCATGGCGCCCATTACAGTATAACTTTATTCCAAAAATGCGTCAATAATAACCTGTTCGGCCTCTTCTTCGGCAAGGCCCAGGGTCTCCAGTTTAATCAGTTGTTCGCTGTTGATACGCCCAATGGCCGCCTCATGCACAATTTGGGCGTCCGGGTGGTTTGCGGCAATTTCGGGGATGGAACGCACAACGGCATGATCCATGATGATAGAATCGCACTGCACGTGGGCCCGGCAGTCCGCATTTCCAATGGCCACAGGGTGAAACTCCTGCCTGGAGTGGTGCTTTGCCACGCTGCGCGATACAATCCGCGCCGAGGCCCCCTCGCCGTCCAGGTGGATATCGATGTTGGAGACGGCACTCTGTGCATCGTGGGTGAGCAGTTTTTCAATCACACTAAAACGCGCGTTTTTGCCAATATGGGCCGTGGTTTCCCGCACGGTGGAGCTGACGCCCTCTATCTGCACGGTCTCCATCTCACAAAAGGAATCCTGCTCCATCTGCACCAGGGTGGTGGGGTTCAGCACACGCTCACCGCTGCCCGCCCCCTCGCCATAGTGTTTTTCGCTATAACGCACGCTGGCCCCTTTGCCGATGTGGAAGGTGTGCACCCCGTCATGCTCGCTTTTTTGCTCTCCACAGTTGTGGATGGCACAGCCCGCCACAATGGTAACCTCGGCGTCTTCGCCGATGTAAAAATCGTTATACACCACATCGTCCAGGCCGCTTTCTATCAGCACAACAGGAATATGCACCATCTCCCCTTTTGTGCCGGGGCGCACAAAAATATCAATTCCGCTCTTGCCGTCCTCCCTGCCCTTAATTTCCACATTTTGAGTGGAGTGCCGCTGCACCGACTGGCCGTTTTGCCTGAGGTTAAAAGCCCCTTCTACCTTGCCTTCAATATCGGCCACGGCCTTTAGCAGGTTTTTTTGTATGGCCTCTATGTCAAGGCCTGTATTTTGTTTAGTTGGCATAGTCGTTCCCCTCACTTTTCCAGCCCGGCATGGGGCAGGCGCCCTGCGCGGCGTTTGGCCGCAGCCGGGGCAATATCTCATCCCGCGCGGCGTAGGCGTCCACCCGGCCATTTGCAATCACCATCAAATCATCGGCCAGTTCCAAAATGCGCTCCTGGTGGGAGATGATGATGATATTCTGCTTTTCATCCTGTTTCAGGTTTTTAAAGGTCTCCACCAGCATCGAAAAACTCCACAGGTCAATGCCGGCCTCGGGCTCATCGTATATGGCAAGCCTGGGTTTACGGGCCAGCAGGGTGGCAATCTCCACACGCTTCAGCTCCCCGCCCGAAAGGGAGGCGTCGGCATCCCGGCCAATATAGTCCTGCGCGCAAAGCCCCACCTTGGAGAGGTAGGCGCAGCACTCCATCTCATCCATGGGGTGCCCGGCGGCCAGTTCCAATAGCTTCCAAATTTTTATGCCCTTAAATTTGGCGGGTAGCTGGAAGGCATAACCAATGCCCCTTTGGGCCCTTTGGCTAATGCCAAGCCCTGTTATCTCCTCACCCTCCCAAAATATCCGCCCGCCGGTGGGTTTTTCAATACCCATAATCACACGGGCCAGGGTGCTTTTGCCGCCGCCGTTGGGCCCGGTAATAACCAAAATGCGCCCTTTTTGCAGGGTGAAACTGATATCCTCTAAAATCTCTACATCCCCGCCGCCGCTTGCGGCCTTAAACGAAATATTTTCAAGTTCCAGCATACTTGCTCCTTACTCTTGTGCACTGCTGTATTCGTTTGGCAAAGCCATGCTTATAAAGGTTTTCCCTTCCATTTAACTATACTCTTTTAGTATAATATAATCAAGCATCTTTTAGAGCAGATTAACAAAACATAGATATAGCGAACGCAGGCAGAAACAGTGCAGGGCAAGGCGGAGGATTGAGCAATACTGTATGTATTGCGATTGACGACAACGCAGCCATTCGCTGTTTCTGCCAAGAGCAGCATAACTCATGTTATGTTAATTTGCTCTAAGGGAAATTTAACCCAACATATGTTATACTAACAAAAAAACACCCTAAAGAAAAGGGGGGCCGGGCCATGCTGCCGGAGGAGCTGCACTGCAACTATCCCTTTGTTGAAACAGCCGGTGGCTGCACCCCCGCTTTGGGGGGCAGCCAGGCTTGGTATTTCAGTTATACGGCGCAGTATTCCGGCTGCGGGGCCGTGGCTGCCGCGGGGCTTTTGGCCCAGTTGGCCCTTACAAACCCAGTCTATGCCGCAGCACTGGGGCTAACCCCACCCGCAGGGGGCCATTTTTCGCAGGCGGTTTACCTCCCTTTTCAAGAGGAGGTGTATAGGACCATGGGCAGCCGGGCCCTGCCCCTGCTTAGCAACTGGGCAAACCGCCGCTGGCAAAGCGCCCAAAGCATGGAGGCGAGCAAAAACCCCCGCCTGCAAGCCCGTGGAAAACGGATGCAGACGGGGGTTTGGGCAAATTTGCCCGTGGCCTTGGGCCACACGGCCGGCTCTTTTTGTAAAGGGCTTTTGCGCTATGCAGGGCAAAAGGGCCTTTTATTGAAACCACAGCGGCTGAATCCCGCTTTCAGCCCCTATGAACCTGGGCTTAATTTTATACGCCAGGGGCTGGCACTGGGCCTGCCGGTGGTGGTGCGCAGCCAGTTCAATGCGGTTCCGGTACAGTTTTGCAAGCTCGGCTTTATCGCCGAGGGCCCGCCGTGCCAAAGCCGTATTCCACACTTTTTTACCCTTGTGGGCTTGCGGCGGCAAAACGGCCAAACGCAGCTACTGGCATCCAATTATGGCCGGCCCGCCCTATTGCCTTATAACCAGTTGCACAAAAGCTGGCAAAGCCCACTGGCGCTGGGCAGCGCCCTTTTGTATTTTACGCCTGCCTAAAGGGGGCAATGCCCCTGCTATTTTACCACGGGTACCCAGATGTAACAGAGGTAGTCCTCACTGCTCTGGTCTCCCTCGGTGTACTGTTCAATGTCGGGCGCGTCGGCATAACGGTAGCCGCTGCCGGGCAGCCACTCGGTCATAATGCGTTTTTGCATTTTTTGTATAGAGGCCGGCATGGGCCCTTTGCACTCAAATATAGCCCAGGTGCAGGCCGGCACCTCGTAACTTTCCATCCCCTCCGGCGGCAGGTGCGAACTGGAAGCCGCGATGTAATAATCAAAACTTCCGGCGGTTTGCCAGTCTCCCACGCTTACACCCAGCACGCCCATGGGCTCTCTATCCATCAGCATACAAAGCTTTGGAATGGTTCCTTTTCTCCCCTCTTCCATCCAAAACTTCGGTACTTCGCTAAACCCTTCCTCTTTTTCGGGCGTCCAGGGGCAGGCAAGTTTTGCGCCAACGATACGGAAAGAGTCCTTTGTCTCAATGCGGTAATTCATTTCAGCTTCACCTCGTATACTTATTTGGAAGCTGATGGGATGGTAGGCTTTCAGCCTGGCTCCCTCCTGCCGGGCCGCCGAGGGGGGGATACCGTGTACGCTGTGAAAAGCGCGGTTAAATGCCGTGGGGGAATCATACCCATAGCGCAGGGCTACATCCAGCACCTTATCATCGGTATTTTGTAGGTCAAACGCCGCCTTTGTCATCCTTCGGCGGCGGATGTATTCTGCCAGGGGCACATTTGCCATGTAGGAGAACATCCTTTGGAAATGAAAACTAGAGGTACAGGCAAGTTTTGCCGCCTGCTCCAAATCTATTTCCCCATCCAAATGTTCTTCCAAATACCGTAGTGCGTCATTTAGCTGGTTTAGCCAATCCATTCCATCCTCTCCCTTGGCATAAGCTTACCGCAGCCGTGCGGTTTTGTCCTCTCTATTTCTGCCCAAAAATACAAGGCTCAAACAGCCCCCGCTGCCACGCTTTACTACCGCGCGGCAGCGGGGGCTGCTTTTTCAATCCTTTCCATTCAACGCACGAGGGGAAACAATCCTGTTATCCCGGCAGCTTAGCGTATACCTCGGCCACTTTTTTGGCGGCTTCCGCCTTTAGTTTTTCTTCGTCAATGCCCTGTATACGGCCGTCTTTATACACAATTTTTCCGCCCACCAAGGTGGTTTCCACATAATTGCCATAGCCTACTGTGCCCAGGTAAGAGGCGGGGTCCAGCGTAGCGCCCACCACATCCAGCTTATCCATATTGATGAGGAAGAGGTCGGCCGCTTTCCCTGCCTCCAGGCAGCCTATATCGCTGCGGCCCAAAATACGCGCGCCGCCCGCCGTGGCCAGTTTTAACACCTCGTAGGCACTGGGGGCCTCACGGCTGGAGTTCAGCCGGTGCAAGAGGAAGGTGGTGCGCAGGTCGGCCAGCAGGTTCGAGGCGTCGTTCGAGCCGCAGCCGTCCACCGCAAGGCCCAGGGGCACGTCCAGTTTCAGCATCAGGGGCACCTTGCATATGCCGCTGGCCAGCTTCATGTTGGAAACCGCATTGTGTGAAACCCCGGTTTGGGTTTTGGCCAAAAAGGCCACCTCTTCATCGGTAAAGTGGATGCCGTGCGCATACCACACGTCCGGGCCCACAAACTCACATTCCTCGGCCCAGGCCAAGGGGCGCTTGCCGTACACTTCTAAACAATAGTTTTCTTCGTCAATTGTCTCGCACAGATGGGTGTGTAGGCGCACCCCTTTGGCGCGGGCAAGCCTTGCCGATTCCAGCATGATGTCGGAATCCACGCTGAAAGGCGAGCAGGGCGCGCACACCACCTGCCGCATCGAAAGTTCCCCGCCGTCGTGGTATTTATCAATTAAGCGCTCGCAGTCGCGAAGCACTTCCTCTGTGGTTTCTATCAGTTCATCGGGCGGCAGGCCTCCCTTACTTTTGCCACGGGTAAAGCAGCTGCGCCCTGCATGGAAGCGCAGGCCAATTTCGTCAGCTGCGTCAAACTGGCGGTCGATGATATTTTTGGGGGAGGAGCGCGGGAAGGCAAAGTGCTGGTCGAACAGGGTGGTTCCCCCAAACTTCACAAACTCGCTCATGGCCACCATGCTGGAGAGGTAGATATACTCGGGGTCCACCTGCACCCACACGTTGTACAGGTACATCAGCCAATCAAACAGTTCAGAGTTTTGCACCGCCGGTATGTTGCGGGTAAAGGCTTGCAGCAGGTGGTGATGGGTGTTTACAAGGCCGGGGTACACATAGCGCCCTTTTGCGTCAAGTACCTCGGCGCCCTCAGCGGCAATGTCTTTGCCTATTTTGGCTATCTTCTGGTTTTCTATTAAAATGTCACAGTTTCTATAAAGGTTATCCTGCGCGTCGCAACTGATAATGGCGTCGGCATTTTGAATCAGCAGCCTCTCGCCCATTTCACATCACCCCTGTTTTACAAAATTTATTTTTTCTTTCTTTTACATACACAACCAAACTGGCAGCACGCATCTACCCGGGCGTACCGCCAGCAAACATCTCTGCCAAAAAGCGCATCAACCAGCGCTATTTAGCCACTTCCTCCGCCGCACGCTGCACGGCGTTGATGATTTGGTTATAGGCGGCGCAGCGGCAAAGGTTGCCCGCCATACCCGTTTTAATTTGCTGGGCGGTGGGTTTTCCGTATTTTTTAATCAGAGCATGGGCGCTAAGCACCATACCTGGGGTACAAAAGCCACACTGCACAGCGCCCTCTTCCACAAAAGCCTGCTGCAAGCGGCTCAGGCCGTCCTCTTCGCCTATGCCCTCAATGGTAACAATGTCTTTGCCGCCGCATAGCGCGGCAAGCATCAGGCAGCTATCGGTGGGCACACCGTCCAGCAAAACCGTGCAGGCGCCACACTCGCCCACCTCACAGCCTTTTTTGGTGCCGGTAAGGTACAGCCGCTCGCGCAGTGTATCCAGCAGGGTTTCCCCTTCGTTTACCAAAAGTTCCACAGGTTTGCCATTTACCACACATTTCAGCGTAATCATTACAGTTTCCCTCCCGCCTCTTCAAAGGCCTGCTTAAAGGCCCGCTGGCTCAGTTCTTCAATCAGCGCCTCGCGGTACTCCTTGCTGGCCCGCCAAGAGGTACGCGGGTTCGAGGCATTCACCGCGGCTTTCCCGGCCTGGGCCAGTAGCGCGGGCGTAAGTTTTTGGCCGCAAAGCAGCTGTTCAGCCTCGGTAAAGCGCAGGGGGGTGGGGCCCGCCACGCCCATGGCAATGGCCGCTTTTTCCACCTTGCCGTCCCCGGCAAGTTCACACACGGCCGCGCTGCCCAGTATGGCAATATCCATGGCCTTGCGGGTGCTCATTTTAATGTAAACACCCGCCCAGTTCTTTTTGCCGCCCACGGGCAGTATGATGCGCACCAAAAGTTCGCCCGCTTCGCGCTTTACCTTGCCGGGGCCCGCATAAAACTCGGTGATGGGCACCGTGCGGCTGCCCTTTGCGCTCACCAGTTCCAAAACCGCACCCAGCGCAAACAGGCTGGGGGCTGAATCGGCGCTGGTGGCCCCGTTGCAAACATTGCCGCCAATGGTGGCCACGTTTTGAATTTGCGGCCCGCCCATGGACAGGGCCGCCGTTTTTAACATGGGCACCCGTGTTTTAATCAGTTCGCACTCGGCAATATCCGTAAAGGTGCTGCCTGCGCCAATGGCAATATCACCATTATCCAGTTCCTCAATGCCCTTTAGTTCGCCAAGCCCGGTAAGGCTTAACAAGCTTACGCCCTTCATCTGGCTGTGGCGCATCTTCACCAGCACATCTGTGGCCCCGGCCAGCGGCCAAACCGTCTCATCCGCCGCCAGTATCTCCAGCGCCTCGGCCAGATGCCGCGGAATAAATACCTTTTTTACACCGTACATCCGCTTAACCCTCCTTCCCGGTTTCGGCCGCTTTCAGGTGCATCAGCACCCGTTCGGGCGTCAGGGGAATCTCGTTGATAAATACGCCGGTGGCGTTGTAAACGGCATTGCGAATCGCCGCGGCCACAGGGATGACGGGCGGCTCGCCCAGGCTTTTGTTGCCATAGGCCGAACTTGGCTCGTCCGTCTCCACAAAGTGGCCGTCCAGGTCGGGCAGGTCGGCAAAGGTGGGTATTTTATAGTCCAGCAGGTTATCGTTGTACACTTCGCCGGTTTTGGGGTTAATGAGAAGCTGCTCGCTAACCGCGTAGCCCATGCCCATGATGTTGCCGCCGTTGAGTTGCCCCATGGCGGCCAGGGGGTTTATGATGGTGCCTGAATCGGAGGCCGAAACCAGCTGCACTACCTCCACCTTGCCGGTGCGGGTATCCACCTCCACCACGGCAAAGGTGGTGCCAAAGGTAAGCGGGCCACAGTTTGGCAGGTGTTTTTCCTCGTGGCACACGGTGTTTGCGTGGTGGATGCTGTAATACAGCTTCATCATCACGTCCGAAAGCAGGGCCACCTCGCCGCCGTTTTCGCTGTCAATCACAAGGCCCTCTTTGATATCCAGCCGCTCGCGGTTTACGCTGTAGCGCGGGGCCACCCAGTCCAAAATCTGGTTTTTGCAGGCCGTGGCGGCCTTTTTAACGGCGTGGCCCGTAACATAGGTCTGGCGGGAGGCATAGGCCCCGGCGTCCCAGGGGCATAGGTCGGTGTCGCCGCTTATCACGTTCATCCAATCATAGGGTACGCCCAGTGCCTCGGCGGCAATTTGGCGCATCACCGTGTCGCTGCCCTGCCCAATTTCTGAGCAGTTCACAAACAACATGGCCGTGCCGTCCTCGTTTACGCTTACCCGCGCGGCCGAGAGCTCCACACTGTGGGGGTAACAGCTTTGGTTGTAAACCGAAAGCGCCATACCCACCCCGCGTTTTTTGCAGCCATCGTTTTTGGGGGCGTTTTTCAGCTTGTCATACTCCAGTTTTTTTACGCAGTAATCTATCCCCTCGGGCCAGCCGCAGGTGTCAATTTTCGTATCGGCCGAATAGATGGGATCCCCCATATGGAAGGCAACTTTTTGGCGGTACTCGAGGGAATCCACCCCAAGTTCGGCGGCGATATGTTCAATGTGGCTCTCCATGGCAAAGTTCACCTGGGGGCTGCCGTAGCCGCGCATGGCGCTGCCAATGGTGATATTGGTGTACACGCTTTTGCCTTTAAAACGCAGGTTGGGCGTTGGATACATGAATAAAAACTTAGACATCATGGCCATGATGACGTTGTGCCCGTGGGCCGAATAGGCCCCGGTGTTGTTGGTGATGTCCATTGTGCGGGCTAAGATATTGCCCTCCACATCCAGCGCCGTACGCAGTTTAATTTGGGAGGAATGGCGGGTGCGGGTGGTGGCTATGCACTCCTCCCGCGTCAGTTCCAGCATCACCGGCCTGCGGGTTTTTAGGGCCAGGCAGGCGGTTACAGGCTCGTACACTGTCTCTTGCTTGCCGCCAAAACCCCCGCCCACGTTGCCGCGTATCACGCGGATGTCGCCAATCTTCATACCAAGGGCCTTCGCCATCCGCTCGCGGATGATGTTGGGCACCTGGTTTGCGGCATACAGCACCAAGCGGCCGGTGGGGTCAATTTCAGCCATTTGAATATGGGTTTCAATGGGGGTATGGGTTACGATAGGGGTTTTAAAATCGTCCTCAATAATTTTGGCTGCCTTGGCAAAGGCCGCGTCCACCTCGCCCAGTTCCAGCTCGTTCTGCCCGGCGATGTTATGCAGGCCCTCGTGCAGTTCTATAGCCCCATCGGCCAGAGCGTCCTCGGGGGTAAAGTAGGCGGGCAACACCTCATACTCCACCTCAATCAGGCCAAGGGCCTCCTCGGCCACATCGGCGCTAACGGCGGCCACGGCGGCCACGGGGTCGCCCACATAGCGCAAACGCTGCGATAATATGCGGGTATCTTCGGGGGTATCGGGCGGGTGGGGGTGGCCACAGGTGGTAAAGGGTATCTGCGGCACATCCTTATAGGTTAGCACCGCCTCTACCCCCGGCAGGGCCAGGGCCTTACTCGCATCGATATTTTTGATATTGGCGTGGGCATGGGGGCTGCGCAGCAGCTTGCCATACAGCATGTTGGGGCGGTACATATCGCCCACATACACCGCCTTGCCACTGGTTTTGGAAGCTGCCTCCACCCTGGGGTAACTTTTCCCCACAACATTAAACTGCTTCATTATTTCACCTTATTTCTCCCTTGTAAATGCGGTTGATTTTCCCTCTTCCAGCCGCTTTGTTAGCGGCCGGCCACTCTATTTTTTTCGCGCATACGCGCGGCTTCCCGGTTGTAAACTTCGCTTTTATAGACCTTCTCGGCAATGGCTTCGGCCTCGGCCTTTACCTTTTCTTCGTCCACGCCCGCCAGCACGCCGTTTTCCCACACAATTTTGCCGTTTACCATAGTCAAATCCACCGGGCGGTTATAGCCCACCACGGCGGGGAAGGCCCCAGGGTCCAAATGCGCACCGGCGTATTCCAGCCTATCCACGTCGATGGCAAACAAATCGGCCGCTTTGCCCGTCTCCAGGCTGCCAATATCGCCGCGCCCCAGCACCCGCGCACTGCCCCGTGTGGCCGTTTTCAGGCACTCATAGCCGCTGGGGGCGGGGCCCTGGTTGTTCGCGTTCATCCGGTGCATCAGGTACATCATGCGTATTTCGCCCAGCATACAGCTTCCGTCCTGCGCGCCGTAGCCGTCCACTGCAAGGCCTATGGGCATATCTACCTCGCGCATCAGGGGGTACTTCATAAAGCCCGCGCAGGTTTTCATGTTGCTAACCGGGCAGTGGGCCGCGCCCGCGCCCGCCTTGCCCAGTTCCCGCACCTCATCGTCTGAAAAGCAGATGGCGTGCGCATACCAGGCGCGGCTGTTGATAAAACCCAAATCGTAGGCCCATTCAAAGGGGGTTTTATTGTGCCGCTCGCGCATATATACCACTTCATCGGGCGCCTCGGCCAGGTGGCTGTGTAGCCGCACGTCCTTCGCCTCGGCCAAACGGATGGATTCAGTAATCGTGTCATCCAGCACGCTAAAGGGCGAGCAGGGGGCAATCACAATCCGTTTCATCCCAAAATCATCGTACTCATGGTATTTGTCTATCAAGCGCTCGCAGTCTTTTATAAACTCGTCCGTCGTTTCGCCCAGGGTGTCGGGCGGCAGGCCGCCGTCTTTTTTTGTCAGCGTAAAGCAGCTGCGGCCCGCATGGTAGCGTATGCCGGTTTGCTCCGCCGCTTCCATCTGCCGGTCTATCAGCACTTTATCCACCCCTTTGGGGAAGCAGAAGTGGTGGTCAAAAGCCGTGGTACAGCCGGTTTTCAGCAGTTCACTCATCCCCACAAGGCTACTGTAGTACACGTGGGCAGGGTCCACCAGCGTCCAGAGTTCATACATAAACAGCAGCCAGTCAAACAGGGTTGCCTGTTGCAGTTCGGGTATGCTACGGGTAAAGGCCTGCAAAAAATGGTGGTGGGTGTTTACAAGGCCGGGGTACAGGTACATCCCTTTTGCATCCACCACCCGCGTGGCCCCTTCGGCACTAAGGCCCTGGCCTATGGCGGCGATGCGGTTCCCCTTTACCAGCAAATCGGCGTTTTTCAGTACATGGTCGGCATCATCACAGGTTACAATGGCTTTGGCGTTTTTAAACAGTATACTTTCCATTCTTTGCATTCCCCCTGTTCAATAACAAACACAAAACGGCGAAAGACCCAAACCCTTCTTTTGGCTGCTCCACTTGCAAAACAGCCGTAAACCACTCTTTTATGTGCTCTTTTGGTTATATCTTTATTATACAGCGGTATTTGTGAAATTTTCTACCCTGGCCTTCCCTACAGGGGGCAAAATACTTTGAGGCGTTTATTTTTTTCACCCCGGCCCAGGCAAGCTGGTAAAAAAGCATACAAATATTCAGTTATACAAAAAACTTTTTGAACAATATAGTCAAAATATATCGGATTTACCGCCATAAGTCAAGCCTCTTTCCGCTTCAAAAGGCGGACGCAGCGGGCTTTTCAGGCCTATCAGCGTCTATCCTGCTTTTTTCTTTTTTCCGCCCATGTATTGCGGGCAGGTATGCCCACCCTTGCAAAAGAAAAAGCCGCTGCAAGCCCCAGAGCAAAAACTTCCGGGCTTGCAACAACTTTTTCAAAGGGTAAACTCGGTTCATGGGCAAAGGGCCCGCCGCTACTCCACCGGCCAGCGGGGGCTGTTCACCACATTCGCCTTTTGCAGCACTTCGGGGATGATTCTGCTCGCCTCGGCCATAATGGCCTCTTCGTCCAAAGTAAGCGCCTCGCGGTTTTTTACCACAAACTTGCCGTCAATCACCACGTTGTCCACGTCGTCTCCACAGGCCGAGTACACCACCAGGGAAACGGGGTTCACATTGGGCACCAAACGGGGGTGGTGGGTGTCAATGGTGATGAGGTCGGCCTTTTTCCCGGCTTCCAGGCTGCCAATCTCGCCCTCCATCCGCAGGGCTTTTGCGCCGCCCAGGGTGGCCAGCTCCAAAACCGTCTCGGCCGGCACCACCAGGGGGTCCAGCGTGCGGCCCTTATGGATGATACCCGCCAGGCGCATGGCCACAAACATGTCGTAGGCATTGTCGCAGGTGGCGGCGTCTGTACCCAGGGCCACATTCACCCCGGCGTCCAATAGTTCGGGCACCTTGCAAAAACCCGAGGCCAGTTTTGCATTTGAAGCAGGGCAGTGCACCACCGTAGTGCCGTTGCGGCGTATGGCCTCCATGTCGGCGGGCTCCAGCCAAACACCGTGGGCCAAAAGGGTGCGCGGTGTAAAAATGCCAATGGATTCCATAAAGGCCCCCGGCTCCATACCGTAGGTCTTTTTTATATGCTCCACATCGTTTTTTACCTCACAAAAGTGGATGCAGATGCCCATGTCGTGCTCTTTGGCCGTGGCGGCCACCTTCTCCAAAATCTCTTTGGTGCTGCTGCCCACCGGGCGGGGCCCCAGCCAAATTTTTACGCGGTCACTCAGGGGTTCGGCCCGCTTTTTCCACTCGATGGCCTGGCGCAGGCACTCGTCCCCGTCCTCCACCATCCCCTCGCACATAATGTTATCCCTTGTGGCGTAGGTGGCTTTATCCATTACGGCCTTGGCCAAAAAGCCCCGCATACCGCTATCTATGGTAGCCTTTGCCATGCCGTCCAGCCCGTAGCGGCTGTGCAAGAGGGTTTCGGCAAAGGTGGTTGTGCCGCTTTTTATCATCTCTAGGGTGCAAAGCTGGGCGCTGGTCATGGCGTCGGCCTCGGTGTAATGGCCCATCAGCTGCCAAACGCGGTTTGCCAAAAACTCAATCAGGCTCACATCATCGGCGCAGCCTTTTATCAGCGCCTGGGTAAGGTGCACGTGGGCGTTTACAAAACCCGGCATCACAATATGCTCCCCCATGTCCACATACTGGTAAGCCGGGTAGGCGCTGCGCAGCGCCTCGGTTTTGCCAACGGCGCAGATGCGGTCGTTTTCAAAGGCCACCGCGCCATTTTTTAGTATCCTTCTATCCTTGTCCATGGTAATAACGGTGGCGTTTCCAATGATTGTACCCATATCTTGGCCTCCTTCGGCCGTTTGGCCGTCTTTTGTCGGGATTTACTCCCTGGCGCACAGTATGTATCCGGCGGGTCAATTCCCGTTTTCATGATATTTCATCAGCTTTACCCTGTCAAGC
This sequence comes from uncultured Oscillospiraceae bacterium, assembly GCA_964550985.1. Lineage (GTDB taxonomy): Bacteria > Bacillota > Clostridia > Oscillospirales > Ruminococcaceae > JAAYCI01. The sequence continues at coordinate 38,875 of CAZKBM010000014.1, forward strand.
AAGCGCCTACAGCATTTGAACAAATGTTTTACACAGCAAGCGCCGGGCAAAAACAGGTTTAGGCAAGGCACAAAATGGTGGGAATGCTTGGTGCATTGCAAAATTTTCAGGCGAAGCATAAAACTGTTTTTGCCGGTGCGGTGTGTAAGTTATTTGTGAAAATGCTGTAAATGCCCCAGGCCCCCCCGCCAGAGATTTGAGGTTTACGTGGCCGGGGACTTTATGCTATAATCTGTGTATCTATTTTGCAGTATTTTATATTTTTAACAGATTTTTGCCTTATTATTTGTGCAATATAGTAAAATTACAAAGGGGGATCGGCTGATGATAGTGGGCAAGAGCATACCACGCGTGGACGCCTACGAGAAGGTGACGGGGCGGGCGCGCTACACAGATGACTTGCTGCCGCCCGGCGCGCTTGTGGCAAAGGTGATACGCAGCACCATTGCAAACGGGCTGGTAAAAAGTATGGATATTACCGAGGCCGAAAAGGTGCCGGGCGTGGTGAAAATCTTCACCTGTTTCGATGCGCCGGAGTATGAGTTTCCCACACCGGGGCACCCGTGGAATTTGGATGAGGGCCACCGGGACGTAGCCGACCGCAAACTGATGAACACACGGGTGCGTGTGTATGGAGACGATATTGGCGCCATTGTGGCCGAGGACGAAATTGCCGCTGCCAGGGCGGCCGCCCTGGTAAGGGTGGAGTATGATGAATACCCCGCCGTGTTGAGCATAGAGGACGCCCTGAAAGCCGAGGGCCCACCATTGCACGAAAAATACCCCGATAATATTTTGGGCCACACCGAGGTGCGCTGGGGCCAGCCTTTTGCTGAGGCCGCCAAAACCCCCGGCGCCCATCTGCTGAAAAAAACCTACGAAACCCAGATGATTGCCCACTGCCATATGGAGGTGCCTGTCTGCCACGCCTGGATGGAGAACGGGCGAGCCGTGGTGGTGTCCTCCACCCAAATTCCGCACATCCTGCGGCATGTCATCCACCTGGCCACCGGCCTGCCCATTGGCAAGGTACGGGTGGTTAAGCCCTACATTGGCGGCGGCTTTGGCAACAAGCAGGAGGTTCTGTACGAGCCCCTCTGCGTCTGGCTCTCCATGCAGCTTGGGGGGCGCTGTGTAAAGCTGGAACTTACGCGTGAGGAGACCATGACGAACACGCGGGCCCGCCACCCCATGCGTTACGAGGTGGAAACCGCCATAGATGCCGAGGGCAACATGCTGGGCCGCCGGATAAACGGCTATAGCAACACCGGTGGCTACGCCAGCCACGGGCATGTCATCATCATCTGTTCCATTTTGGAATTTAACATGCTGTACCAGGACACCCTGGCCTTTGAATGCGACGCCACCACCGTGTACAGCAACCGTGGCTGCAGCGGGGCCATGCGGGCCTACGGCGTGCCCCAAGCGGGCTGGGCCATGGAGTGCCACATGGACGACGTGGCCAAAAGCATGGGGATAGACCCCGTGGAACTGCGGCGTAAAAGCTGCACAAAACCGGGCTTTAAACGGCCCGAACTTGGCACGAACTGCACCACCAATGGCCTGGAAGAATGTTTTGTAGCCGGAATGCAGCACATTGGCTGGGCCGAAAAGCGCAAGGGCTACCAAAACCAGCAGGGCCCGGTGCGCCGCGGGGTGGGCATGGCCTGCTTCTGCTACAAAACCTCGCTGTATCCCGTAACGCTAGAGACCTCCTCCTGCCGCATTGTGCTAAACCAGGACGGCAGCGTGCAGATGCAAATGGGCGCCACCGAAATTGGCCAGGGGGCCGACACGGTGTTCAGCCAGATGGCGGCCGAGACCATTGGCATTGCCATGGATGAAGTGAATATCGTCTCCACCCAGGACACCGACGTGACCCCCTTTGACACGGCGGCCTATGCCTCCCGCCAAACCTATGTTTGCGGGCTGGCCGTAAAACAGACGGCCGAAATTTTTAAGGCCAAGGTGCTGGATTACGCGGCCGAGGTGCTGGGCAAAAAGCCCGAAGAACTGGATTTACAAAACAGCCAGATTACCGACAGGGCGGGCAAAGCCCTGCGCAGCTTGGCCGATGTGGCGATGGAGGCCTTTTACAGCAATGACCACAGCGTACACATTACGGCCGAGAGCACCCACCAGTGCAAAAGCGAAACCTATGCCTTTGGCGCCTGTTTTGTAGAGGTGGAGGTTGACATGCCCCTGGGCAAGGTGGAAATTTTGGACATCATCAACGTGCACGACAGCGGCCGCATCATAAACCCACAATTGGCCGAGGGCCAGGTGCACGGCGGCATGAGCATGGGCCTGGGCTATGCGCTGAGCGAGCAGATGCTGTATGACAAAAACGGCAAACCCCTAAACGGCAATTTGCTGGATTACAAACTGCCCACCAGCCTGGACACCCCCGAATTACACCACGCTTTTGTGGATGTATTTGACGAGACCGCCCCCTATGGCAACAAATGCCTGGGCGAGCCGCCGGTCATACCGGTGGCCCCGGCCATCCGCAACGCCATACTGCACGCCACGGGCGTGGCGGTGGATACCCTGCCCATGAACCCGCAGCGGCTTGTGGAAGCCTTTACGGCGGCAGGCCTTTTAGAAGTCCTAGGAGGTGACGCCTAATGTATGATTTTAAAACCATGGTGCAGGCGCAAAGCGTAGAAGACGCCATTGCCGCCCTGGGCCAAAACCCCGGCGCGCTGGTGATAGCCGGCGGCACCGATGTGCTGATACAGATACGCGAGGGAAAACTGGCCGGGCGCAGCCTTGTCTCCATACACGGCATTGCCGCACTGAAGGGTATTGAGATGGAGGCGGACGGCAGCATTTTGATACGCCCGCTTACCACCTTTGCCGAGGTGACCGAGAGCGAAATTATCCAAAAACACATCCCCGCCCTAGGCTACGCCACCGACCAGGCCGGCGGCCCCCAACTGCGCCACACGGGCACCCTGGGGGGCAATATCTGCAATGGCGTAACCAGCGCCGATTCGGCTCCCACCCTACTGGCCCTGAACGCGGAGCTGGAGCTGAAAGGCCCCGCGGGCAGCCGCCGGGTGGCCCAGCAACAGTTTTACACAGGCCCCGGCAAGGTGGAGAAAGCCCCCGATGAACTGCTTGTGGCCGTGCGTATTGCGAAAAAGGACTATGCCGATTACTACGGCCACTACATAAAATATGCCCAGCGCAACGCCATGGACATTGCCACCCTGGGCTGCGCCGTGCAGGTAAAGCTTACACCCGATAAAAAAGCCCTGGCCGATTTACGCCTGGCTTTTGGCGTGGCCGCCCCCACCCCCATCCGCTGCCCAGGGGCCGAGCAAGCCGCAAAGGGCCAGCCCCTCAGCCCTGCACTTTTGGCCCTGGTGGGAAAGGCCGCTTTGGCTGAGGCAAAGCCGCGGGATTCCTGGCGGGCGAGTAAAGAACTGCGCGAGAGGCTAATTTACGAGCTGAGTGGCCGGGCGCTAAAAGAAGCCCTTACCAAAGCGGGAGGTACACTTGCATGACAAGCATTAAAATGACCGTAAACGGCCAGGAGCGAGAAGTTTTTTTAGACGAGCGGGAGAGCCTGGCCGACACTTTGCGAAACCGCCTGAACCTTTTGAGCGTGAAAAAGGGCTGTGAGGTGGGCGAATGCGGGGCCTGCACCGTACTTGTGGACGGCAAAAGCGTGGATAGCTGCATCTATTTAAGCACCTGGGCCGAGGGCAAAAGCATCCTCACCGTGGAGGGAATCACCGGGCCCAATGGAGAGCTTTCCCCCGTGCAGCAAGCCTTTGTGGATGAGGCCGCCGTACAGTGCGGGTTTTGCACCCCCGGCCTCATCATGACGGCGGTGGAGATTGTTGGCAGCGGCAAAAAGTACACACGGGAGGAACTGCGCCGTCTGATATCGGGCCATCTCTGCCGCTGCACAGGTTACCAAAATATCTTAAACGCTGTGGAGCGCGTGGTGAACGAAACCTACAAAACTGTGGGCAAAGGTGGCTAATTGAACTGCCTTTTTCCCAGTAAAATGGCACCTGTCCCCGGCCGGGCTCTCGGCCTGGGGCATTTTTTTCGTTTTTTTGCGTTTTTTGCAATATTTTACGAAAGGTTTGTAGCCAAACTGTCATTCAGAAGCTCCGGTAAAATCACCGTGCTTTTTGCACCAAACTTTCTTACTAATTACTTTCGTATGTTTTTTATAACCTTCAATATTCCAACCGTGAAAGTTTTTCATTACAAAAAAGCTTCAAAACTCGACAAACGATGACACGTAAAACATACCCTTTTGCCATTGTAAAAGTTTTGGCTTGGGTATTGACTTTGGGGTTTGAATCCGATATATTTTGACTAAGTTGTTCAAAAAAAATTCTATTACACTAAATGTTTGTATGGTATTTTACCAATTTGCTGGGAAATGAGGCGTATGCCCCCCGAAAACTTTTGGGGAAATAACGCTTATTTATTCTAACTAAACAGAGGGGGAAAAGCGCAGAGGAGACAGACACTGGGCGGCGCCGGCCGCCCGTGACAGATGGAAACCATTGGATACTGGAAACTGGAGGTCACTTAATTGGACAGTGGAAACGCAGTTACGCCGGTTCTTGAGATGAAAAAAATCACCAAACGTTTTCCCGGGGTATTGGCGAACGACCAGGTGGATTTAACGCTGTACCCTGGGGAAATTCACGCCCTTTTGGGGGAAAACGGCGCGGGTAAAAGCACCCTGATGAACATTTTGACGGGGATTTATTTTCCAAACGAGGGCAGCATCCTTCTAAATGGAGAACCTGCCGACATCAAAACCCCAAAGGACGCGGTAGAACGCGGCATTGGCATGGTGCACCAGCACTTCAAACTGATTGAGCCGCTTACCGTGGCCGAAAACATCCTTCTCAGTTCGGGGCGCTGCAGAAGGTTGCTGAAACGCCGCGACATGGAAGAGGAAGTTCGGGAGATGTCGGAAAAGTTCCACCTGGAGGTGGACCCCAGCGCAAAAATTTGGCAGCTTAGTGTGGGCGAACAGCAACGTGTTGAAATTGTAAAACAGCTTTTTTGCGGCGCTGAAATTTTGATATTGGACGAGCCCACCGCCGTGCTTACCCCACAGGAGACGGTGGAGCTTTTTAAAACCCTGCGCGTGATGGCCGATGAGGGAAAAAGCATTTTGTTTATTACCCACAAGCTGTTTGAGGTGATGAACTTTGCCGACCGTATTACCGTTTTGCGCGGCGGCCGCAGCATGGATACCATGCTAAAAATCGCCACCGACCAAGACACCCTGACCAAACTGATGGTGGGGCGTGAGGTGAAAGACCTGCCCGCCGTAAGCGAACGCAGCGCCCCCGGCGGCCCCGCGCTGGTACTGGAAAACGTGAGCGTGATGGGCGACAAGGGCGTGCTGGCCTTGCGCGGGCTGAGCCTAACGGTGCATAAGGGTGAAATTTTGGGCATAGCGGGCGTGGCCGGGAACGGCCAGCGCGAGCTTTGCGAGGTGATTGCCGGGCTGCGCAAACCCTGCGAGGGCAGCATTGCCTTAAATGGCCGTGATATCACGGGCATTAGCCCCCGCAAGGCCGTTAAAAACGGAATTGGCTTCATCCCGGAGGACCGCATGGGGGTGGGGCTTGTTGGCACGCTTGATTTGGTGGATAACTCCATGCTGCGGGATTTCGACTCGCCCTTCTGCAGGCGGCATGGCATTTTGCGCACCGGCAATGTGATAAACCGGGCCCAAAGCTTTGTGGAAACCTACGACATTAAGAACGCGGGCATTCATAAACCCGTAAGCCTGATGAGCGGCGGCAACCTCCAAAAGCTGCTGATTGCCCGCGAGGTGAACGGGGAAAAAGAACTGCTGATTGCCGCCTACCCCGTACATGGGGTGGATATTGGCGCCACCGAGGCCATCCACAAGATACTGGTGCAAGAGAGGGAGAAAGGCACCCCCATTTTGCTTATCAGCGAAGACCTGGAGGAACTGTTTAAACTGTCTGACCGGGTGGCCGCTTTAAGCGAGGGCCGGGTGACGGGCGTGGTTCCCATGGGCCAGATAACACAGGAGACCTACAACGAGGTGGGCCGCCTGATGCTGGGCCACCGGGAAAAGCCTGCGGCTGAGGAGAGAGGGGGGCTGGCACAGTGAGAATCCGCTTTGAGAAACGGGAAAAACTCCATCCGGCCCTGCGGCTTGCCATCCCCATTGGCAGTGTGCTTTTGGCGCTTTTATTCTGCGGCATTATGATGGCAGCTCTTGGGTTTAACCCCTTTACTGCTTACGCCAAACTGTTTAAAGGCGGCTTTGGCTCGCTTCGCAATCTATCTGAAAGCGTCATGCTCTCCATCCCGCTGATGTTCTGTGCGCTGGGCGTCTCCATCTCCTTCAAAATGTCGCTGAACAACATTGGGGCCGAGGGCCAATACATGATGGGCGTGATGGCGGCCACCGGGGTGGCGCTGTACTGCCCGTGGATTCCCACCGCCCTAATTATACCCGCCATGTTTATAGCAGGGTTTTTGGCCGGCGGTATCTGGGCCATGATTGCCGTGGCTCCCAAGGCTTTTTGGGGCGTTAACGAGACCATCATCACCCTGATGTTCAACTATGTGGCGCTGCTGTTTTGTGACTTTTTGCTCTATGGCGCCTGGCGCGATACCTCGCCCGAGACAACCGGCCTGCCCTATTCCAAAATGTTCCCCCCCACAGCCCGCCTTGCCTACCTTGGCAACACGCGAGTATCTTGGGCGGTGTTCATCGCTATCATTGCGGCGGTTGTCATCTTTCTGTTTTTCAGTAAAACCACCCGCGGTTATCAGGTGCGCGTTATTGGCGCAAACCGCCGCGCCTCTGAATACGCCGGCATGGACATTGTAAAAAACATCTTTCTCGTCATGCTGTTTTCGGGCGGGCTTGCGGGGCTGGCCGGGGTTTCGCAGGTGGCGGGCGTTGTAGGAAGAATGCAGCCGGCTATGGCTGCGGGCGATGGCTACACCGCCATCACCATTGCCTACCTTTGTAAGTTTAACCCTTTCCTTGCATTGATTGTGGCCCTGCTGTTCGGCGGGCTGAACCAGGGCGGCTTCAGCGTACAAATTATGGGGGTGCCTGTACAAATTGTCACCACCATCCAGGGGCTTATCCTGTTCTTTGTGCTGGGCGGCGAAATATTTGCGCGTAACAAACTGGTGTTTACCAAAACCAAAACCGCAAAAGCCGCCGGGGAAGGAGGGGCAAACTGATGGATGTCGTTGCCATTTTAGCCGCCACCATGGGTACTGCCGCACCCCTTTTGTACGCCTGTTTGGGCGAACTGTTAAGCCAGCGCAGCGGCATTTTGAACTTAGGGCTTGAGGGCGTAATGTTAATTGGCGCCATCACCGGCTATATGACGGGCATGAGCACCGGCTCGCTGGCGCTTGGTGTGTTGGCGGCGCTGCTGGCCGGGGCCGTTGTGGGCGTGTTTTACGCCTTTATGACGGTGACCATGCAGGCCAACCAAACGGTTTGCGGCCTGGCGCTGGTAACGGTTGGCACGGGCATCAGCGGGTTTTTGGGCAAGGCCGTCTATGGGCACACCTCCACCGTGGTCTTTTCCAAAATCGCCATCCCGGGCCTCTCGCAAATTCCGGTTATCGGCCCCATTCTATTCAACCAAAATTTACTGGTGTACGCGCTGTACATCCTGGTTCCCGTCCTCAGTTTCTACATCTATAAAACCCGTGCGGGCCTAACCCTGCGGGCTTTGGGCGAAAACCCAGCCGCTCTTGACGCCGTGGGCTTCCACGTATACCTGCTGCGCTATGTCCACGTTATTATTGGCAACGCGCTGGTGGCCCTGGGCGGGGCCTACATCACCCTGGCCTACACCCCCAACTGGAACACCGGCATGACGGCCGGTAAAGGCTGGATTGCCGCGGCGCTGGTTATTTTTTCGGGCTGGAAACCCGTAAACGCGCTGCTGGGGGCCATTTTATTTGGCGGCGTAGAAGTTTTGGGCCTGCGGCTGCAGTCCATGGGGGTCAATATCTCCCCCTTCTTCATTAGTATGCTGCCCTACCTCTGCACGGTGGCCGTGCTCATCCTCTCCACCGGCAACTTCCGCAAAAGCAAATCGCCCGCGCCCGCAGCGCTTGGCCAGCACTATGACCGCGAAGCCCGTTAAGCTTTACCCTTTACCCTCATCAAAGGGCCTTACACCTTGGCATCACAGTATGGCAAACCCTGGCTGTGTGCATATACGCACTTATTAAACTGAAAGAGAGAGGGTTTAAACATGAAAAAAGTACTTGCACTGTCCGTTGTATGTATCCTGCTTCTGGCCACCTTCGCAGGTTGTTCCCAGGCGGCGGCTCCTGCCTCTTCGGCGGCGGCTCCTGCTTCCTCGGCAGCGGCCTCTACAGGCGGAGACAGCGGCAGCAAAGCCGCCACCGCCACCGGAACCGGCATCCCCATGGACCAAGTTAAAGTTGGCGCCGTGTTCTACGGCACCTCGGACGACGGCGGCTGGAGCCAAAGCCACTATACCGCCTTTTTAAAGGCCAAAGAGGACCTTGGCCTCACCGACGACCAGATGGTTTTGATGGAGAACGTATCCGACCAAGGGCCTGAGGCCGAAAACGTAATTGAGCAGCTGATTGCCGACGGCTGCAACATGCTATTCGGCACCTCCACCGGCCACGGCGACGCCATTTACAACTGCGCCGAGCGCTACCCCGAACTCTACTTCCACCAGTTCGAGGGCACCCGTTCCTCCGCCAATGCCGCCGCCTACTCGGTGCGGGACTATGAGGCCATCTTTATGGTGGGCTGGCTGGCCGCCAAAATGAGCGAGGGCAATGAACTTGGTTTTGTGGCCGCACAGCCGCAGTCCTCGGTGGTACGCGCTATCAACAGCTGGGCCAAGGGCGCGCAGTATGCAAACCCCGACGCCACCGTAAAAGTGCTGTGGATTAACAGCTGGTTTGACCCCGCGGCCGACAAAGAAGCCGCCAACACCCTGCTGGACGAGGGCATTAACGTGCTGGGCTACCACGGTTCTTCCTCCGCCGTAATGCAGGCGGCCGAAGAAGCCGGCGCTTACGCCACAGGTTTCCACATCGATATGCAGTCCTTCGCGCCCAAGGCCGTTATCACCTCGTTTGTTTGGAACTGGGCCCCCATCTATGAAAACTTCATCAACAATGTGGTGGACGGCAAATGGACAAATGAGACCATGTTCCTGGGCCTCGACGCCAACTGCGCCACCTTCGCACCCATCAATGCCGATATTGTGCCCGCCGATATCATTGAGGAGTTTAACACCGTAGAGGCCGACCTCAAGGCCGGCAAGATGGAAGTGTTCCCCACCCCCGTTATGGATAACCAGGGCAACGAAGTTCTGGCCGCCGGCGGCTCGTTTACCGACGAAGAACTCATCAACATGATGTTCCTCATCGACAATGTAAAGGGCAGCATGTAAAAGGCCCTGCCAGAGAAGGCAACACCCTGTAAAACGCAAAGCGCCGCGGGAAATATCCCGCGGCGCTTCTTTTGCACTCTATCCAAAAAAGATGGCAAAGGTTTTTGCTTTTATTGTTCAGCCGGTACAACCGCGCCCTCGTAGGTACTGGTAATGTACTCCCGCACTTCGTCGCTTAAAAGCGCTTTGGCCAAAGCCTGAATCGCCGGATCATTTTCGCGGCCCTCTTTCACGGTAAGCACATTTACATAGGCCTGCGCGGCCTCTGAATCGGCCGATTCCACAGCCAGCGCGTCGCTCACCTTCAGCCCCGCATCCAGGGCGTAGTTGCCGTTGATAACCGCCATGTCCACATCAGCCAGCCGCACGGGCAGTTGCTCGGCCGAAAGTTCCACAATTTCAATATTCCCGGGGTTTTCGGCAATGTCCAGTTTGGTTGCAGCAAGCCCTACGCCGTCTTTCAGCTTAATCAGGCCCTGGCTCTCTAAAAGCAGAAGGGCGCGTGCCTCGTTGGTGGGGTCGTTGGGTACGGCAATCTGCGCGCCGTCGGCAAGTGCGTCCAGGCTGGCCGTTTTGCCCGCATACAGGCCAAAGGGCTCGTAGTGCACGTCGGCTACATCTACCAGGTGGGTGCCGTGTTCTTCGTTGTAATTATGCATGTAGGTGATGTGCTGGAAGTAGTTTGCGTCCAGCGAGCCGTCCTCCACAGCGTCATTGGGCTGGTTGTAATCGTTGAACTCTACAATATCCAGGGTTACGCCCTGTTCGGCCATCAGCTTTTTCACCACCTCTAAAATGGCGGCGTGGGGGGCCGGGGTGGCGCCCACCTTCAGGGTGGTGCCCTCCAGCGAGGGGGTGCTCTCTGCGGCGGAGGGGGCCGAAGCGGACGAGGGGGCCGTAGAGGCAGTGGGGGCCGAGGAGGCAGCTGCGGACGACGAAGCCCCACCGGAACAGGCGGCCAGGGGAAGGGCCAGGCTAAGCGCCACAGCTAGAGACAACAGTTTTTTCTTCATGACTTTTTTCTCCTTGTACGTGTTTTCATGTTCCTTTTATCCAATCGAACGGCCAGGTGTGTGCCGGTGGACTGGAACACCTGTACCAAGATTAGCAGCAGAATAACCGAGACATACAGCACCAGCATCATATTGCGGGCATAGCCCAGGTTCAGCGCCAGGCTGCCAAGCCCCCCGCCGCCAATGGCCGCGCTCATAGCGCCATAGCTTAATATGGTGATAAACGCAGTGGTGATGCCATTTAGCAGCGAGGGCAGGCTCTCGGGCAGCATCACCTTCCAGATGATTTGCAAAGGCGAGGCCCCCATGGCCTGGCTCGCCTCCACCACGCCGGGGTCCAGTTCGCGTATGGATGCCTCCACCAGGCGGGCCACAAAGGGCGCCGCCGCAACCACCAGCGGGGGTATGGTGGCCGGCGTGCCGATGCTGGTGCCCAAAAGCAGCCGGGAAAGGGGGATGACCAGCACCATGAGAATGAGAAAGGGGATGGAGCGCAGGATGTTGATGAGGACGTTGAGTACGCGCATCAGCGCCCTGGGCAGGGGCAGTATGCCGCCCTGCTCCCCCGCCACCAACAATATGCCCAGGGGCAGGCCAATGAGGCAGGCAAAAAAAGTGGAGAGGATGGTGGCATACAAGGTCTCCCAGATATCGGTGGGCAGGCGCTGCATCAAATAGCCAATCTGCTCGGCCACCTTGGGGTCTGCAAAAAACTCAGCCATGGCTTTCCTGCACCTCCTCCGCCGTAATATCGGGCCGTTGCCGAATGTAGTTTAAGGCCCGCTGGGCCTCGTCCTCATCCTCCGGCAGGCCCAGCAGCATAAAGCCAAAGGCCTTGCCGTCAATATTTTTTGTCTCGGCCCCCAAAATGTTTACCTTTACGCCGCAGTCAATGGCCAGCGAGGCGATGAGAGGCTCGTATGAAGTGCCCCCGTTAAACACCACCCGCACCACCCGCGCGGCGTGAAATTCTTCCATTGTCGCTTCCATGCCGCCGGGGTACACAAGGCGCTTGCCCGCCTCGCTTTTGGGGTTTTTAAAAATCTCTTCCACCGCCCCGGCTTCGGCCAGGCGGCCCGCATCCAAAATGGCCACGTGGGAGCAAATCTCCTCCACCACGGCCATCTCGTGGGTGATGATGATGACCGTAATGCCCAGCCGTTTGTTGATATCCTGTATCAGCTTCAATATCTGCCGGGTGGTGCTGGGGTCCAGCGCCGAGGTGGCCTCGTCGCATAGCAGCACCTTGGGGTTTGAGGCCAGGGCACGCGCAATGGCAACCCGCTGCTTTTGCCCGCCGGAAAGCTGGGCCGGGTAGGCGCCCGCTTTATCGGGCAGGCCCACAATATCCAAAAGTTCTTCGGCCCGCTTTTTGGCTGCGGCGGGTTTTACACCCGCAATCTCCATGGGAAAGCAGATGTTTTTCAGGCAACTGCGCTGCATCAGCAGGTTAAACTGCTGAAAAATCATTCCAATTTCACGGCGTTTTTCCCGCAGGGCCTTTGGCGCAAGGGCGGTCATATCCTCTCCATCAATAAGCACCTGGCCGCTGGTGGGCTGTTCCAGCAAATTGATACAGCGCACCAAAGTCGATTTCCCCGCGCCACTCATCCCCACCACGCCAAAAATATCCCCGTCCTCAATCGTCAGGCTCACATCCTGCAAAGCGTGGAAGGCTTCACTTTGAGAGGGAAAGGTCTTGGTCAGGCCGCGTATCTCTATCACCCCGGGCACCTCCTCACGGCCTTTGGGCCGGTTCACACTTTTTGCCGCTGGCCATGCGGCATTTGCACCGCCGCATACAGTTCATATTTTATGCTATTCTTTAGAGGGCTGTCAAGGCGAAAGCCCTTGCACAGGGCAGGGCACTCTACAGTTGTCAATGATAGGTGACAGATACCTCAAAAGAAAAGATAAAGCTA
>CAZKBM010000015.1:0-49226 GCA_964550985.1 uncultured Oscillospiraceae bacterium
CACAAAATGGTCCACCGCCCACTGCAAAAACAGGGGGATGGCCACATCCACCAGCGCCATAAACAGCATGATGGCAAAAATGCCAAATAGGCAAAACCGGTAGGGGTAAATAAAGGGCCCTATCTTCTTCCAAACACTTAGCCTAAAGCCTTTTTGCAAGCTATTTTCTTCCATCCGGCCTCACCTCGCTTTCTCCTTTTTTTGGGGCCAGCCATACCCTAAATTTCACAGGCGCTTTGGGTGTCGTAAATGCGTTTGTACATCCCCGGCGTCTCAATCAACTGGGCGTGGCTGCCAAGCGCCGCCATCTTCCCGTCCTCCAGCACCAGTATCTGGTCAGCCTGCATCAGCGTGCTGATGCGGTGGCTAATCAGAATCACGGTGGAGCGCCCCTTCTCCCGGCGCAGCGCCTCGCGTATCTTCTGGTCGGTGTCGGTGTCCACCGCGCTCATCGAATCGTCAAATACCATCACGGGTGCGTCCAGCATCAGGGTGCGGGCAATGGCCACCCGCTGTTTCTGCCCGCCCGAAAGGGTCACCCCGCGCTCGCCCACCACGGTGTCGTACCCGTTTGCAAAAGTGCTTATAGCGTCGTCTACAGCGGCCACGCCCGCGCTATGGTGCACGCGGTCCCAGTCGGGCATCTCAGCCGTGATGGCAATGTTTTCCCCTATGGTTTTGGAAAAGAGGAAGGGTTCTTGCAACACCAGACCCACCTGCCTGCGCAGGTAGTTACGGTCTATCTCGCGAATTTCCGTATCCCCAAAGTAGATGGCTCCAAGGCCGGGGCCAAGGTCATACAGGCGGTTTAACAGGTAGGTGATGGTGGATTTACCGCTTCCCGTGGCCCCCAAAATGCCAAAGGTACTGCCCCCGGGTATGGTAAAGCTTAAATCCTGTAAAACGGGCTGCTGTCCATAGGCAAAGGTCACATTTTCAAAACGGATATCGGTGGCGAGCGGGGGCTTTTTTGCCTCGGGTTCGGGCTCTTCGGCTTTTGCGTCCAGTATCTCCTGCAAACGCCGGGCCGAAACGCCCGTCTTGCTCATTTCAGATAGGGTACGCCCCAGGGCCCGTATGGGCCAGGCCAGGGTTTGGTTGTAGGTGACGAAAACCAAAAATTCCCCCAGGGTAATCTGCCCGTTGGCAGCCAGCACGGCGCCCACCACCACCACCGAAAGGATTTGCAGGCCCGTGGCGATATCCCCAATGCCCCAATAGGGGGCCAGTATCTTGCCAAGCCGAATCCACAATCCCGCAAAATTTTCATTGTACCGGTCAAACCGATCCATTTCAAAGCGCTCGCGCCCAAAGGCGCGCACCACCCGTACGCCGGTCAGGTTTTCCTGCACAACGCCGGTCAGCACGCCCTCGGCCTCATCCGCCGCCAAAAAACGCTTGCCCACCAAACGGTAAAATATGGTGGTATACAGCGCAATAACGGGTATAAATACCAGTGCCACCAGGGTCAGCGTCAGGTTCATGGAAAACATCAGCCCCAGCGCCACGCTCACCAGCAGCGCCGTGCGTATCACTTCTAGCAGATGTACGGCCATAAAGTTGCGCACTGCGTCTAAATCGGCCGTGCAGCGCTGAATGGTATCGCCCGTATTGGTGGCGACATGCCAGCTAAAGGGCAGGTACTGCACATGGCGGAAGAGTTTATCCCGCAGCGCCTTGCAAAAACGCTCGGTGCTGGTGGCCACCGAAAGGCGGGAGGCAAAGGTGCCAAAACCGTTCAGCAGCGCCAGCGCAATGGTGGCCCCGGCGCAAAAGTTTAGGGTGGCCATAATATCCCCCTTGCGCAGCCATTGCTGCAAAAAGGCGGGCAGGCTGGTATCGCTCTGGCCCAGCAGGCCGTCCACCGTAAAACGGATGACCTGCGGCATAAGAAAGCCTGATAGGATGCCTACAAGCGCACAGAGAAGCGCCAGGGCAAACCAGCCCCGCACACCCTCGCTATGCCGCCACATAAATGCCAGTACGCCCATGGGGCGTTTTTTGCCCGTTTTCATCGGCCCGCTCCCCTTTCCGCCTGTTTTTTGGGTTTGTTCCGCCCCTTCCTGTGGGCAGCTAACACCCATCATATCACGCTTTCTGCACAAGTACAACCGCTATAGCGGGGGTTTTTTTACCTGCCACAAAGCCGCCAAAGGGCTGGCTAAACCTGGGCCCTCTCTTGTTTGCGGCTTTTGGGTGGAGTATAATACCTATATTAGCCCTTGGGCGGCCGGCACTCCTTTTCCGGGGGCAGCAGCGGCAGGTACTCATTCCAGCGGTATTCCCGTATGGGCATTTTGGGATGCTGGGGGTCGCAAAATACCAGTACCAGCGCCGGCCGTATCTGGTTGTGACGGTCTGTAATATACCAGGCCTCTAGTTTGCCCTCTTCCAAAAGGCGCCTCACCGTGGCGTGGTAGTTGTAATAAGCCATCTGTTTTTTCTCCCTTACAGCATTTGAGCAAATGCTGTAAATCTTGAATAAAGTATGCCTTGCCCCCCGCCTGTAAGGCCCAGAAACAAAACCTTGACCTAAAAAGTATACCACAAATGCCCGCAGAAGGGAGAGCGCAAAACCTTGCGAAACAAGCTTCTTTCACACTTTAAAAATCGCTCTTTTTTCATCAGTATTGCCCTGCTTGTGGCGGGCGTTATATTTGTGGTGTTGGCCGCCTTTACCTTTTTTACCCGGGGGCTTTTGCGCAGTACCTATGAGGCCGACTTTAGCAACACCATCCTGAGCATAAACACCTTTATTACCACCCAGGTAGATGGCGACAAGGTTGCACAGTACGCAAAGGAGCTAAAAAAAGACGAGTATTACGAAACCATGATAAACACCCTGTACCGCATGAAAGAAATTTTTGGGGTGGAATACCTATACATTATGGTGGATACTGGGGCGCCGGGAGAGTTTACCTACCTGTTCGACGCCGTATATAGCCCCGCACGCCGCCAATATGAGGACAGCAACTTTGGCGTTAATGAGAGCAAGGAGCACTTCCCCGGCGGGCAGGAGGTAATAGAGACAGGCCGCCCCTTTAACGCCCCACGCTTCTATAGCGACGAAACCTACCCAAACCTCTACTACGCCTATTCCCCCATCTTTAACTCTGCGGGGGAGGTTGTGGGCTTTATGGGTACAGATGTGGATGCCAGCCCCATGCTGAATACCCTGCGCCGTTTTGACCTAGCCATCTACTGCATGGGCGGCGGCTTCTTTTTGGCGGTTTTTGCCTTTGTGCTGCTTTATTGCAAAAAACGCTTTTCCAACCCGCTTGTACAGCTAACCAGGCAGATTAACCGCTTTGCCAGCGGAGAGTTTGAGGCTTTGGAGGACGTAAAACTGCAAGCCCGCCGCGATGAATTGGGGGAAATTTACCGGGCTTTTGGCGAGGTTTCCAAAACCATTTCGGGGCTTGTGCAGGGCATAAACCAAATAGCGGCCGAGGTACTGCGGGGCAACCTTTCGGCCAGGGTACCCGCAAACAGCCGCTACAGGGGCAGCTATGCGCTGCTGCGCGAAAACGCCAACCATATGCTGGAAAACAACTGTAAAATTTTAGATATGATGCCAAACACCGTGTTTTTTTACAGCGGCAGTGGAACGGTGCTATACCAAAACCACCCCGCCCACCACAATTACGAAATGCCCGATACACAGCCGGCCAAAAGCCGCCCTTCGGGTGAAGAGGTGCTAAAGCGGCACAAAAACGCCGTGCGCCGCGCCTACGAGGATTTTATGGCCGACGGAGAAAAAAATGGCGTCACCATACTATCTTTTACCCTGCCAGAGGGCTATCGCTACGATTTTAACGCCTTTTTTACCCGCACAAGCCCCATGGTATGCGCCGTATTTACCGAGGTGACGGAGTATGTGGAGATGAGTGAGCGGGCCGAGGCATCCAGCCGGGCAAAAAGCGAGTTTTTATCCCGCATGAGCCACGAGATACGCACCCCCATGAACGCCATTATGGGCATGACCGAGGTGGCCAGACGCCAGGACGACGTGCAGCGGATACAGGAGAATTTGCAAACTGTTGGCGCCTCGGCGGCTCATCTGCTTACCATTATTAATGATATACTGGATATTTCAAAGATTGAGGCGGGCGGTTTAGAACTGTATAACGAACCTTTTGAACTGCACGCCCTGGCACAGGGCACACTGCGCCTGGTGGAAAAAACCGCCGAAGGGCAAAAAGTGCGGCTGCGCTTCCAAACCGAAGGGCTGGCCCCCGATACGGCATTATGGCTGCTGGGGGATGAAGGGCGGCTGCGGCAGGTACTTTTAAACCTGCTTACAAATGCGGTTAAATTTTCAAGGCCTGGGGGCGAGGTGATTTTACGGGTACAAAAGCGCCCTGCGCCAGGGGCGGGACAAACCCGGCTGCGTTTTTCGGTACAAGATTTTGGCATTGGCATAAGTGGGGAAAACCAGACCAAAATATTTGAGGCCTTTGAACAGGGTGGGCATGAAATTACCCGCCGCTATGGCGGCACGGGGCTGGGCCTGCCGATATCCCGAAATATTGTTTTAAAAATGGGCGGCAGCGGCATTCGGGTGGATAGCTGCCCCGGCAGGGGCAGCACCTTCCTGTTTGCGCTGAACTTTGAAAACACCTCTGAACCCTTGACCGGGGGGCCCTGTGCCATAGATGGCCCGGCCAACTTTGCCGCGCGGCGCTTTTTGCTGGTAGACGATGTGGAGGTAAACCGGGAGGTGGCGCTGGCAATGCTGGAGGACAGCGGCGCCCAACTGGAGACTGCCGACGATGGAACCACCGCGCTCAGCGCCTACCTCGCCTCGCCTGAGGGCTATTACGATTTAATCCTGATGGATATCCGCATGAAAGAGATGGACGGATATACCGCCGCGGGCAAAATACGCAGCAGCGGTAGGGCGGACGCGAAGCACATCAAAATCATTGCCATGTCGGCCAATGCCTACAAAGAGGATATAGAAAAGGCCTACGATGCCGGTATGGACGGCTACCTGACCAAACCCGTTGAGATGGAAAAGTTGTATAGCGTTATTGCCCAGGCACTTAAGTAAGCGGCAAAACGAAGCCAATACCCTTTTATATGAAGGAGGAGCATAAACATGGACTTAGAACACATTCGCACACAGGTAAAACAGGTGGCAAGCGAGCTTTTTGCGGACTTTCCCCTGGAGGATGGCAGCATTGTGGTGCTGGGCTGCAGCAGCAGTGAAATTTGCGGGGCCCATATCGGCAAAGGTTCCAGCGCCGAGGTGGGCAAGGCCGTGGTGGAAACCTTGCTTTGCATGGTGCGGGAGAAAAACGCCTTTTTGGCCGTGCAATGCTGCGAGCATTTAAACCGCGCCCTGGTGGCCGAGCGGGAACTGGCCCGTCGCCACGGCTTTAGGGTGGTAAGCGCCGTACCCGCTTTGCACGCGGGGGGCGCCTGTGCCATGGCCGCCTACAAAAACGCCAAAATGCCCGTACTGCTGGAGCATATTGAGGCCGATGCCGGCATTGATATTGGCGACACCTTTATTGGGATGCATGTAAAACACGTGCAAATCCCCTTCCGCCCCTCTATTAAAGAAATTGGCGCGGCGCACGTCACCTGCCTGAAGCACCGCCCCAAGCTCATTGGGGGCGAGCGCGCCCAGTACACTACCCTGCACCTGAATGACTGCTAAACGCATTTTTAGAAAGGTGAAACCGGTGAGAGCCCATGCACGCACACCCCTGCCACCTGGCGGAAATCCCCGATTTTGACCCCCAAAAAATAGCCGACAGCGGGCAGTGCTTCCGCATGAAGCCCCACGACGGTGGCCATGTGCTGGTTAGCGGAGGCAGGCAGCTTACCGTGCAGGCCAGCGGGGAGGGGCGCTTTGCTTTTTCTTGCAGTGGCGAAGAATTCACCTCTTATTGGCACAGCTATTTTGATTTGGGCGCAAGTTATGCCAGCTACCGCGCCGCCATACCCGAACGTGATGTTTTTTTAACCCGCGCGGCCGAATACGGCAGAGGCATTCGCATCTTGCGGCAAGAGCCGTTTGAGACGCTCATCACCTTCATCCTCTCCCAGCGCAAAAACATCCCCGCCATCAAGCAAGGGGTAGAGAGCCTCTGCCGCTGTTTTGGCGAGGCAAAGCAGGGCCCCGCGGGGGCTTACTACGCCTTCCCCAGCCCCGAGGCGCTGGCCGCCCAAAGCTTGGACGCCCTGCGCAGTTGCAGCCTTGGCTACCGGGCCCCCTATGTGCAGGCCGCCGCACGGATGGTGGCAAGTGGCGAGGTGGATTTGCTGGCACTTACCAAAGCGCCGCAGGCGGAACTGATGCAGGCGCTGCACACCATACCGGGCGTTGGGGAAAAGGTGGCAAACTGCGTCTCGCTGTTTGCCTTCCACCGCATCGAGGCCTTCCCCGTGGATGTTTGGATAGCCCGCGTGGTGGAAGAGCGCTACGCCGGGCACTTTCCGCTGGGGCGCTACAAGGGTTTTGCCGGGGTCATCCAGCAATATCTGTTTTATTACGCCCGCAGCGAGGAGGCCAAGGCTCTGCCGCCGCCCCGGCGCAAACCGGCAAGGGGCAAAGCTAGGCCCGGTTAAAGCACGCTTACACGTAAAAACCCCTTTAGGCGAAAAATTCAGCCCAAAAGGGGGGTATCCTATCGTATTGCCAACCACGGGGCTTACAGCAAATCAACAAACTGTAGCGCATAAATGCGAGAAAAATCCGGCACTGCATACCAGTTTCTACTCTGTATAAGAGTTTCTTACAAAAACCTGCTGCGCGGCTTTTTAAGAAACTCTAATAGCAAAAGCTTGCTGCGCAGCCTTTTGAAAAACTGTAATAGTTGGCTGTATCAAGCGCCCCATTGGCCCAGCATGTCCCGCATCCAGGCGGCCACATCCATGGCGTACACCTCGTTTAAAAACGCGCCGCACAGCACCTCGTCCACCTTTCCCTCTGCCACCACCCTGCCCCCGTTTAGCAAAAGGGCGTGGGTGCCGTAGGCCTTGGCCAGGCTTAAATCGTGCACCACCGAGGCCACGGCCCGCCCCGGCCGGGCTGCCCAATTGCGAATTAAATCAAATATCTGCTTTTGGTAGATCAAGTCCAGGTGGTTCACGGGTTCATCCAGCAATAATACCTTTGGGTCCTGCGCAAATATTTGGGCCAAAAAGGTGCGCTGCAACTCCCCGCCCGAAAGTTCTAACACCGAGTGGTGGCGCAGCTGCAAAAGGCCCGTCATGGCAAGGGCCTCTTCTACCATGGCGGCATCGTCGGCAGGCGGGGGGGCAAACAGCCCCCCGCTGTAGGCATACCGCCCCAGCCGTACCACCTCTTCCACGCTGAACGAAAAACTGACGGGGTTATTTTGCATCAAAACGCCAATTTTACGCGCACGCACGCGGGGCTTATCCTGGGCGAGGTCTTTGCCCTCAAACAAAACGCGCCCGGTGTAGGGCAGCCCCTGGGCCACGGCGTTCACCAGGGTGGATTTGCCCGCCCCGTTCGGCCCCACCACCATCAGCCACTCACTTTGGGCAAGGCTAAAGCCCGCGCCTTTCAGTATCTCAAAATCGCCATAGCGCACCCCGATATTTTCGGCTTTTAGCATGGGGCTTACCTCCTTGCGCGGTAAAAGATAACCAAAAATACCACGGCCCCCACAAGGGAGGTAACCACCCCAATGGGCAGCTCCCGCGGGCTGAACAGCACCCGGCTGAGCAGGTCGGCCAGCATCAAAAAGCCCGCGCCAATAAATAAGGTTGCGGGGAACAGCCTGCGGTGGTTGGGCCCGGTTAACATACGGGTGATGTGAGGAATAACCAGCCCCACAAAACCAATGGTGCCCCCGATGGAGACGCAGATGCCGATGAGTACCGACACCAGCACCAATACCGTAAGCTTTACCTTTTGCACGTCAATGCCCAGGTGGCGGGCGTTTTCCTCGCTGATGGAAAAGGCGTTTAATTCCTTTGCATAGTGCAAAATAACCGGTGTAACCAGGGCCAGGCCCAGTATCAGGGTTAGCACGTTCAGCCAGGTGCTGCCCGCCATCGAGCCCAAGGTCCAAAACAGCACCGAGCGGGTTTTTTCCCCCGCAAAGGTTACGGCCAGACTGATAACGCTGTTCATAAACATGGAAAAAATGATGCCCAGCAAGATGATGGTGTTGGTGGAGAGTGTGTTATCCAGCCGGCGGGCCAGGGCCAAAATGACCACCAGAGAGAGAAAGCCGAATGTCATGGAGAGAAAGGCAGTGCCCGCCCCGGGGAAAAAGGGCAGGGTAAAACCGAAGATGATGGAGAGCACCGCCCCCAGCGAGGCCCCAGCCGAAACACCCAGGGTACTGCCATCGGCCAGAGGGTTGCGCAGTAGGCCCTGCATGGCCCCGCCGCAAAGTGAAAGCGCCGCCCCCATCAGGGCCGTAGCCAAAACCCTGGGCAGCCGCACCGACATGATGATGGATTGGACGCTGGCGTCGGCCACCGCCTGGCCCGTAAGGCTGCGCCACACCACCTGCACCGTTTGCGAAAGCGGCACCGAAACACTGCCCACACAAACACACAGCACCAGTACCCCCAGGGTGATGACAGCGAACAAAACCAACTGCAACACGCCGAAATCCTCGCGTTTTTTGGGTATTTCGCTTATTGCTTTTGCGCCTTTTTTGGCATTTTCCACCTGCAAATGGCAGCGCCCCTTTTTGTTGGCTACATATAAACTAAACCCGTAATAAAAAAGCCCCCTCTGCCGGAAGGGGCTATAACACGCGCGCCGCAAAAAGGGCAGGCCTCATCCCCAGGAGCATGGGTGTAAACCAGGTTTCCCGACTGAGCTTCCTCCTACCGCGGCCCCTTCCCGCCTTTCAGCAGTGGTGTTCGGCCGTTTCGTCCGCATCACGGTTACTGGGATAGTCTGGAATTTGCATCCAAGTTCCCTTGGCGGCCAAGGCCGCCAGCGCCACAGGGCGCAGTTACACCTATATTCATTTTTCTGCATCGATTATAGCACGGCGGGTAAAGCAGCGCAAGACGGAAGGTGGTTCTGGCAGAGCCGGAAATGGAGTTTGCCAAAATCAGAAGAGGAGTTTCCAAAATCGGATGAGGGTTTTGCCAGAACCAGAAAGGGCTTCACCTGCCCAAAGCCGGAAAGAACGCCCCCTGGTTTCCCATACACTTTGTGTTATAATGATTCGGGTACGGGGGCACGCTCTCAGTGCACTTTATGTTTTGCCCAGTACCGCACAACTGCTATAGAAAGGCGGCCCCCCGCTATATTTTAGGGAGCCTGTGTTTTGTTTATGAACCGCTACAAAGGTGTTGCCTGTACCCTGCTTTCGGCCATTTTGTTTGGCGTTTCGCCCCTGCTGGCAAAATTTTGCTATGCAGGCGGCACAAACGGCGTAACCTTAGTTTTTCTGCGCGGGGCCCTGGGCCTGCCCGCCCTGTTTTGCCTCATGCTGGCTTTTAAGGTTTCGCCCGCTATTTCCCGCAAAGAGTTTTTTCTGCTTTTGCCCGTGGGGGTTATTGGCTCGGCCACCACCACCCTTAGCTTATACACGGCCTACCAGTTTACCAGCGTGGGGCTGGCCACTACCCTGCACTACACCTACCCGGTGTTGATTGTGCTTTTTTATGCCATTTTATTCCGCCAAAAACCCGGCGCGCTAAAATGGTGCGCGCTGGCGCTGGGCCTTGGGGGCGTTGCCACCATGCTGGAGCCCGGCGCACGGGCAAACCTTGCGGGCATTGGCCTAAGCCTGCTTTCAGGCCTTAGCTACTGTGTATATCTTTTGATGCTGGACCGCACGGTTTTAAAAGAAATGCACTTTTTTAAACTGAGTTTTTACGCCAGTTTGTTTGCCAGCCTTACAGCGCTTTGCTTTGGCGCCCTTACCGGGGGCCTGGATTTTACCATGACGCCGCCGGCCTGGGGCATGGCGCTTTTGCTTTCGCTAATGATAGCTGTGGGGGGCTTTTGCCTGTTGCAACTGGGCATCAATTATACCGACCCCACCACCGTCTCCATTCTTTTTACAGTGGAGCCCATCACCTGCGTGCTGCTGGGTGTGGCTGTTTTGGGCGAGCGGATGAGCCCGCGCACCTTTTTTGGGGTGGTGCTGATTTTATGCGGCGTGCTACTGGTGGCCCTGGCCGAAAAACGGGCGGCGGGGCGGACGCCAAAGGCCGAAAACGACGTTTAGTTTATAAAAAAAGTGCCACAAATGGGTTGTTTTACCCGCACCGTTTACCCCCAAAAGAGAAAACAACTCCCCACCCTTCACAGTCAGGTTCAGCTTATCAACCGCCACTTTTTTCCCGTGGCACTTTATCAGGTTTATGGTTTGTACTGCCGCCATTTTCTCTCACCATCCTCACCAATTTCTTGAATGGCGCTTGCAAATGCAGCGGAATCCTCTTCACGAAACCTCTAATTTATTATACAAGTATAACCTATGCCACTGGTATGACTTCTGTGCATAAAATTATCAATAGACTATCTTAGAATATATTTTCAAAACCCCTAAACCCCTACTTGCAAAATTTGTCGAATATTGTATAATCACTTACAGGCAAAGAATTTTTAGTATTGTTATCCGCGCAAATACAGCTTTACGTAGGGGCTTATGCTATTTAATTCTCTTTCGTTTGCAATCTTTCTTCCCATTGTCTTTGTTATTTACTGGGCTGTCCCTCATCGCTTTAGATGGGGGCTTTTGTTGGTTGCAAGTTATTATTTCTATATGAGCTGGGATGTAAAATACGTTGTTTTGATAGTACTAACCACCCTTGTCTCGTTTCTATGCGGCCTCGGGCTGGAAAGATGCAAACAAAAGAAAACCAAGAAAAAGATTGTTGCACTCACCCTCATCATCTGCCTTGGTGTTTTGTTCTTTTTTAAGTATTTCAATTGGGTGGGCAACAGCTTTGTAAGCCTGCTGCAAATGTTGGTGATTCCAGCACACGAAATGACCCTAAAAATTATGCTGCCTGTGGGAATCTCCTTTTATACCTTTCAAACACTTAGCTATGTAATTGATGTATACCGGGGCGATATTGCGGCAGAACACCATTTTGGCAAGTATGCAACCTTTGTTTCTTTCTTCCCGCAGCTTGTGGCTGGGCCTATTGAAAGGCCCGAGAACCTGCTGCCGCAAATCAAAAAGGCACGTTCATTTTCTTATGAAAAAGCCACTTATGGCATGAAGCTGATGGCCTTGGGGTACTTTAAAAAGCTGGTGATTGCCAACGGTATTTCTAGCTATGTGGATGCCGTCTATGTCGATGTAAGTGCCTATACCGGGTTTTCGTTTGTATGCGCCACAGTGCTGTTCGCCATACAAATCTATTGTGATTTTTCGGGCTACTCCGATATTGCAATTGGCAGCGCCAAATTATTCGGCATTGACCTTATGACCAATTTCAAAAGCCCTTATTTTTCAAAAAGCATTCGGGAATTTTGGAAGATGTGGCACATCTCTCTTTCCACATGGTTCAGGGACTATGTCTATATCCCCCTTGGCGGGAACCGCTGCAGCAAACTGCGAAACCATTTGAACCTGCTAATCACCTTTTTATTATCGGGGCTTTGGCATGGGGCAGACTGGACCTTTGTGATATGGGGAGGGCTACACGGAACAGGGCAGATCATAGAAAATACACTCCCCAAACAAAAAACACCGGCCTCCCATCTGGGCCGTATTTTCAAGAATTTTTTATCCACCCTCCTTATATTTTCCTTTTGCTGCTTTACATGGATTTTTTTCCGCGCGGAGAGTATTCAAGACGCCATTTATATCATCACACATTTATTCGAAGGGCTCGCTTCGCCCGTTCAGTACTGCATGGAGGGTTTAACTTCCATGGGGCTTTTCGCCAAAAGATTGTTCGAAATCGCATTTACCATTTTCCTTTTGTTTGCCTATGATTTTGCCTCGCGGGATACAGATTTGATTCAAAAATCAAAGGCCTTACCGGGCATTGCCCGCTGGGCCATCTACCTGCTGCTCCTCTTCGTAATCCTAGTGTTCACACCCATCGAAAACAACTCGGAGTTCATCTATTTCCAGTTTTAGGAGATATCCATGCGGCGCTTTCTACTAAAAATAGTTCTTTTCCTTGCGGTATTTCTTTTGGCAGGGATGCTTCTGGCTTTGCTTTGCTTTCGTTTTGTACTTCCGCAATATTCGCAAACCTACCCCGCCTCTTTACTGGATAAAGTATCCCTGGCAGAATCCATAGACGAGCCAAAGATTCTTTTGATTGGGGATTCGAACCTCGCTTTCGGCATGGATTCTTCCCGTTTATCTGGCGCGCTTGGCATGCCCGTGGTGAATATGGGCTTACATGGGGGGTTGGGGAATACCTTCCACGAGGAACTGGCCTGGCAGTATGCCAAAGCGGGGGATATCGTGGTTGTATGCCATACCAGTTTCGCCACCGAAAACCAGAAGGACAGTTTGGATTATCTGTTACTGTGTCAAACACTGGAAAATCACACCAATCTCTATCCGCTTGTGAAAAACGAGGACGGTTTTTCTCTGCTTCGGGCAATACCAAAATACCTGTTTGATGCTACTTTATTGCAGATGGCCGGAACTGGGAACCAAGAGGCGCCCAACTCATGCTATAACCGCAAGGCCTTTAATGCCTATGGAGATAACATTTTCCCACGCCCAGAAGCAGAGTTCACCTTTACCGATCAATCTCAAATTCCAATAGACGAGGCGGGGGTGGCCTCTTTAAACAGGCTAAATGCCTATTTACAAAGCATCGGCGCAAAAATGGTGGTGGCCGGTGTGCCTATTGGAAAAGGTCCATTTAGCCCCAGCATAGAATCTACCCAAACTTTTCAGAAGGAACTTGCAGAAAAGCTAGATTGCCCGGTTATTTCCGATTTTACCAATTATTATATCGATTACCAGTATTTTTATGATACAAGGTGGCATTTAACAAATGAGGGCGTTCAGATACGCACCGATCAGCTCATTGAAGATATGCAAAACTGGATGAGGGCCGAGAGCTAGCGGCGTTTGGCTCGGCACTGCCGCTTAGGCTTGCAAAAAGCAGGGCGGACAAAACAAGAGATGTTAGCTTTTTCATAACTCGGGCCCCTTTCTCAGTGGTGGATTGTTCTAGCTTTCGCCATACATCTGTGTTTTCAAGCCTATGCAGTGGATGGTTCAGTTGGCTTTTTTAATTTTCCAATGATTCTACTGTGTGTACAACTATACCAATTTTATACTTTCATATGTTTAGCGGAAGTCATAGTTGGCCAGTTCAGAATGTGTCACCTTAAACCATTCAGAACTTCTATCCTCATAAGTGATATGAACCAGCAGCAAGTTGTTCTCTGCTAATATTCGATTTATCGTTCCATTGTTGGGCAAGTTAAGTTCTATGGTACGTAAATCTTTTGTGCCAGGCTCCAAAAAAATATATTCTTGCTTTGTGCATAACCTTATATTGTTGGCGTCCTGTATATCGTTCACGGTTGCTACGCCAATTCCATCCAGTACGGGAATCAGTGTATCACTTTTAATTTCACAAATAATATACTCCATTCCAAAATTACGGAAGTAGACGTATTGCCCGCCAATAATTTTCATCTCATATGGGTTTGAAAGCATAAAATCATTCATTTGAGTGACAGGTATCTGGTTTATTATATTCCATTCAGTATCATAGGTATTAAAAATAAAACTATCACTTCCCTCACGCTTCTGTTCAAGTGTGTAAAAATTACCCTCATAACTTGACATTGCGACAATTCTGCTTCCATCATCTTTTAGAAGAGTTTTTTCAATAAGGCAATCTACTTCCGCCGTTTCAGTATTGAATGTTTCAATATAACTTGTCCATGCTTGCTCTGTTGGCTTCGGGCTTTTAAGAGAAAATACATTCTCCCCTTGCGCAACCGTAGTTATAAACGGCCCAGCATCTGATTCGGATTCACATAGATAAACCTTATCCGTGTTCAAGTCGATGGCATAAAGCAAGTTTTCAAGATGATTTGGCCTTGCAGCCGTGATATAGAAATATATTTTGTTTTCTACCAACACTTGTGTGTCCACTGCTATCGCAAAATTTTCTATTTTACCAATTTCATAGACGGTTTCTTTTTCCAGGCCATATTTCAGTACTGGTAGGTAGCCCTCGTTTGTTTCAAGATTACTAAAATCATGATAATAAATATTCCCGTTTATAAAGCCATAAAAATGACAGCGAGAACCATCAAACGGCAAATTGATCTTTTCAGAGATGCCCTCGTACTCTGCATCATACGCAGATGCAGAAGAAGAACTTGCATCGAAAGTAAAATTTGCATTCGATGATGGTTCAGCTTGGGATTTAGTCTGGCTACTACAGGAACACATAAGCATACTTACTACCAAAAACATGATAATGAAATTTTTACTATATTGTTTCATCACATTTTCCTTTGAATGAAATTATACTTTCTGGCATTAATCAAAAGATAAATGCCAGAAAGTATAATTTTTACCTACCAAATATAACCATGTTTTAATGCATTGAACAGGTCACTGGAAAGTTTGGAGTACCAGCGCCAAGAGTCAATTCCGGCATATCCACCCCATGAATCAGTAATAGCAACAGTATTTTTATCAGAATACATGCCATATAGCGTAAAGTAGTGCCCCCCGGTATAGTACAGCCACCCAGTACTAGTACTAAAGGAGACGCTCATTTTCGCTGTGATGCAGCTCTTTTTGCGTGAGCTATGCTCCCGCTTGGCGTAATATTCAAGCAACCATTGGTGGCGTTTTTTTCTATCTTACCTGTGTGCCCGCTATCACTTTAGAAAAGAGAAACCGATAGGGGATGTACGCATTTTCCGGCATATACTCAAAGGTATAACGCACCGTCCATTCCTGTAACTCCCCTGTATCCGCCAGTTCAGCCGTTACAACACTTTCAATTTGCAATTGCTCATTTTGTATCAGCAAGGTATCGGGCTTCAGGGTATCAAAAAGCCCTTCACCCGCTTTAAAATCCAGCGGTATTTCAAAAAGCAGGCCTTCTTCTTTAGCACCTGTGGTGGTTTTGCTCCAAAATTCATAGGGGTATCCCAAAATATCTTCCGACACTTCATTGATTTCATCTGTCCGAAAATATCCTCTTCCATCTCTATCTACCGTGGTGGTCTCCTCGCTTACACTGTTGTAATATTTCCTTACACTGCTCAGCAGCCCTTGCGCATTCCACGCCCCAAGCCCTTCCTCAAAAGCAAGCTTTGCGGTGGCGGCATCGCCTCTAACCCAAGCGGAAAAATGGGTATTTTGCATAAAATCAATAAAATGCTGCCCATCCGGCTTGGTTTGCTTAGCGCCGTTTGGCATGGCACAGCCGCTTAGGCTTGCAAAAAGCAAGGCTACCAAAACAAGAGATGTCAGTTTTTTCATAGCTTGGGTACCTCTCTCAGTGGTGAATCAATTTACCAAAAGTTGTGGAGATGTGTTTAGAAACTCAAATGCCGGGCTTTGCTCTACTGGAATCATTTCACATTTCTTTTCAAAGGTTAATACCGTTTTGGAACGAGATATTTCCACATCGAAAAAATGAAAACTTTGCATCTCCTCATTCAACAGTTCTAACCGTATTTGGTCTATTTCCCCATCGCCAAGATAGTATCGCACCGGCTTACCTGCTGGAACAAGGGCGTAACGGTTTTTTGATGCCTCACTGCCCGGCATTCGTAGTTCGCCAACTTCGCTGGATATCAGAAAACTGTTTGCTTCAAAATAATCTGATTGAATAAAAAACTCATAGCAATCGGATTCACGCACCTTAAGACAGAAGATTTCAATGTTACTGTTCAGCTTTATTGAAAAAATTTTCGAACCGTTGCACATACCTATGTGGCCCAAAACCACAAAGATGCCCACTAAAGCGATTGCCAGCAGATTTTTCATGGTTCCCCTTTTATTACAGTTTCTCAAAAGGTTGCGCAGCAGGTTTTTGCAAGAAACTCTTAGACAGAGTGAAAACTGTGATTCATCGCTTTATTTTTCTTTATTTATGCGCTACAGTTTGTTCATTTGCTATAAACCAGCTTTGACAAAGTGTCCGCAACCACTGCCAGTGGTGTCGTTCGGCCCGCCCTATGGTGTATTGATTCTCTCAACCAGTAGCACATGGGGTAGGGCGTCAAGGAATCAAAATGTAAGGTTGTGGGTTTCGGAAAAAGGTTTTTACATAAACACAATACTATGTTTGTAAAAAAAACACAATATTAAATATAATTTAACCATAGTACCAGAGGCGCTTGTAATTTAAAAATTTCCAAGCGCCTCTGGTGCTATTCCTTACAACTACCACAATGTTTTAATTATTAAAAATTGCCAATTGATCTCCCACATCCGTTTCTGCAATACACAGTACCATATGATGAAGGGAAGCTATGTTGCAACTGTTTGCGTGTCGTTTTGGCTTCCAATTTACCACAATTTTTAGAACAAACGCGGTAAAAATCTTCCACATAAACCACACATGTACTAATGGACACATAAGTGCTGTCTTTATAAGTCTTTAGGGGCACCCATGCACCAAAAGTATGATTGCATGCCGCTCTGGGCAATATACTTGGATAAAACATTCCTTTTGAAGCCATATCATTTAGAATTTCTTGACGAAGCTGAGGGGTAATCTCCAGTGTAGACTCAGTGACATTACCAGCACTAGATTCGCCGTACTGAAGAACGGAAGTAACATCAGAAACTTCCGGTATTTCTGATGCAAAAATGCTTACGGAACTGAAGAGCACGACAAACATAACAATTAGAGTAGAAAGTAATTTTTTCATTTTGTACCTCCTAAATTTGAGTTTGCTTCTTTACTTAGGCCACATAAATTCCAAAGTTTTATGCGAATAGAGGAAATCGTTGTACTTTCTTTGTTGATAGGCCAATGATTCAAAAAAGTTCAGGCCTTTCTGTGCGGCCTCTTTGTACCACAAAAGCTGTGATTCTGATAATTCATCTAAATCTTTACTTCGTTGCTGATAAAACGCCAGGTTGGAAGTGTCTGTTATGGTAATTCCTTTGGTGCGCTCTACGTTTTCCGGCAAGGGAATGGGCGTGTTGTTTTCAAATGTCCCCACTTTCCTTCCCGCGGCCCGCATCTCCTCCCTACTTGGCCGCTGAATATCCACAACGTCATACTTGCCCTTGTTGTCCGTGTTCTGTTCGGCCTGTGCAGCCTCCCCAGTTGTTTTTTTAACCGGGTTTAAACTACCGCGCATTGCCGCCTGTGCATACAAAGCATGCCCTACCGAAACACCAACGTTCATTTCGCTCACCTCCTCTCAGGTCGCGTTTACCAAGTGCTACTTATTGCTTACGATTGTTTGTCTGTAATCTGTATTTTCTTTTTTGCCTTTATCAACTGAAATACAACCACCGGATAATGGCCTTTTGGGCTGGTGCAAAAAAATGGACAAACAAGGTGGTGGCCAGCCGTACAAAACACTTTGTGCTTTCTTGTCAATCAGTTTAGCCAGTATCATTTTTGAGTTCTCTATAATTTTCATGATAAATCCCCCTGTTAAAAATCATCTTGTTTTTTAAGTTTTGCGAATAATATTAACGCTGCGGTTAACACGAAAGAAAAAGAGGCATATAAAAAGCAACTAAAAGGTAAAACCCACATAACAACCAAATAGGCCATCACTTCAAAAGTAATCGTAGCTAATATTTTTTTGCGATGGTATTGCATTTCCGTATCACTTCCGGCATAATTAGGGTGATTTACGGGCGCAACCAACACGATAAACAAAATTGAAATAGCCACTACTATGAGAATAGGTATCTGATAAAAAGAGCGTATTAGACGAAGCATTTGGGCTACCACAATGTACGTACAAATTGAAACTAGAAAGCAACTGGCAAAGCTTTCTGTGTGATACCCTCCGGTATGCTTTTTGAGATTCATAAAGAAGCATAAGAACACGACAGTTTCCAGCGGAACTTTGAAGCATAAACCAAGCACTACAATAGCCAATAATGAAAGTCCTTTTTCCAAAGTGCTAATGGTAGCAAACATACAAGCCTCTCTATTTTCGGCCGGTATGTACTTTCCAGTCACAAGTGAATTAATGAGTTTTTCAGAAAATTGCGCTATCACTTATCTCCATCCTTTTTTTCTATAATGTCAAAATAAAGTCTATCAGTCAACAAATTTGTAATATCATACTATTGAAAATGTAATGAACGTAAACAAAGGAGGTTTCTATGAAGATTGCAATATGTGATGATGACCCAACCATGATATCTATAATAAAAGATGGCCTCCAGGAATGTTTCGGCAGGCATGGAGTTCCATACAGTATACTAGAATTTTTGTCAGGAGAAGATTTGGTAAGCCATGCACAAAGGGTAAAAAGCTGCGATTTGGTTATTCTCGACGTGAAAATGTATAAAACATCTGGTCTCCAGGCTGCTGCTCAACTACGTGAACTTGGGCTGTCTTCCAAAATTATCTTTGTATCCAATATGGTTGAAGCCGCGCCCCAGGGGTATGAAGTTAACGCTTATCGGTATATTATTAAAGATGCAAATTTTCAAAAGAATTTTTTTCGTTCAATCGATAATATTATTAATGATTATCTGGTTCCGCTTGCAACACTCACCTTTCGTGTGCAAGATACCGAATACACAATACCAACCAAAACAATCGTATATTTAGAAAGCCAACTTAGAAAAATAAAGCTTGTTACCTCCCGGCAAAAAGACATGTCCACACTTACAGAATACCTGTTTTATGCATTGATACAAGAGATGGATGTTGTATTGTCTGGCGGAGGATTTATACGTACACACAAAAGTTATTTGGTTAACCTTGCGTATATTGCACGCATTGAAAACCAACAGGCCGTGCTACATAATGGAAACACCATCCCCATCAGTGCCAGGAAATATACCGATGTAAAAAAGCTATTTTTAAAATGGAAGGCTGAATACCATGAATGAATTATCACGCCTACTTTGGGGTTGGGTGTTTATGTTTTTTGACATGATATGCCTTGCGCTGTTTTGTGACATTTTCTTCTTACGCAGGTATAAAAAAAAACGTATTATTATATCTAGCAATGCTATGTATTGCAGCCATATATACCGTTTGTAGCCGTTACATAGAAAACTCATCAATACTGGTGCTAATTTCTCTTATACTGCTTGGCTTATTCACTTTTTATATGTATGTGGGAAGGGTACTGAACAAAATTATCACTACTATTCTTTTTTGGATGTTAATCAATACTTTAGATATGCTCGTTTATTTTGGTCTAGTGAAAATATTAAACTTTAGCCCCAAAGAATGGTTGGCCACATCTTATAATCAAGTATTTGTTAGTATTGTTTGTAAGCTTATTTTGCTATTATGTTTGGTGATAATAAAGAAATTGTGGGATATTAAGCATGGTAATTTCATAATGAAAATGCAAGACTTTATATATCTTATATTCTACCCTCTGTTGTCTATTTTAAGTGTCGTTGTTTTGGCTGGTATGTATGATCAATCTGAAAGAGTATATGATGGAGTTGTCCTTTATTGCTTTGTATTATTCATTGTAAATTTAGGGATGATTTGGATGGTAAACACTGCTGCAAAGAATCGAAAATCTGAACAAGATACTAAAATTTTAGCAGAGCAAGTGAAGTACAGTGAACAGGAAATTGGGTTTTTAACGGAGGCCCAGAGAAAGCTTAGGGCCCAGGCACATGATTTTAAAAAGCACCTCAATACACTTTCTGTTTTGCTTAAAGCAAACAGTGTCGAGGAAGCGAAGGTATACATAGAAAAAGTACTAGATAATACCCTAATGATAGCTGCCGTGGTTGATTCCGGTAATTCCTATTGCGATGCCATATTAAACCACTACTACACAATGATGATACGGGAAAATATTAACGTAAACCTTGAAATTGACAACTTACAACACTTTAACACCATAAGTCCGAACGACTTAGTCATCATTTTAGGCAACACTGTGGACAATGCCTACGAAGCAAGCATAAAAAATTGCAATGAACGGGAAATTCATATTACTATCAAGTTTAGAGAAGGACAATTCATCTACTCTATCTCCAACTTAGTGGATGAACCCCATGAAGTAGATTTTTCAAGAACAAGTAAAATAAGTCAATTAGAAAAACACGGTTACGGTTTGTCTAACGTAATATCAACACTAGAAAAATATAGTGGAATTTACGACATCACATTTCAAAACCATATTGTCACATTCATTGCATTAATTAGCACCAACTAGGTTAGCAAATGTAGGCGAAAAAAACACCGCGTCCCTTCGCAACTCGCATTGCGTTGTAACGCGGTATTTTTTTGTGATTTCACGCTGGGCTTAAAATATTCTGCCCCGTATCACCATTATACTTTTTCCACCCGCACCGCCGCCACCTTGTATTCGGGCACGCGGGCAAATGTATCCGTAACATGGTGGGTTAGGTGGTTCGCGTTGCCGTCTTCAAAGTGGAAGGTCATAAACACTTCACCTTCGCGCACACGCGTGCCAACCCGCGCCGCGGTTTCCAATTCACCCCGGCGGCTCCTCACCTTCACCTTGTCGCCGTTTTGAATGCCCAGCGCCTCGGCGTCGGCTTTGTGAATTTCAATGTAGGAGCTATCGGCCTTTTCATTCAGCCCCTCGGTGCGCTGGGTCATGGCGCCGGCGTTATAGTGGTAAAGCATCCGGCCCGTAACCAGGGTAAAGGGGTAAATTTCGCAGGCCACCTCGGCCGATTCTTTATATTTTGCGGGGTAGAAATAGCCAAGGCCCCTGGCAAATTTACCCTGGTGCAAAATATCCGTGCCGCAGTGGGTTTCATCTGTGCAGGGCCATTGCAGACTCTCGCCCGCGTCCAGCCGCCTGTGGCTGATGCCCGCGTAAGAAGGGGTAAGCGCGGCAATTTCGGCCATAATTTCGGCCGGGCTAAGCGTCGGCTGGGCATAGCCCAGGCGGTTCATCAGGTCAATAAATATTTCGGTGTCACAGCGGGCCTCACCTTGGGGTGCAACCGCCCTGCGCACCCTTTGCACCCGGCGCTCGCTGTTGGTAAAGGTGCCCTCTTTTTCGGCGTAGGCGGCGCCCGGCAACACCACATCGGCAAATTTGGCCGTCTCTGTTAAAAAGAGTTCCTGCACCACCAAAAAGTCAAGCCCGGTCAGCATCTCCTTAATGTGGGCAATGTTTGGGTCGGTACGCACGGGGTCCTCGCCAAAAATGAACAAGCCTTTTATCACCCCCTCGGCCACGGCCTCGGGAATTTGGGTGGAGGTAAGCCCCACCTTGTCGCTTAAGGGCACGCCCCAGGCCTTTTCAAACTTCTGGCGGGCGGCTTCGTTTTGCACCTTTTGGTAGCCGGGGTAATCCCCTGGCAGGCAGCCCATATCACAGGCTCCCTGCACGTTGTTCTGCCCGCGGATGGGGTTCACCCCACAGCCCGAACGGCCAATTTTCCCCACCATCATGGCTAGGTTTGAAAGGCTCATCACGCCCTCGGTGCCGGTGGAATGCTCGGTAACACCCAGGCAGTACATGATGGGGGATTTTTCGGCCTTCGCGTACAGGTGCGCCGCACGGCGCAAATCCTCGGCGTTCACACCACAAATTTCGGCCACCTTTTCGGGGGTGTACTCCTTCACAATTTCGGCCAGTTCCTCAAAACCTTCGGTGCGCTCTTCAATAAACGCCCTGTCGGCAAGGCCATCCTCTATAATAATATGCATCAGGCCGTTGGCAAAGGCCACATTTGTGCCGGGTTTTAGCTGCAAATGTACTTCGGCGCTGTCGCACAGGTCAATGTGGCGGGGGTCCACCACAATCAGTTTTGTGCCGTTTCGCACCGCTTTGCGAATTTTGGTTCCCAAAACCGGGTGGGCCTCTTCGGGGTTAGAGCCCACAAGCAATATGACGTCCACATCCGTTGTGATATCGTCAAACGGGTTGGTCATGGCGCCCGAGCCAAGCGTAGTTGCAAGACCTGCAACTGAAGGGCTGTGTCAGACGCGGGCGCAGTTGTCCACGTTGTTCGTGCCCAGCGCCGCCCTCATCATTTTTTGGAAGAGATAGTTGTCCTCGTTGGGGCTGCGCGAGCAGGAGAAGCCCGCCAGCGCATCCGCCCCGTATTGTTTTTTAATTCCGTTAAACTTTTGGGCCACAAGGCCCAGGGCCTCGTCCCAGCCCGCCTCGTGCAGCTCGCCGTCCGCCCCTCTTACCAAAGGGGTTTTTAGCCGGTCTCCCGCCTGTACAAATTTGTACGAGCCATAGCGCCCTTTTACACACAGTATCCCGTGGTTAGAAGGGCCGTCCGCCGCCTCGGCGCCCACCAGTTTGCCGTTTTTCACCAGTAAATCCAACTGGCAGCCCACGGCGCAGTGGGGGCAGGTGGTGCGGGTTTTGCTCACCTCATAGGCGCGGTAGTTGCGCTGCTGGTCCTTGGCGCTCAAAGCGCCGGTGGGGCAAACCGCCACGCAGTTGCCGCAGCTTTCGCAGCGGGAGGCATCCTCCCCCCGTGGCAGGCCAAAAGCCGGACGGATGCGGGTATCCAGCCCACGGCTGGAGATACTGAGCACGTTGCGGCCCTGGCGCTCCTCGCAAACGCGGGCGCAGCGGCGGCACATGATGCATTTTTCGGGCCGAAACTCATAAAAGGGGTTGGAATCGTCTGCCATACCGCTGTGCGGGTGCTGCCCCATGGGGAAGCTGCTTTTTTCCAGGCCGTATTCCAGGCAATAGTCCTGCAGGCGGCAATCTCCATTGCGCGCGCAGGAAAAGCAGGTGAACACGTGGTTGCTCATCAGCAAGTCCAGCACAAAGCGGCGGGCCTCCACCACCTTGGGGGAACGGGTGTGTATCACCATGCCCTCGGCGCATTCCTCGGTGCAGGCCGTGGCAAGGCCGCCCTTGCGGCCCCCTTCCACCTCCACCACGCACATCCGGCAGCTGCCGTCGGGCGCAAGGTCTTTTAAATAACACAGGGTTGGCACCTCAATGCCAAGGCTCTGGCAGGCGGCAAGCAACTTTGTGCCCTTTTCCACCTCGCAGGCCCTGCCATCTATGGTAAGCTGCAGCATTTTTCTATCTCCCATTTTTTCTCCCCCTTCCTTAGCGGATACAGGCTTCAAAAGCCTGTTTACGGTGCGCAAGGCTGGAATTTACCGATTTTGCCACCGCCTGCCCCAGCCCGCAGGCCGAAAGCAAAGTTACCTGTTTTAGCATATGTTCCAGTTTGGGCAAATCCTCGGCTGTGGCGTGTTTTGTGTTAAACCGGTGCAAAAGCTGCTGCAAACGGGTGGTGCCAATGCGGCAGGGGGTACACTTCCCACAGCTCTCATGTACAAAAAAGCCCATCACGCTCTCCAGGTACTCCACCACATCCACACTGTCATCCATCACCACAATGGCCCCGCTGCCAATGGCAAGGTCGCGGTCCCACAGGCCCTGGTAGCTGTAAATCATATCCTCCATCTGCTCTGGGAAGCCCAGCGGCCCGCTTTGCCCCCCAAAGTGGATGAACCCCAGGGGCCGGCCGGTGGCCATGCCGCCGCCCATCTCCTCGCTGTACAAAATTTCTTCCAGCGGGGTACCCAGCGCCACCTCGTACACGCCGCGGTTTTTGATATGGCCCGACAGGCATACGAGCTTTGTACCCCCGCCGTCCTCGGTTCCCAGTTCATGAAAGGCCTTGCCGCCTTTTTCCAGTATCACCGGCACACAGGCAAAGCTTTCCACATTGTTCACAAGGGTGGGCTTTAAAAACAGCCCCACATCCGCCAGGTGCGGCGGCTTTATCCGCGGGCGGCCGGTACGCCCTTCCACCGAGTTCAGCAGCGCCGAGTTTTCGCCGCACACATAGGCCCCCGCGCCTGAAACCAGGGTGATTTCATAGTCAAAGCCCTCTATCCCCAGTATATTTTTGCCAAGGTAACCCGCGGCTTTGGCGTTTGCCAGGGCCTGCAAAAAGGTTTTTTGTATCTTGTGGTATTCCCCCCGGATGTAGATAAAACCCTCGCGGGCCGAAAACAGCCAGCCCGCAATCAGCATCCCCTCAATCACGGCCAAAGGGTCTTGCGAGAGCAGCACCTTATCTTTAAACGTGCCGGGTTCGCCCTCGTCGGCATTACACACAATGTATTTGGGCCAGGTGTCGTTATCGTAGAGGTGCCGCCATTTTTTGCCCGCAAAAAAGGCCGCCCCGCCCCGCCCACGCAGCGCCGCGTCGTCCATCTCCTGCAAAATCTGTTCTTTTTCTGTCTTTACGGCTTTTTTTATGCCCACAAAACCGCCAAGGGCCTCATATTCCTGCACCGAGGTGGGGTTTTCCATCGCGCCCACCCGTTTTAGCAAAACTTTGGTCTCTCTCATAGCTCCCCCTCCTTATACGGTAATATCGCCGCTGCGTAAACCGTCTAAAAGGCCGGTTATGGCCTCTTCATCCAAGTTTCCAAACACCCTGTCGTTCACCTTTATCACCGGGCCAATGTCGCAGGCGCCCACACAGGCGGTATAGTGGTAACTAAACAGGCCGTCTGGGGTGGTTTCGCCAAGTTTCACCCCCAGCTTTTGGGCCAGCACCTCGGCCACCCAGCTGCTTTTGGTAAAGTGGCAGGGGGAGGAGTTACACACCATCAGCTGGTATTTGGCCCCCGGCCCCGTTTGCAGCATGGCGTAGTAGGTTAGCAGCTCAAACACCTTTGTCTCGGAAAGGCCCAGCTCTTTGGCAATATGCCCCGCCGTCTCGGCGTCCACATAACCCTCGTAAGAGGCATACTGGCAGTCCAGCAGCATGGCCAGGATATTCTCCTTGCGTCCCCCGTTTTTCCGGATAACTTCTCGCACCTCTTCTTTGGTCATTCGGTTTCCCTCCTGTGGCGGCGCGGGGCCGCCCCTCTATTTGGCCGGGCAGGCGGGCGTTTTGCACAGGTGCAGCGCCCAGCCTCCTTCGGCCGTTTTTTCCGGTTGTAGCGCAGGGGGCTGGGCCCCAAAGGGCAAAAGGGCGTCGGCCAAGGGCAAAAGCTGCCGGGCCCAGGGTTTTCCCCCTTTTTCCGCTTCGTTCTGCACACCCTGCCCCTCCGGGCCGGTTTGTGCTGTATGGGGCGGCGTACACAGCAGAAAGACGCCGGGCTTTACCGCAAATCGCATCCGGTTGGATTCACACACCACCAGCCTGCCCTTTGGCAACCTTGCAAAAAACGCCTCGGCGGCCCTTTCCATACACGCGGGGCGGCTGCGCAGCAGGTAGGCTTTTTCGGCCCCGGCGCGCAGCATGCGGGCCGTGTCTTTTTCGCTATTCCACGCGTTTTTTAAAGCTTCCTCCCGCAGGTCAAAAGGGCCCTGTAGCCCGCCGCAAAGGCCACAGCCTTCCCCTCCCCGGTGGCAGGGGCGGGCGGGGTCCTCCACACAAATCACCTTCAGGGCCACCACCGGCGCACACTTTGCCAGCTTTTCTATCAGCGTACAGGCCAGGGTAGTTTTCCCGTTATCTCGCCCCAGCGCCCCTATCAGCGCCATCTCTGGCGCCAGCCGCGGCGCAGTGAAAGTCTCCATAGCGGTTTTATCCCCCCTCACTCCCGGTTTTATGCCACTGCGCCAATTCCTCCTGGGTATTCAGGTTGGCAAAGGCGCGGGCAGCCTCGGCTTCCTCCAGTTCCAGCACCTCTAAGCGCAGGTTTGCAAAAGCCCCGCGCGGGCTTTTGTCCTCACTTTTTAGTTGTTTTTGCAGCACCGGCAGGCAGCTACGGTGGTAAAAGGCAAACAGCGGTTCCAAGCGCCCGCCATGCCGGCACAGGGCCACATCTGGCCGGGGAAATTTTTGTAATAAACTTGCTAGTTTATACAAAATGTCTATATCTAAGCCCGGCATGTCACAGGCCATTACAAAAAGCCAGGGGCTGGCGGTATTTTCAAAGGCTGTGCATATCCCCCCAAGGGGCCCTGCGGCAGGGGTGGCGTCTTCGGCCAGGGGCAAACCGGCAAAGGGGGTAAGCCCTGCAAACTTTTCCGCCGTATCGCACACGGCCAGCACCTGGCCAAAATTTGCCTGTAGCACCGCCGCAAGGGCGGGCAGTAAATAGTCGCCATCCCGCTGTAAAAAGGCCTTGTCAAAACCCATGCGGCGGCTTTTTCCCCCACACAAAAGCACCCCCGTGCAGCCCCGTATCACCGGCCTTTCCACATTCTCCCCCATTTTACTTTAGTAATAGTATGTTATTTAACAGCATTCTATCACATTTAGCTTCCGCTTTACCAGCATTGTTACTTTATTCACTAAGAACCTGTATTCACAACTCCACACGGCCCACCCTTTTTTATGCGGTGTCGCCCTAAAGCGTGCCGGTGCTTCACCAAGTGTCAGCCGATTCCCCCGTGTTTCGCCCCTATTATGAAGCCTGCAAGCGGGCAATTCCCTTTACTTTGCCGTGTGAAGAGACTATACTGATGCATAGAGAAGCACACTTACAAATTGTAGGGAGATGAATGTTAAAATGCACGATTTAGAGAAGAGTAGCGCCGCCAAAGTTTGGGGTTTTTTTGAAGAGATTTGCGCCATACCGCATGGTAGCGGCAACGAAAAAGGCCTGAGTGACTTTTTGAAAAAATGGGCGGAGGGCAAAGGCCTTGCCGTGAGCCAGGACAGCGCCTTAAATGTGCTGATGCGCGCACCCGGCAGCCCCGGTTACGAAAATAGCCCCACCCTTGTGCTGCAGGGGCATATTGACATGGTATGCGAAAAAAATGGCGATGTAAAGCACGACTTTTTAAGCGACCCCATCTGTGTAAAACGCGACGGAGATTTTTTGCGCGCAGACGGCACCACCCTGGGCGCCGATAACGGCATAGGCCTAGCCATGACCCTGGCCGTGTTGGATAGCGACATCCCCCACCCGCCCATTGAGGCCATTTTTACCACGGGCGAAGAAGTTGGAATGCTGGGGGCCACCGCCTTTGACATGAAGCAGCTGAAAGGCCGCCTGTTTTTAAACTTGGACACCGAAGAAGAGGGCGTTTTTATTGTAAGCAACGCCGGGGGCAAGCACGCCAAATTTATTTTGCCCGCCGCCTACCAGCCTGCGGGCGAGGGCGCCTATTTTAAACTGGAGCTAACGGGTTTGCAGGGCGGCCATTCCGGCATGGACATTGACAAGGAGCGCGGCCACGCCAACCGGCTGATGGGCCGGACGCTGTACACCCTGCGGGAGGAACTGCCCGCCCTCACCTTGGGGGATATGCAGGCGGGCTCCAAAGAAAACGCTATGCCACGTGAAAACCGCTGCATCATTGGCATACCAAAGGGCAGTGAGGACAAGCTGCAAGCTTTGTGCGAAAGTTTACAGCAAACCTTCCGCCATGAGCTTTGCAACACCGATGCTGCGGTGGAACTGAAAAGCATCCCGGCCGAAAAACCCGCCCAGATGTTTACGGGCGAGTTGCGCGACAAGGTGATTGCCGCTTTGCTGCTCATTCCGAACGGCGTACTTTCCATGAGTACCGACATCCCCGGCCTTGTGGAAACCTCGAACAACCTGGGCGTTGTGGTTACGGGCGAGGAGGATGTCACCTTTATCTACGCCATCCGCAGCAGTTTGGGCAGCCGCAAGGCTGCCGTAGCCCAGCAAATTGAGGCGCTGGCTGCCCTGCTGGGCGCCCGTACCGAGGTGATTTCCGACTATCCCGCCTGGGAGTACAAGGCAAACTCCAAACTGCGCGATACCCTGGTGGCCTGCTATAAACAGCACACCGGCAAAGAGCCCACCATCACCGCCGTGCACTGCGGGCTGGAGTGCGGCATCTTCTCCGACGCCATTGAGGGCCTGGACGTCCTTTCGGTAGGGCCGGATTTGCACGACGTACACTCCCCCGCCGAACACGTCTCCATCTCCTCTACCGAGCGCACCTGGGAGTTTTTACAGGCCGCTTTGGCCGCGCTGAAATAACCCCGGCCCAAACGGAACTGAGGAACCCTTTATGAAAACCCTGATTGCCGTTGGAGACGGCATGGCCGATAACCCAGTACCCCTGCTGGGGGGCCGCACCCCGCTGGAGGCTGCCAGCATCCCCATGCTGGACGAACTTGCCCAAAACGGGGAATTGGGCCTTGTAAAAACCATTCCGCCCGGCATCCCGCCGGGCAGCGACACCGCCTTTTTAAGCATTTTGGGTTACGACCCCCGGCGTTATTTTTCGGGCCGGGGGCCGTTGGAAGCTGCGGGCTGCGGCGTAAGCCTGGCCCCCGGAGACCTTACCTACCGCTGCAATTTGGTGGCGCTGGAGGATACCCCTGGCCCGCTTTCGGCAAAACGCATCCTCTCGCACAGCGGGGGCTCGGTAGATGAGGCGAGCGCTTTGGCCCTGATGGACAGCCTGCTGGGGGACGCGGCATTTTGCGCCCTTTGCCAAGAACAAAACCTCACCTTTCACCCCTTTCCCGCCTTTCGGCAAATTGCCGTGCAAAAGGGGGCAAACCCCACCGGCCTTAGCACCACCCCGCCACATGACCATCTTGGCGAGCCTGCGGGCCCCCTGCTGCCAAAAGGTGGCGCGCTGGCAGAGGGCCTTTGCCAGCTGATGGAGCGGGCCCATGAGGTCTTAACCCTCCATCCCGCCAACCAAAAGCGCCGCCAGCAAGGGCTTTTGCCTGCAAACGGCATTTGGTTTTGGGCGCAGGGCCTTACGCTGGAACTGGATGATTTTACCCAAAAATATGGGGTAAAAGGTTTTGTGGTAAGCGCCGTGCCCTTGGTACACGGCATTGCAGCGCTGGCCGGGCTGCGCAGCATACCCGTTGCCGGGGCCACCGGGGAGCTGGACACGAACTTTGAGGGCAAGGCGGACGCCGTGCTACAGGGCCTTTTGCAAGACGGGGACGACTTTGCCCTTTTGCACCTGGAGGCCCCGGACGAATGCACCCACAACGGCGACACAAACGGCAAGGTGACAGCCATTGAGTATTTTGACCGCCGCGCCTTGCGGCGTGTGGTGGAGGGGCTGCGCCGCGCGGGGGTGGAATACCGCCTTTTGGCCATGAGCGACCACAAAACCCTTACGGCCACCCGTGGGCACGATGCGGGCCCCGTACCCTATATTTTATACGATAGCCGCAGTGCCGGGCAAACCGGCAGCGGCCATGGCTATACCGAGGCAAACGGGGCAAAAGGGCCCTATTTTGCCGAGGGTTACCGTTTGATAGAGCGTTTATTGGGCGAAAAGGGCCCTGTGTAGGGCCCTTTTGGGCCTTGCCATTAGGCCCTTACCAAAGTTTTGGGCATAAAGGCCCCGCCGGTTAAGGCCCGGTCCTAAGGCCCAACTTAAGGCCCAACCGCCAAAAAAACCTTGCATTTTTATTTTTTTGCGTTATACTATTACTAGTTTTTGTTGTTGTGGCTGTCATTCACAAGGCCACAGAAAGCAGGTTCTCCATGGCAACGGTTATTTTTTCTCTGTTTTTCTTTTTTAGCTGCAGCTTTTTTAGCTTCGGCTTTTTAAGCTTTGAAAAACAGAAAACCACCCATGGGCTATGCAGTTAAACGCGCCAAACGGCGTTTTACTAGAGGGAGTTCATGGAAATGAACTCCCTCTTTTCTTTTGCCTAAATACAAAAAACGGCAGCCGGGCCGCTGCCACACCCACAGGAGGATGCCATGATTGTTGTATTAAAAACCGAAGCAGACCCCGCCGAAGTAGAGAGCCTGGAACAATATCTGGAAAAAAAAGGGCTTTCGCTACACCGTATCAAGGGGCAAAACAGCCAGGTAATAGGCCTGGTGGGAGATACCGCCGCCGTGGACGAAGAAACCCTGTATCTGTATAAATGCGTGGATAAGGTACTAAAAGTACAGGAGCCTTACAAGCTGGCCGGGCGGCGTTTTCACCCGCACGACAGTATTGTGGAGGCTGGCGGGCAGAAGATAGGCGGGGGGCATTTTGCGGTGATGGCCGGCCCCTGCAGTGTGGAAACCGAGGAGCAAATTCTTTCGGTGGCGGCTGATGTGAAACAGGCCGGGGCGCAGTTTTTGCGCGGCGGGGCCTTTAAGCCGCGCTCTTCCCCCTACGCCTTCCAGGGCCTTGGCTTAGACGGGCTGGAGCTGTTAAAAATGGCCCGTGAGAAAACCGGCCTTCCCATTGTAACCGAGATTATGGGGCAGGAGTATCTGGAAATTTTTGAACGGGACGTGGACATCATCCAGGTGGGGGCCCGCAACATGCAAAACTTTCTTTTGCTGCGCGAGGTGGGGCGCACCGGGCGGCCGGTTTTGTTAAAGCGCGGGCTTTCCAACACCATGGAGGAGCTGTTGATGGCCGCCGAATACATTTTAAGCGGCGGCAAAAGCCGGGTGATTTTGTGCGAGCGGGGCATCCGCACCTTTGAAACCGCCACCCGCAACACCCTGGACCTCTCGGCAGTGCCGGTGCTGCACCAAAAATCACACCTGCCGGTAATTGTAGACCCCTCGCACGGCACCGGCCACTGGGACTTGGTTTACCCCATGGCCCTGGCCGCCACGGCCGCAGGGGCCGACGGGCTGATTATTGAGGTGCACAACCAGCCCCAGCAGGCGCTGTGCGATGGCGCGCAGTCTCTTACACCGGCCCTGTTTGGCAGGCTGATGAAAAAGGTTGGCCAGATACGAGAGGCCCTGCTGGCCGACTGAACCGCCCCGCCCCCACAGCATACCGATGACTATGACCAAGTTTATACTTTGCACTTTTACAGCAAATTTGCAAACTATAGCGCATAAATACGGTAAAAATTAGGCGCTGCATAACAGTTTCTACTCTGTATAAGAGTTTCTTACAAAAAGCTGCTGCACAGCTTTTTGAGAAACTCTAATAACAAAAGCTTGCTGCGCAACCTTTTGAGAAACTGTAATAAGTTAACCGTGTGGCGGGCAATATACCACCAATACAGCAAG
The DNA here is from genome assembly GCA_964550985.1 of uncultured Oscillospiraceae bacterium. Lineage (GTDB taxonomy): Bacteria > Bacillota > Clostridia > Oscillospirales > Ruminococcaceae > JAAYCI01. The sequence continues at coordinate 30,928 of CAZKBM010000015.1, forward strand.
GGGTACAAGCCCCTTGGCCAAGGAGGCCAACATGAGCGGAAAAGAAGAACTGGAGTTACTGCGCGGGCAATTGGACGAAGTGGACAAAGAGCTGGTTCCCCTGTTTGAGCGGCGGATGAACCTGGTGCAGCAGGTGGCCGAGGTAAAACAGAAAAACAACATGGCCGTGCTGGACGCAAAACGCGAACAGGCCATTTTAGATAGGGTGGCCGCCGCCACCGCCCCAGAGTTGCGCGGGGAGGCTTCGCTTTTGATGCGCACCCTGCTGGCACTTTCCAAAAGCAGGCAGCGCAAGGCCCATTTTGGCAGCGAATTACCGCTGTTGCCCGCGCCTTGCCCGCCCAAAACCGGGCCCTTCACCTGTGCCTACCAGGGCAGGCCCGGCGCCTGGAGCGAACAGGCGCTGCGCAAAGTATACCCCGCCGCCGAGGCCCTGGCCGTAGAGCGCTTTGAGGATGTATTTGAGGCTGTGCGGCAAGATAGGGCCCAGTATGGCGTGGTGCCCATTGAAAACTCCCAAACCGGAGCCATTGGAGAGACCTATGACCTGCTGCGCAAATACGGCTGCTATATCACCGGGCGCACCACCATGGATATTCGGCAATGCCTTTTGGCCCCCGAAGGCGTCAGCCTGAAAGACGTGAAGCAGGTTTACTCTCACCCAGAGGCCTTGAGCCAATGCCGCATGTTTTTGCGCAAACACAACTGGGAGCAAATTGCCTGCCGCAACACCGCCGTGGCCGCCCAAAAGGTGGCAGAAGAAAACGATGGCCACACCGCGGCCGTGGCCTCGGCCTATGCCGCAAATTGTTACGGTTTAAACGTGCTGGAAAAAGATATCATGGATTCTTCGGCCAACCGCACCTCCTTTATTATTATTGCCGCCCAGCCGGAGTATGACGAAACCAGCCAAATGATTACCGTAACCTTTTCCACCGCCCACCGTAGCGGCGCACTGTGCGAAATTTTGCTGCCCTTTATGGCGTTTGATTTAAACCTCGCCCGCATTGAATCTCGCCCCGGCACGGCCGAAAGTTACCGCTTTTTTGCCGATGTGGAGGGGAACCTGTTGGATACCGGCATCACCCCGGCTTTGCGCCAGGCCGCAGCAGCTGCCGAATACTTTGAGGTTTTAGGCTGCTATCGCAACCACTAAATATGGGTAATACCGCAATTTTAGCGAAGGTCATATTCAGACCTTCGCTAAATTTTTTTTTGACTATTTTGGCTAAAATATTTTGTTTCATTCCACTGCCCTTTAGCCGGTATGGGCAGATATATTTACTTTATAATTCACTTTACAAAACTTTTTTTACACAAATTTGCCACATCATTTTTTAAAAACTGTCAAGAAATATATTGCAAAAATAAAATATACCTGGTTTTTCATTTCCATACATTCTATAATAAATTGCTTTGTATACCGCAAGAACAAGGAGGCATTCCCTTGCAAAAAATCAAACGCAGTTTATCGGCGCAAATTTCGTTGATGGTGGTGGCCATGGTTAGTTTGGCGGTGGTTTTGGTGGGTGTGGCCAGCTACATCCTTTACCGCAAAGATAGCATTGACTACAGCGCGCAGCGCGCCTTGGCAATAGCCCAAAGCGCCGCCGCAGCCATAGATGGAGACAGCTTTACGGCCATACTGGAAAGCGGAGAAAAAACCGAAGGGTGGCAGGCCGCCAAAACCACCCTGGATAACATTAAGAAAACCACGGGTGTTGCCTATTTATATGTGCTTGGCAGCGAATATTCCAGCACTGTACGGTACTATGCCGAAGGCTACAACCCCGATGTGGATAGCGCCGCCGAACTGGATTTAGGCCAGACCGAACCTGCCGACTATTTTGCGCAGGAGATGTTTGACGCCATCTCCACCGGCAAGGCCAAGACCTCAGGGCTTTACCCCTCGGGTGAGTTTGGCGTCATGACCTCTGGCTTTGCGCCCATACAAAACTCGGCCGGGCAGGTGGTGGGCGTGGTTGGGGTGGATATCAGCCTTGGCGAGGTGATGTCCACTGTGCGTATTTTTGGCTTTTTTATAGCCTTGATTATGGCCGTACTTTTGCTGGCGGCCGGCATATTTAGCATCCAGTATATCAAACGCCGCGTTGGTGTCCCGCTTAGCCAGCTAACGGCGGCGGCGGGTAAAATGGCCGCCGGGGGCACCAGCCCAGAGCTTGGCCACACTGCGCGCCTGGATGAAATTGGGGTGCTCTCCAGCGCTTTTGCCAACATGGCCGACGGTATTCGCGGGCAGGTGGATATTTTGAGTCATCTGGCCGGGGGCGATTTGAGCATACAGGCAAAACTGCGCAGTGAAGAGGATATTATGGGGCAAACCATTGCCAAAACGCTGGGCAACCTGAACGCGCGCTTTAACGAGGTAAACCAAAGCAGTGAACAGGTTGCCGTAGTGGCCGATGAGATGGCGGCCGCCTCCCAGGCTTTGGCCTCTGGCTCCACCCAGCAGGCCGCAACCCTGCAGCAGTTTTCCGCCTCCATTGATGAAGTGCTGGAACAATCTCAGGAAAATGCCCAGCGGGCCATCAGCGCCCACGAGGCGGCTGGCCGCACCGGCGCCTTGATGGCCGAGGGGATGGAATCGATGGAACAGCTTTCGGGCTCTATGCAACATATCAACACAAGTTCTGAAAAAATTGCGGGCGTTATCAAGGTGGTGGATGACATCGCCTTCCAAACCAATATTTTGGCCCTAAACGCGGCTGTGGAGGCCGCAAGGGCAGGCGACCACGGCAAAGGCTTTGCCGTAGTGGCGGATGAAGTGCGCAGCCTGGCCAGCAAAAGCGCCGATGCCGCAAAACAGACATCTCTGCTGGTACAAGACAACATCCGCTGGGTGGAGGCGGGCGCCGGAATGAGTGAACAGGCCTCGAAAGCCATGCAGGCCGCAAAGGGAATTGCCGAGGAAAACGCAAAAGAGATGGCGCAAATCAGCGAATCCTCGGCGGCGCAGAGAGAAGCCATACAGGAGATTTCCGGGGGCATTGGAGATTTTTCAGACGTAGTGCAGGCCAACAGCGCCACAGCCGAAAAGGCGGCCTCGGCAGCGCGGGAGATGAGCCGTCAATCTCAGTTATTGCGCCAGGTGGTGCAGCGTTTTAAACTTCGCAGCACCGATGATACTCCAGGACTTCCGGGTAAAGGGCAACCGTAACGATCTGCCTCAATTGTGCAAAATGCCTGAAGCAACCCCAACAATCCCTCCTTTTCTTTCGCCTTGGCACTTTTATTGACGCATACATAACCGGCATTTTGTGCCAAGGTTTTTGGGCGGGCATACAGCTTACAGCAAATGAACAAACAATAGCGCATAAATACGGAAAATATCAGGCGCTGCCCAACAGTTTCTACTCTGTATAAGAGTTTTTAACAAAAACCTGCTGCACAGCTTTTTGAGAAACCCTAATAGCAAAAGCTTGCTGCGCAACCTTTTGAGAAACTGTAATAATACCCTTGCGGGAAAAACAAAGTGAAGTTTTTAACGAAATTTAGGATAAAGCCATCTGCCATACAAAGGCAGATGGCTTTTTTGGGCCTACCCTACTACAAAGTACTGCATTGAAATATAAAGTACTGCTTTCAAATCATAAAATTCGTGGTAAAGTCTTGCCTACTGTCCACACAGATGGCTGCCCGCCATCTGTTTTTGGGCTTGCAAATAAACCTCTCCTATGGGTATAATGGCTTTTTGAGAGAGACGTACGCGCCAGTAATCACATTTTTTCTTTTTTACTGGATTTTTTTCGCGTTTTCACCCCCTTGTCAAGCGGTATGTCCATCTCTGTGCAAGGCCAAAATTCCAAGTGTTTTATCCTGTTTTTCCTCTTTAACCACCCACATTGTTTCCATTGGCGATATGGGCGGGTGTTAGAATCTCTCAACAAGTTTTCCACTCTTTCCACAGGCAGAAAAAACATCCGTCAAAAGGGTGCAGTTCTTTCAGCCACCGCCAAAGGCAAACTATTGTGGGGCAGTGTAGATATAGAAATTTATCTGCCGTTATGCCCACAAAAGTCCCACATCTAGGTTTGGCTCTACCTATTTTTTTATTGGGCTATATGGCATTTTATGCTAATTCAGCATTTCCAATACCTTCTATTTGTTACAACACCTATACTGTTTTAACATATTTATTGACTTGTTATCCACTGGATAACTGTCAAATTTTAAACAGTTTTAACATACTTTACACCTGTTTTTTTGTTCTCTCGCATTACATTTTGTATATTTTCTTCTCGTTTGGTTTTTTTACAAATTGTATAAACCTGTACTGGATGGTATTGCTCCTCCATCTTGCCCTCCCCCTACCCTTTTTGCACACCTCTCCTCACCTAGCGGTTACTTTCCTGATTTTTTCCACTACCTTTAGCGGCGCACTTGCGGCATTTGAACAAATGCTGTAGCTGATAGCGCAGTAGTAAAACAGACCGGAAGGGCGGCCCCAATGGCAGATAGAATTTCACTTTCCATACGTGCTTTAACAGAGTTTTTGCTGCGCCAAGGCAGCATAGACAGCCGTTTTTCGGGTTTAGACCGCGCCGCCGAAGGCGCGCGGATACACCGAAGGCTACAAAAGCAGGGGGGCAAAAACTATAAGGCGGAGCTTGCCCTGCAGATAGAAATAGAGCAGGATGGGTTTCTCTACCGCCTTGCAGGCCGTGCCGATGGTGTTGTGGACACCCCAGGAGGGTTGTTGGTAGACGAAATAAAAACCATCGCCTCCCCACTGGAGTCTCTGGCCGAAAATGACCACCCCGCCCACTGGGCCCAAGGCTGTATCTATGCGCACATCCTTTGCAGCCAGCGGCAGCTCAGCGGCTGCGCCGTGCAGCTTCGGTATTATCAAGTGGAAACCGGGGAGATACAGGCCTTTATCCGGCACTATACAGAGGCCGAACTGAAAGATAGCGTACACGCCCTGCTTACCCAATACAGTCGCTGGGCTCGCCTTTCCTTAAACTGGAAAGCCAAGCGGGACGCGAGTTTGCGCGCGCTGCAATTCCCCTTTGCACAGTACCGCAGCGGCCAGCGGCAGATGGCCATTGCCTGCTACAACACCTATAAAATGGGGGGGCGGCTTTTTTGCTGTGCCCCCACCGGCACCGGCAAAACCCTCTCGGCCCTTTTCCCAGCGCTGAAGGCTTTGGGCGAAGGGTATGGCGAGCGTATTTTTTACCTGACCGCAAAAACCATAGCCCGTAAAGCCGCAGAGGACGCGCTGGCTCTGCTGGCGAAAAACCAAGCCTGCAACTTGCGCCAGCTTACCCTAACCGCCAAGGATAAAATTTGCTTTTTAGAAGAGCGCCGCTGCCTGCCTGAATATTGCCCCTATGCCGAAGGATATTATGACCGCGTCAACGATGCCGTCTATACGCTGTTGCAGGAGGGAACCTCCTTTTCCCGCCAAAACCTGGAGGCTGCGGCCAAGAAATACCGCCTTTGTCCCTACGAACTCTCGCTGGATCTCTCCCTCTGGTGTGACTGCGTCGTCTGTGATTATAACTACCTGTTTGACCCCGTTGTACATCTGCAACGTTTTTTTGAAAGCCCTGGTGAATCTCTTTTTTTGGTGGATGAGGCCCACAATTTGGTGGATCGCAGCCGTGAGATGTATTCGGCACGGCTGCAAAAGGGCTCTTTCTTTGCATTTAAAAAACAACTTCCCAAACAATATTCTGGGCTTCATAAAGCATTAAATGGCATTAACCGCTGTTTTATCTCTCTTCGTCACCAGGGCGAAGAAGCGGGTGTACCCGTTTTTCAGCTGGCTTGCCCGCCCGCCGAACTGGACCAGAGCCTACAAAAATTCCGCCTTAGCGCCGAGGCCTTTTTGCAGGAGCACCGGGGCCACGGGGCCGAGGAAAGCTTGCTGGAACTCTATTTTTCCGTACTGTTTTACCAAAAGATACGCGAGGGCTTTGACGCCAGCTATACCGTACTTTTGTACAGTGACGCTCGTGAGGTGAGCCTGAAACTGTTCTGCCTGGACCCTTCCACCTTTTTAGAGGAGAGCCTCTCTCTGGGAAGGGCCTCGGTGTTATTTTCGGCCACACTATTGCCCCTGCCCTACTACCGCGAAACTTTGGGCGGCGGAGAAGACGCCAAGCTGCAAAACCTGCCAAGCCCTTTTCAGCAGGGGTATCTGGGCCTGTTCGTGGCCGGGGAAATCAGCACAAAATATGCCCGCCGCAGGGCCACCCTGCCCGAGGTAGCCGACATGCTGGCCACACTGGCAAGCGGCAAAACCGGCAATTACCTGGCCTATTTCCCCAGTTATCAGTACCTGCGCGAGGCCGCCGCCTGCCTAAGCGAGCGCCACCCACATCTGCCCCTGCTGATACAGGAGAGTGGTATGGACGAGGCTGCCCGTGAACATTTTTTGGCCGCCTTCCAAACGGGCGCAAGCAATACCCTGCTGGGGCTTTGCGTGTTGGGCGGCATCTTTGCCGAAGGGGTGGACCTGCCCGGCGAGCGGCTGATTGGAACGGCCGTGGTAGGGGTGGGCCTGCCTCAAATTGGCCCTGAACCCGATGCAATACGGGACTACTACGCCCAAAAGAATGGCTTTGGTTTTGAATACGCCTACCAGTTCCCCGGTATGAACAAGGTTTTGCAGGCCGCCGGCCGGGTAATCCGCACCGAAAACGACTGCGGCGTGGTGCTTTTGATTGATAGCCGCTTTACCAGCCAGCGCTACCTAAGCCTGTTCCCCGCCCACTGGAGCCATTGGCAGGCTGTTACAGCGGCCAGCTTGCCCGCCGCACTGGCCGGGTTTTGGGCCAAAAACACTTATGAGGCAAACGGTAAAGAGGATGGTTGATGTTTTGTAAATACTCTTTTATAAGCATATTATTTACATTATATTTGATAATTTACACTATTACTGCATAACATTATTACAAAATTGCCAAAATCGCTCTCGTATAAAATAAGGAAAGGAGCGCCAAAGCCTTGGACGGAAACCACATCTATGCAAAACTTTTGCCCGGCAAAATTTTGGCCCTTGACGCCGAGGCCCTGGCGCTGCAATTTGAAGCCGCCCTTGCACGGCCCATGGAGTTGCAAAGGCTGGTACTGGTGGACATTTTACAAAAGGCCGCCCATACGGAATGGGGCCGACGCTATGATTTTGCGCAGATAAACAGCCCTCAAAAATATATAAGCCAGGTACCGCTAAGCACCTGGCAGGATTATGCCCCCTATGGAAAAAGGCTGGAATGCGGGGAAAAAGACCTATTGTTCCCCGGCCCGGCCCATGCTTTTTTGCACACCTCGGCAACCAGCGGCGCAGCAAAGCTTGTACCCCAAAGTGCCGCCGGTTTGGAGGTGAACAAAGCCGTTACAAACCTGCGCAGCCATTACCGGCGTCTTGCGGTAGACGCAGGCAGCTTATCTAATGGCGGGGTCTTCCTCCTTTCATCCAGCCCTGCGCTGGGCCATACACCCGGCGGCGTGCCCGTGGGGTTTTCCTCTGGGCTCACCGCCGCGGCCTCCCCCGGCGGCCTGCAGGCCATGCGCTGCTGCCCGCCCTGGGTATACGGCTTAGAGAACCCTGAACTACGAGATTTTTTGCTGCTGCGCTTTGCACTGGCAAGGCCGGATGTGGTAGCTGTTATGGGCAACAGCCCCCGACGCTTTTTGGCCTTGTTGGGGTTTGCCAAAAACTGGGCCCCGCAGCTTATTGCTGCCATACGTGGGGGTGACATGGGCTGCCCAAGTGCCCCTCTTTCCAAAGGCGGGGCGGCTGATGTTCCACCACCGAACGCCGCCCGGGCCGAGGCGCTGGCTGAGTTACTGGCCAAAGGTCTATTTTGGCCCAAATATCTTTGGCCCGCGCTAAATCTCGTCTGCTTTTGGCTGGCTGGCCCCATGGCCCCCGCAGTGGAGGCCCTGCGCCCCCTTCTGCCGCCCGACGCACAATTTTTTGACGCGGGCTATGGGGCCAGCGAAGGGAAGATTGGGCTGCCTATTAAGGCCGAAGCACCCTATGCCCCGCCTGCCCTGTTTTCGGGCTTTTTTGAGTTTCTGCCACAGGCAGGCGGCCCCCCTGTATGCATAGATCAGCTACAGGAGGGCGGCATTTATGAGCCGGTGCTCACCACCTATTCAGGGTTGTACCGCTACCGCCTGGGCGATTTAGTGCGGGTGCAGGGCCGGGAAGGAGCCACACCCTGTTTTGCCTTTTGGGCCCGCAGGGGCGACACCGTAAACCTGGCCGGTGAAAAACTGGGCGGCGGGGTTTTGTGGGAGGCAGCGCGCAGAACCAGCGCCGCCCTGGGCCTGCCCTTTTTGGGCTTTGCACTTTGGCCAAATACCCAAACTGGCTGCTACCAGTGTTATTATGAACTGCACCCCGGCCACCCACCGCATTCCGCCTGGGCCACCCAGTTTGATACTACTTTACAAAAGCTTGCCCCCGTTTACGCCCGCCGCCGCGCCGAGGGCAGCCTTGGCCCCCCGCTGGCAGAAGGGGTGCCACAAGGCTGCCTGGACACCGCAAACCCCGGCGCGGGCGGGCAGCAAAAACCATGCGTCGTTTTACGGCAGCCCCTGCTTTTTGGGCAGACGTAAACAGAGGATTCAGAGCATTTCAACAGCAGAAGGGCAGACACCTACTCCTGCCACTCTTAACGTGATATAGCGTTTGTCAGTCTATCACACAGCAAATACCGTTTTGAGAAACTGTAATAATATTTATTCCTCCGGCTGCAACAAATCCGTTTGGCTCAACAGGGTAATGCCGTTTTCACGCAGTTTTTCGGCGGCTTTTTGCTGCTCGTCCACACGGAAGATGATGACGGCATTGCGGCCCACCCTGCGCACCAACGAGTAGAGGTAGAGGATGGTGATATCGTTATCATGCAGGGTTTGCAGCGCACGGGCAAGGCCGCCGGGTTCATCCGGCACGGCCACGGCCAGCACCTCGTTTTGTTTTGCCGTATAGCCCGATTGCTGCAACACCTGCACGGCCCTATCGGGGTCATCCACAATGGCGCGCACCATGGTAAAATCCACATTGTCCGCCAGCGAAAGGGCCATCAAATCAATTCCGTTTTCCCCCAAAAGATTGGTCAGTTCCACCAGGCGTCCCTTTTTAAACTCAATCAACACGGTTACTTGCTTTGCAAACATCTGTACGCCACCTCCCGTCTTAGTCGTCAACCAGCTTGCGTCTATCTATGGTTCGCTTGCTCTTGCCCTCACTGCGCTCTATCGAGCCCGGCTCCATCAGGCGCAACTTTACGCCCAGGCCCAGCACCTGTTCAATGGCTTTGCGCACCCGGCCCGCCAGTTCCTCAATCTCCCGCACCTCGTCCGAAACCAGCTCGGGCGAAAGTTCCACCTGCACCTCCAGCACGTCCAGGTTGTTGATTCTATCCACCACCAGCAGATAGTGCGGTGCAATGCCCGGTACATTTAAAATGGCGCTTTCCACCTGCGAGGGGAATACGTTCACCCCGCGGATGATGAGCATATCGTCTGTGCGGCCACGCAGCCGCTGGATACGCCGGTGAGTGCGCCCACAGGGGCAGGGCTCGGGGATAATGGCGGTCAGGTCGTGGGTGCGATAGCGGATGGTGGGCATCCCCTCCTTGGTGATGGTGGTGATGCAAAGTTCCCCAATCTCACCGTCAGGCACGGGCTCCTCGGTATCCGGGTTTAGCACCTCAATGATGAAATGATCCTCCCAGATATGCAGGCCGTGGTGCCCTTCCATACACTCCATGCCAACGCCGGGGCCAATGGTCTCAGTCAGGCCATAGATGTCCAGCGCCTTTATGTTGAGGTATTCCTCTATCTGGCTGCGCATGGCCTCCGTCCAGGGCTCGGCCCCAAATATCCCTGTGCGCAGCTGTAAACGTGCCAGGTCAAAGCCCTGGTCGCGCAGGGTTTCCCCCAGCATCAGCGCGTAGGAAGGGGTACAGGCTATGGCAGTTGTACCAAGGTCTTCCATCAACATAAGCTGTCTTTGTGTGTTCCCTGCCGAAATCGGCACAACCTTACTGCCCACACGCTCCACACCGTAATGCAGCCCCAGCCCCCCGGTGAACAGGCCGTAACCATAGGCCACCTGTACGGTATCGGTATTATCCACATGGGCGCAGTATAAACAGCGGGCCACCACCTCACTCCACACCTGCAAATCGTGGGCGGTGTATCCGGCCACAATGGGCTTACCCGTGGTGCCAGAGGAGGCGTGGATGCGCACAATTTCTTCGTGCGGGGACGCAAACAGGCCATAGGGGTAATGGTCACGCAGGTCGGTTTTTTGGGTGAATGGCAGGCGGCGCAGGTCGTCCAGGGTTTTTATATCCTCGGGGGTCAGGCCCCGTTCCTGCATCCGCTCGCGGTACATGGGTACATGGCTGTATACCCGGCGGATGGTCTCTTGCAATCGGCTGAGTTGCAGTTTTTCCAAATCGCTGTGCTCCAGCGTTTCAATGGGCTTATTCCAGTACATCTCTCATTCCTCCCTAGCTGTGGCAGTGTGCATATCCCAGTTCAAAAGCGGCCAGATTGGCCTTTCTAAATCGCTCGTGCACATTGGCTTCTAGGGCGGAAATCCAATATTTTTTATCCAGTGGCAACAGTGAGGCCAAAACCCCCAGCAGTACCACGTTTACAGCTTTTTCTGTACCGGCCTCGGCCGCCAGGGGTAAGGCGTCCACGGCTTCCACCCGGCCGGCCGCTTTTTTTAAGGCGGGCAAAATATCCTGGGGATATTCCGTCGCGCCAGTTATTACAGGCATGGGCAGGGTTTGGCGGGTGTTCACCACCATGGTTCCCCCCTCCGCAAGATAGGGCAGGGCCCGCAGGGCCTCCAGCTCTTCAAAGGCCAACACAAAATCGGCCCCTTTTTGCTCTATCAAGGCCGCGTGCACGGTTTTTCCCATCCGCACGTAGGTGGTTACCGAGCCGCCGCGCTGGCTCATGCCGTGCACCTCGCTCACCTTGACGTCCAGGCCCAAATCCTGCGCCAAGCTGCCTAAAATACGGCTGGCCAGCAAGGTGCCCTGGCCGCCCACCCCCATGATGACCACATTCAGCTTATCCAAGTTTCCCTTCCCCCTTTTGAATGGCCTCTTTTGGGCAAACACCGGCGCAAAGGCCGCAGCCCACGCAAAGTTCCGCCATGATATCGGCGCTTTCCGCCCCCATGCGAATGGCGGGGCAGCCCAGCTTCATGCAGCGTTTGCAGCGAATGCAGGCCGATTTTTTTACAAAATAGGGTGGAGCGCTATTTTTCTTTTCCAGCAACACGCAGGGCCGCCGCGCTATAATCACCGAAACGCCGTCGCGGGCGGTTTCCTCTTTTACGGCACTTTCAAAGGCGGCCAGGTCGAAGGGGTCTACCACACGCACGCTGGGCACCCCCAGCCCTTGGCACAGGGCAACCAAATCCACCTGGCCGGCGGGCTCGCTGCGGATATTTTTACCCGTGGTGGGGTTTTGCTGGTGGCCGGTCATGCCGGTGGTGGAATTATCCAAAATCAGCACCGTGCCGTTAGAGCCATTATACACCATATCCACAAGGCCCGTTATGCCCGAGTGGATGAAGGTGGAATCCCCCAAAAGGGCCACCGTTTTTTTTGCAAACTCGCGTCCCCTGGCCTTTTCCAGCCCCATGGCCATGCCAATGGCCGCCCCCATGCAAATCTCACTGTCCATGGCCGAAAGGGGCGGCAGGGCCCCCAGGGTATAACATCCAATATCCCCGGCCACGGTAAGCCCCAATTTGCTCAGCACAAAAAACACCGCCCTGTGCGGGCAACCGGGGCACAGCACCGGGGGCCGCGCCGGTATATTCTGCGTTTCCATGGGACCTGGGGCTTCTTCCTCTCCAAACAGGTGGCCAATTTTACGCGCAAAAAGTTCCCCCTGCAGGCCGGTGCGGTCTTTACCCGCATCCACCCGAATGCCCGCCGCTTTCAGGCTGTCTTCAAAAAAGGGCTCCAGCTCCTCAATTACATACAGGCGCTCCACCTCGGTGGTAAACTGCCGTGCAAGGGCCAAATCCACCGGGTATGCAAAGCCCAGTTTCAGTACCGAGGCCTCTGGCAACGCCTCGCGCACATAGTTGTAGGCGCTGCCCGCGCACACCACCCCAATCTTGCGGTCGCCGGGGTGCTCTATCTGGTTCAGGCCCCAGCGGGCCAATTCTCCCTCCAGTTTTTCCTCCCGCGCCTGCACCACCTTGTGGCGGGGGCGGGCAAAGGCGGGCATCATCACATATTTTGCCGGGTTTTTTACATAATCTTTTAATACTGGCGGCAAAGGGGCGCCCACTTTTACCAAACTGCGGGCGTGGGCCACACGGGTGGTCAGGCGCACCAGCACGGGGGTATCATAGGCTTCACTCAGTTCAAAGGCCAGCTTGGTAAACTGCAGGCACTCGGCACTATCTGCCGGTTCCAACATAGGAATATGAGAACTTCTTGCGTAATAACGTGAATCCTGCTCATTTTGAGAAGAATGCATACCGGGATCATCGGCCACCACCACCACAAGCCCGCCGTTAATGCCCGAATAGGCCGCCGTAAACAAGGGATCGGCCGCCACATTCAGGCCCACATGCTTCATGCAGCACAAAGCCCTTGCACCGCCCATGGCCGCGCCCAGGGCTACTTCCAGGGCCACCTTTTCATTCGGGGCCCACTCACAATACACATCGGTGGCCGCCGCCAATGCCTCGGTAATTTCGGTGGAAGGGGTGCCGGGGTAGGCTGCCGCCACCTTCACCCCCGCCTCAAAGGCCCCGCGGGCCACCGCCTCATTTCCCAGTAACAGTTCCATTGTCTCCACTCTTTCCCCTCATTCGGTATTCAAACGACCCTTTGCCAAATCCCTTTTTCCGCAGCAAATATTCCAGCAAAATACATTTTTGTCGTTCACACATAAACCCACACAGCACCGGCTGGAATAAGCCTCATTCGCCTTACACCGGGCGGTTCAGCACCGCCTCTATCTCCTGCCGCACCGCCTCAGAAAGGGGCGGCGCATCTGTTTTTTGCCGGTAATCGGCATAGGCCTCTTCCAGCATGGGCCGCGCCTGCGCGGGCGAAATTTTTTCGGCCGCCAGATAGTATCCAAAAGCCCTTTCGTAATCCACCGGTTGGCCCCGCCCCTCTTCATACACGCGCGCCATATAGTGGTAGGCTTTTAGGTAGTTTTTTTCCAGCGGGTAGGCCATATATCCCTCTGCCTCGGCGGCACTGCACTGAGGCTGGCCCGCCTCAAAACAGGCCACGGCCATTTGATAGTGGCAGTCACAGCGTATGTTTTCAGAGAGATACTCCGAATTTTCCAGCGCCCGCTTCCAAAATGGAATGCCTTTCGCGGCGCGGGCTGGTTCCTCTTCGTTTACAAAAGTCATACCTATGTGGTAATTGCACACCGGTATCATCTTTTCACATTCGGCGTCGCCCCCGGCTGCCCCCCGGCGGAACCAGGATAAGGCCATCATGGGGCTGCGGTCGGCCCCGGTTTTGTTCATATAACTCACACCCATCATGTACTGGGCGTCGGCGTCCCCGGCGTTTGCGGCCGATTGTAATTCGGCCTGGGCTTTCCACTTCCCTACACGGGTGGCCTCCAGGTTGGCCCCCTCGGCCTCGGCGTGGGCGTCACTTTGCCAGCCGCGCTTTTGGGCCACGGCTTTTGCCTGGGTATTGCCGTGGGCCGCGGCCTTCAAATAATATTTCTTTGCCAGTTCCCAGTTACGCACAAAACAGCTTCCCCTGTCGTAAGTTTGGGCGGCTTCATAGTAAGCGTCCCCCAAATTTACCGTTTCCTCGGTGAAAAAGGAATGAGCGTTGGTCACCTGGCCGCTTTCGCTTTCCTCTTTGTAGTACACAGCCAAAAACTTGCGGGCCTCGCGGTGGCCCTGCCTTGCCGCCCAGGCAAGGTAATACAGGCTACGAATGGGGTTCTTCTCGGCTAAGGGATGGCCGCCTGCATACAGCACCCCCACCAAAAACAGGGCCTGTGGGTGCAAGAGCCCCGCGGCCTCCATATACAGTTTTAAGGCTTCCTCTTCGGCCTGCGCCGTGCCTATGCCCGCGCGCAGGCAGTTCCCCACCTCATAGATACAGTCGCGGTTTTTCTCCTCCGCCCCTTGGCGAAACTGCAAAATTGCCTCATTTTCGTTCTTTTGTTTGGCCTTTAAAAAATGGCTGCCCGCATAGTAGTGTGCCAGGGGCAGTTTTTCGGCAATCCCCACCATTTTTTGCAGGGCTTCGGGTTCCATACCGGCGGCAAAGCCACGAATGGCCGTGTTAAGCTCTTCAAACAACGGTTTTTCATCGGCCGCCTCCGCCCGAAAGGCCTCCCCCTTTTTGTGGTGGTTTGCAAGGCCAATCCAGGCGTCTAGGGCCTCTTCGGCCTTTATGGGCGCCAGCCCATCCTCTTCTATCTGCGCCAAAAGGCGATATCGATAAAACCACATGTGGCTGGGGTCTCCATCGGCATAGGCTTTAAAGTATACAAAATGGTTTGCACACCAAAGCACCGCCTCCAAAAGGTCTTTGTCGGCCCCAAAAGAGCCCTCCAGTTCCTCTCTTAACATCTTGGTATCTAAAAAGGCATCTTGCCCATGCCTTGCCTGAATTTCTTTCAGTTTGGCCTGCAACGCATTCATCGCTCTACCCCGCCCCTACTTCTGTAATTCATAAATCAACAACTCTATTGTAACCCTTACAACCCGGCCAAGCAACGCCCATCTTACACTTTTTTATATGCCAGCCCCATTGGCCACTTTGTCAAAGATTCCGCTGGAAGCGCTGGCCCAATAAGGAGGGCCATCCATCCCCATTTGGGCATCGGCTTTAAAGAAAGCGCTCTGGCAAGCCAGAGCGCTGGGTAAAACCGTTTTACAGGAAGGATTTACACTTCCAGTTCGCTGCGTACGTCCGGTGCATAGTGGGCGGCAGCCTTTTCCTCATAGTGGTGGGCCTGCTCCAGCATCATGTCCTTCACCTTTTTGGGTCAGCACTACCAACCAGTGCCAAGTAGTACTAAGATGCCCTGTCTGTCACGCTTCCAATGCTGGTGCAGTACCAACCAGTACCGTGCTGTACTATCTAATCCCAACCGCTTGACGGTATTTTGTAGGTCAAATCCCGGTTAGGCTATACCGCTGATTCCTCAAGTACTTTTATACGCTGGGAATGTGATTTTACAACTGTTTCCACTGTGCTGATACGGTCTTTATTGTCCGCTACTGCTGATTTTACATTTGCCATATTATCCAGCTTTTTAATGACCACTTGTTGGTGTTCGGCCATACGCTTCATATCTCGTTGATTACCTTCAACCAAAATCCGAGTTTGGTGTAATTCTACCTCAACTTTTTCCAACCGCTCATTGATAGGCTGAACCACCGCAGTCATAATCTCTTGCATAGCCTGCAAATCTTCTTTAGTAAGCGCCATAAGCCTATACTCCTTATATAAAGTCACACCAAGCCCGCTCCGCTATTTACTATCAACATTATACACACAACCCGAACCCAATACAAGAAAAAACCTGTGGCACACGCTCTGCCACAGGCCATTGTTTTAATCATATTATGCCACCATACGATCCAGCGCGTTCAGCTTGTCCACCTCTACCTCGGCCTTGATTTTTAGCACTTCCACGTAGGTATCCAGCGTGGTCTTGATAGACTTGTGCCCCAGTTGTGCGCTGATAACCTTAATTGAGGGTGATGATTTTTACGATAATGTACATGTAGGTGATTATTAATAAAGATTGATTGGCTTTTCATAATGCGTAATCGTCATGCCCTCGAAAATATCTTCTTCTTTTCCGCTGGCGATATACCCCATCTTTTCGTACAAGTAACACAACTTATCTTCTTGTTTAATGGTATCGAGCTCCCACCTTTTCGCATGTGGGTAAATTGATTCGACGTGTTTGATAATTTGTTGTGAATACCCATTGCCCTGATATTCTGGAAGCACAAACATGGGGGAAATTCTATAAATATTGTCATTTAGCCGAACAACTCTTATTACACCGATATGCATATTCTCTAAAAATGCTATGTAGTATGTCGTAAAAGTTTGAGCCATTTTTATTTCTATGGATTGTAGTGATTCTGCTGCGGGGTTTGTTTCATAGTCTTTATATTTTTTAAGCAACTCTGAAAAAGCCATTACTTGCATCTCATGTATTAGCTTGGAATCCTTCGTTCGAGCTTTCTTTAAGACAATGTCCATAACTATCCCCCTACGAATGATTTTATCTGCGATGCCACATTATCCCTAAAATATACCTATACCCCATATGTAAATACCCCATTATATCACGCAGTATTTCAGCTTATCAACTGTGAAAAGTGCAGTTAAAACCCTAATTTTCCTAATTCTGTGTCTCTTCAATGGTAACACGGAACACAGCCCCAGACTTAACGCAAACCAGCAATTCATTACTGCCTGCTACTGCATCCAGCCGCCTAATCCACGTAATAGGCGAGTCTTTTAAATGGATTGCCGTGTTTTCTTAAATTACAGTGTACCATTGCAGTTTAAATCTATTTCCCATTTGATAAAATATGCACAACGTGTTGGTATCAATTCCATTCAACGTTTTCCACAGTGGGATAATAGTTCTGATACAACAGTTGCATATTCTGCTGAAATTGACTACATGTTAGAAGAAGGGGAATTTAAACATGATATTGATATCGGAACAAAAGTTAGAATACTAGCAATAACAGTGACAAATAACTTCGATAAGCCTGTTACCAATTTCAACTTAGAAGCCGACGTGAAATATCGTAATAAAATCACCGGAGAAATTCAACCCGTTCATTATGGAGAATCTGTAAAACACTTTATTTCTCCTAGTGAAAAGCTTATGTTTTTATTTCCTGTCAACTTTAAAAACCAGACAACTTCAATTGAAATGATAGAGTCTCATTACATTACACTTTACAATGAGAAAATTAAATTTGTATCAAAAAGTATAGATCAAAAAAGTATAGAAGTTTATTCAATTGATGGTAAGGAAATCAATCCATCATTCGCTAGCAGTAGTGATAAACACTCAAGCATGGTAATAGATTTAAATAAATTAAAATTGGATGAATAATTCACATTCAAAACAAGCGCCACTCCCCATTCGTCCCAAGGAGTGGCGCTTATTACTTTTTAATCCCAACCGCTTAACGGTATTTTGTAGGTCAAACTTCCAACTGCCCGGCAATATCTTCTGAATATTGCGCGTTGGCACGTTCTTCATAGTGGTGAGTTTGCTCCAACATCATGTCCTTCACCTTCATCAGGCGTATCTGGTTCGAGCGTTCGTTCTCATCCAGCTTCATGGTGATGAATTTGATGGTCTCCTGCAAATCGGGAATCATCACATATTCCAGGGCGTTTACCCGTCGCCGGGTTTTTTCAATTTCGGCCGCCATCAACTGGCAGCTTTTTTCCACCTCGGCCAGCTTCAAAAGGTCTGGCAGCAAATCGGCCAGGCTTTTTACGGCGTCGTCCAAATCGCTGGAGGTGAAGCTTAAACCGTAGGAATAGATGTTGCTCTCATCCGGGCTGCGGGTTTTGTAGGTAAAGCGGGGCACCAATACGCTCATTACATTCTGGGTCTCCGCCTCTAGCGTTACCTCCTGGCTGGGGGCCAAAAGGGCCGTATCCAGCACGGGGTCTTGCATGGTGGCGCGGGCCAGCGCAAAATTTTGGGCGGCCATGGCAAGGCCGGCCTCCACGCTTTCACGCAGGGTCTTGTTCACCCGCACCAATTCCAAAAACTGGCGCATCAGTTCATCCCGCTTGTCCTTTAAAAGCTTGTGGCCACGTTTTGCCGTAACCAGCTTGCGCTTTTGGCGGGTCAGCTCCATGCGGGTGGGGTTCACCTGTTTTTTTGCCAAGTGGCTCTCCCTCCTCAAAGGGTGGCCCTACCCGGCCCGCCGCAGGTACACGGGGCCGGGTAAAACCACAAAATTATCCGGTTGGGCCACTGGCCCTTAGGTCGCGTCGTAGTACTCGTCCAGGAACTTATCATCTACACGTTTTAGCTCGCTACGGGGCAGAATGCGCAAAAGTTCCCAGCCAATCGCCAAGGTCGTTTCAATATCTCGGTTGGTGGTGTAGCCCTGGCTCACATATTTCGCCTCAAACTCATCGGCAAACTTCGCGTAAAGCAGGTCAATTTCGGTCAGCGCAGCCTCACCCAGCACGGTCATCAGTTCCTTGGCGTTTTTTCCGCGGGAATAGCAGGCAAAAAGCTGGTTCATGGTGTTGGCGTGGTCGGCACGG
>CAZKBM010000016.1:0-46194 GCA_964550985.1 uncultured Oscillospiraceae bacterium
GCCTGCACCTTCCATGGGGATTAACTCTAGGCGTGGCGGGCCTCAGCAGCGCCACGCCCCCGCCCATGGTAACGCCCCAGGCGGCGGTCCAGCCACCGGCCCCCCAAAGGGAGAGGCAGGCGCCCCTGGCCCCGGAACAGACCCCAGCCCCCCAGGCGGCGAGGGAGGAAACCCGCCCCGCCCGCGCGGCGAAACCCAGCCAAAAAACCGCAGCGCCAAAGGCCGAGGGCCGCTCGCTGCTGGATGCCTTCCGCCGGGAGGACGACAGCCTCTCGGGCAAGTTGCGCACCCTGCAAAAGCACCCCGAAACAGGGCGGCCTGCGGGGATAAACCGCCAGCCCACAGCCGGCCCGGATGCGGGCGTATACCGTCCTGCGGGCCGCACGGCCCCCTCGCCCGCCATGCAAAACCCAGCCCCCGCCCAGCGGGAACCGGAAGCCGTGGCCCCACCTCTTCCCGTACAAGCCGAGCCGCCCGCCATGGCGGTGCCGCCGGATTTGGAAACCCTGTTAAACCCGGCCGGGGCAGCATACGGCCCAGCAGCAGGCGTGCAGATGGGGGCCCAGTACCAATTCCCCGCGCCGGAACTTGCCGAGGGGGAGACGCTGGATACCTTGAGCGAGGCCGCAAAGCTGGCGTTTGACGAACTGGGGGTAAAACCCATCTCCCTGGCGGATATTGCCCACCGCAGCGGGCTGAGCCCAGGGCAGGCCATGGCCGCCCTCACCGAGCTGGAACTGGCGGGCCTCTCCCGCCAGTTGCCGGGCAGGCAATTTGTCATCATGCAGTAAACTGGCGTTTTACGCATCTATTATAGTTTATCGCCAAAAACAGACAGCGAGGTAGTTTATGTCTACATTGGTCATCGTGGAATCCCCGGCAAAGGCCAAAACCATACGCAAATACCTGGGCGAGGGCTACGAGGTGAAGGCCTCGAACGGCCATATTCGTGACCTGCCCCCCAACCAACTGGGTATTGACGTGGAACATGGGTATAAGCCACGGTATTTTAATATCAAGGGGAAGGATAAGCTGGTGCGGGAGCTAAAAACCGCCGCGGCCGAGAGCGAGCGCGTACTGCTTGCAACCGACCCTGACCGAGAGGGGGAGGCCATCAGTTGGCATCTGGCCCAAATTTTGGGCATCGACCCCGCCCAGCCAAACCGCATCACCTTTGGCGAGATTACCAAAAAAGGCATAGATGATGGGATGGCGGGCGCGCGGGCCATCAATATCGACTTGTTCGACGCCCAACAGGCCCGCCGTGTGCTGGACAGGCTGGTGGGCTATAAACTCTCGCCCTTCCTCTGGCGTAAGGTACGCCGGGGCCTAAGCGCCGGGCGTGTGCAAAGTGTGGCCGTGCGCCTGATTGTGGACCGCGAGCGCGAGATTGAGGCCTTTGTGCCGGTGGAGTATTGGAACCTGGACGCCCATTTGAGCGGCGAGGGCAAAAAATTTATGGCACGGCTTACCGCCACGGCCGACGGCAAAAAACTGGAAGTGCATACCGAGGCCGAGGCCAGCGCCATTACAGCGGCTTTGCAGGGGCAAAACTATGTGGTGCAAACCATTAAAAAGGGCAAGCGCAAACGCAGCCCGGCCCCCCCGTTCATCACCTCCACACTGCAGCAGGAGGCCAGCCGTCGTTTTGGCTTTACAGGCACCCGCACCATGCGGGCGGCCCAAACCCTGTACGAGGGGGTGGACATTCAAGGGATGGGCACCCTGGGTGTTATCACCTATATGCGTACCGATTCTCTGCGCCTTTCAGACGAGGCCGTGGCCGGGGCCCAGGAGTATATCACCGGCGCCTATGGCGCGCAATATGTGTATGGCAAAAAGCGGGTGTACAAACGCAAAAGCGCCACCGCCGCGCAGGACGCCCACGAGGCCATACGCCCCACAAACCCGGCTATCACCCCTGAGATGGCCGAAAAAACCCTGAGCGGAGACCTGGCCAAACTCTACCGCCTCATCTGGAGCCGCTTCATCGCCAGCCAGATGAACGACTGCCTGATGGACACCGTTGCGGCCGATATCGCCGCCGGAGGCTACCTCTTCCATGCCAGCGGTTACACCGTTACCTTTGATGGTTTTACCGTGCTGTACGAGGAGGCCACCGACGAAAAGGAGAAAAAAGAGAGCGCCCTGCCCGAACTTGCCGAGGGCATGGAGGTGAAGCTGCGAGAGCTGAAAGCCGAGCAGAAATTTACCCAGCCGCCCCCGCGCTACAACGAGGCCACCCTCATCCGCGCTTTGGAGGAAAACGGCATCGGGCGGCCCTCCACCTATGCGCCCATCCTCACCACCGTAGTGGACCGCGGCTATGTGGAGCGGCAGGAGAAAAAACTGAAACCCACCCCCCTGGGGCTGATTGTGAACGATCTTCTGATGGAGCGCTTCCCCGACATCGTCAACGTGAAGTTTTCGGCCGAGATGGAGTCGAACCTTGACAAGGTGGAGGAGGGCCAGGCCGACTGGGTGCAAACCGTGGATGGTTTTTACCAGGGCTTTGCCAAAAGTCTTGCCTCCGCCGAAAGCGAGATGGAGGGCCAAAAGGTAGAGGTGCCGGTGGAGGAAACCGACATCGAATGCGAAAAGTGTGGCCGCAAAATGGTGATTAAAGTGGGCCGCTACGGCAAGTTTTTGGCCTGCCCCGGCTTCCCCGAATGCCGTAACACCAAACAGATTATCCAGGAGATGCCCGGCCACTGCCCCAAAGACGGCGGCAAGCTGCTGCTGCGCACCTCCAGCAAAAAGCGCATTTTTTACGGTTGCTCCAACTATCCCAAATGTGATTTTATGAGCTGGGACGAGCCCATGGCCGAAAACTGCCCAAACTGTGGGGGGACGCTCTTCCGCAAAGGGGGCAAAAAAGGTACGCTTCGCTGCTTAAAAGAGGGTTGCGGCTACAGCCGCCCCGCCGAAGAGGGCGGGGAGAAGGCGGCCGAAAAAACCGCCGAAAGTGGCGATTAGGTCCAGCCAAGGTGGCATGACGGAAAAGAACTTGCGCTTATGTTCATGCTTTTAGGCAACATGAGGGACTAAAGCAATAGAGCCCACGAGGAAAGGACGGCCATGCAGCAGAGGCAAAACGGGCATATCAGTGTTGTGGGGGGCGGCCTTGCGGGCTGCGAAGCCGCCCTTTGGCTGGCGGGACGGGGCTTTGCCGTGCGCCTGTATGAGCAAAAACCCAAACGGATGAGCCCCGCCCACAAAAGCCCGCTGCTGGCCGAACTTGTCTGCTCGAACTCCCTGAAAGCCAGCAGGGTGGAAAGCGCCGCCGGGTTGTTAAAGGCCGAGATGCGCCTTTTGGGCAGCCGGCTTTTGCCCCTGGCCGACGCCTGCCAGGTGCCCGCAGGTGGGGCCTTGGCTGTGGATAGGGGGCAGTTTGCGGCCCTGGTGACGGCACAGGTGCAAAACCAGGCGCTGATAGAGCTTGTAGAGGCAGAGGTGGAGGGTTTAGAACCACTTTTGGAAGATGGCCCGGTGATTGTGGCCAGCGGCCCCTTGACAGACGGCGCGCTAGCCGCCGATATTGAGCGGCTGGCCGGGGCGCGGGCGCTTAGTTTTTATGACGCCGCCGCCCCCATTGTGGCGGCGCATTCCCTGGATAGGGAAAAGGTGTTTGCGGCGGCCCGCTATGGCCGGGGCGAGGCGGATTACCTGAACTGCCCCTTTGACAAAGAGGGCTACGAGCGGTTTTACGCGGCGCTGGTTACGGCAAGGCGGGCCGAACTGCACGCTTTTGATGGGCCGCTTGCGGTGTATGAGGGCTGTATGCCCGTGGAGGAGATGGCAAGGCGCGGGCCAGACACCCTGCGCTATGGCCCTCTGCGGCCCGTGGGGCTAACCAACCCCCGCACCGGCCACCGCCCCTGGGCAAACGTACAGCTGCGGAAGGAGAATACAGGGGGCAGCCTGTATAACCTCGTGGGCTTTCAAACCAATCTGGCGTTTTCGGAGCAAAAACGCGTGTTCAGCCTGATACCGGGGCTGGAAGAGGCGGAGTTTGTGCGCTATGGGGTGATGCACCGTAACAGCTTTTTAAACGCCCCCGCCGTGCTTATGCCAAATTTTGGCCTGCGCGGGCGGGCGGGGCTGTACTTTGCGGGGCAGATAACCGGCCTGGAAGGCTATATGGAGAGCGCCATGGGGGGCTTGCTGGCCGCCCGCGCCCTGGCCGCCGGGCTTTTGGGCAAAAACGACACGCCGCCTCCGGCGCTTACCATCTGCGGCGGCCTTTGCCGCTACATGACCGCCCCCAACCCCAACTACCAGCCCATGGGGGCCAATATGGGGCTGCTGCCGGGGCTTGCAAGCCCCATAAAGGGCAAACAGCAGCGCTATGCGGCCCTGGCCCAGCGTGCGCTGGCGGCCATGCAAAGCTGGCTGGCGGAAGATGCCATATAGTGGGAAGCAGAGCAGGTAGAGCTTAGCGGGCGATAGAGCCCGGGGCAGGGGCTGTTCTGTGGACGATTTGACGGGTGCACACAGTGAGAAAGGACACATGGGTATGAAGATGATTATTGACGCGATGGGCGGCGACAACGCCCCCCTGGCCCCTTTACAGGGCGCGGCCCAAGCGGTGGCGGAACTGGGCGTGGAGATTGTGGCCGTTGGCAACAAAGAGAAGATGGCCGCCGTCATCCGCGAGGCGCAAATACCCATGCAGGGCATTGAACTTCTGCACGCCTCCGAGGTGATTGGCATGGACGAGGATGCCACCGATGTTTTAAAGAAAAAGCCCGATTCCTCGCTGGCAGTGGCCTGCAAGCTGCTGCGTGACGGCGGGGGAGAGGCTTTGGTATCGGCCGGCAGCACCGGCGCGCTTTTGGTGGGGGGCACACTGATAGTGGGGCGGATAAAGGGCATTAAGCGCCCGGCCATTGGTACGGTGTTGCCCAGCGGTGAAAAAACCTGGCTGCTGATTGACTGCGGCGCGAACGCCGAGTGCCGAGCCGAGATGCTGGTGCAGTTTGCCGCCATGGGTGCGGCCTACATGGAAAAGGTGATGGGGCGAGAAAACCCCAGTGTGGCCCTGGCCAATAACGGCACCGAGGAGACCAAGGGAACCCCCCTGCAACGGGAGGCCTACCCCCTTTTGCAAAAAAGTGGCCTGCATTTTGTGGGCAATATTGAGGGAAGGGACATCCCCCTGGCCGCTGCCGATGTGGTGGTGTGCGACGGCTTTACGGGCAATATCATCCTCAAGGTGACCGAGGGCCTTGCCAAGATGTTTAGCGGCATGATTAAGCAGATGTTTTACAAAAACGCCAAAACCAAGCTGGCGGGCGCGGCAATGCGGGGGGAGCTGGATGAATTTAAGCGCAATTTTGACTATAAAGAGTATGGCGGCGCGCCGCTGCTTGGCATCAAAAGCCCGGTGATCAAAGCACACGGCTCCTCAGACGCGAAGGCGATTAAAAACGCCGTGCGCCAGGCAAAACTGTGCGTGGAGAACGGCGTCTCGGCAGCCATTGAGCAATACCTGGCCGCCCAAAAGGGGAGAGAATGATGGCAAAAACCCCCGAAGAAGCCCCCCTGGCACAGCTTGAGGCGGCCATTGGCTACACCTTTGCCGACAAAACCCTGCTGGTGGCGGCCCTTACCCACACCTCCTACGCCAACGAGAGCAAAACCCAGGTGCCCAACAACGAACGGCTGGAATTTTTGGGAGATTCGGTGCTCTCCATCGTGGTGGCCGATAGCCTGTACCGCAGCCTGCCCGAGCTGCCCGAAGGGGATTTGACCCGCCGCCGCGCGGCTTTGGTGTGCGAGGCGGCCCTGGGCGGTTTTGCCCGCAAGCTGGGGCTGGGGCGGCATTTACGCCTGGGCAAGGGCGAGGACGCCAGCGGCGGGCGTGACAGGGCCTCCATCCTCTCTGATGCGTTTGAGGCTCTGATTGCGGCCATCTACCTGGATGGGGGCCTGGAAAAGGCGCGCGGGTTCATCCTGCGTTTTGTGGAAAATACCCCCGTGGCCGAGGAGGACTACAAAACCCGGCTGCAAGAGGTGGTGCAGCAAAACCACGAGGAACGGGTGCGTTACCATGTAACCGGCGAAAGCGGCCCCGACCACGACAAGCAGTTCACCGTGGAGGTGCACCTCAACTCCAACTGCATAGGCCGTGGTTGTGGGCACAGCAAAAAAATGGCCGAACAGCAGGCCGCCCGCGAGGCTTTGGTGTTGCTTGGGCTGGTAAAAGAGAACGGCTAGATAGTTGCCCAGGGCCTTTGGGGCCTATGAGGCAGCTGCACCCCGATGGAAACAGCAATGACACTGAAACTCTTTATAAAGGATAACCCGCATGTATTTAAAGGCGCTTGAGATACAGGGCTTTAAAAGCTTCCCAGACCGTACCCGCGTGCAGTTTGACGAGGGTATTACGGCCGTGGTGGGCCCAAATGGCAGTGGCAAAAGCAATATCTCCGATGCCATTCGCTGGGTGCTGGGCGAAACCAGCGTAAAACAGCTGCGCGGCGGCGGCAAGATGGAAAACGTCATCTTTGGCGGCACCCAGGGGCGGGGCGCCATGGGCTATGCCTCGGTGCAGCTTGTGGTGGATAACCGCGACCGCCGCATTGAGGTGGACGCCGACGAGGTAACCATTGGCCGCAAATACTACCGCAGTGGAGACAGCGAGTACAGCGTAAACGGCCAAAGCGTGCGCCTGCGCGACGTATATGAGATGCTGCTGGACACCGGCCTTGGCCGCGACGGCTACTCCATCATTGGCCAGGGCCGTGTGGCCGAGATTGTGGGCGCGAAAAGCAACGAGCGGCGTGAAATTTTTGAGGAGGCCAGCGGCATAGCGCGCTTCCGCTACCGAAAAAACGAGGCGGAGCGCCGCCTTGCCGCCGCGGAAGAAAATTTGATACGCCTGCGTGATATATTGGCTGAACTGGAGAGCCGGGTGGGGCCCCTTGCCAAAGAGAGCGAGAAGGCAAAACAGTATTTGCAGCTCTCGGCCGAGCGCAAAACCTTGGAAGTGACCCTCTGGGTGGATACGGTGCGCAGCACCAGGGAGGATTTGCGTGCCCAGCAGCGCAAAATTGAAATTGCCACGGCGGATTATGACCAAAAGGGCGCCGAGATAGAGGCGATTGACGAGGAGACCCAGGGCATCCGTGCCGAGATTGAACAGATTATTATGGAAATTGAGCGTTCTAACGCTGAAATACGCGCCCTACAGGAGGAAGTGAGCGGGCGCGACGCCAAGGTGGCGGTGCTGCGCAACAACATAGAACACAACCTGGCCGACGCCCAGCGTTTGGAGGGGGAGATTGCCCAAAGCGGGGCCGCCGCAGGGGAGATTGAAGCCGAGATGCGCGCCCACAGCATGGCGGCGGAGGAGGACGAAAAAAAGCTGGCCGAGGCCGAAAAGGCCATTGTGGCCCTGGAACAAAAGCTTACGGAACTGGCCCAAAAAAACCTGGCCACGGGCGAGCGCAGAGGTGAGGTGCAGGCAAGGCTTGCCCAGCTTACCGCCCGCGCCACCGAATGCAAGGTGGAACAGGCCGAGGCCGCCACCATGGCCGAGGCCGCCCGCCAGCGGCTGGCCCAGCAGGAAGAAGCCTTAAAAGCTGCCGCCGATGACCTGGACAGGCTGGCCGCCGAATGTGGCGACACCGAGGCCTTTTTGGCGCACACCGAGGAAGAACTTGTGAAGCTGGAAAATATCAAACTGGGCCTTGCTATGAAGATGCAGGCCAGAGGCAAGGCGCTGGAAGAAGCCCGCGAGGCCGAACAAAAAGCCCAGCGCGAGGCCGAGAGCGCCCAGCAGCGGCTGCATATGCTAAAAGAGCTGGAGCACAGCCTGGATGGCTTCCAGGCCAGTGTAAAAAATGTGGTTAAGGCCGCCCGCAGCGGCAAGCTGCGCGGGGTCATCGGCCCGGTATCCACCATTTTGGGGGTGCAGCCGGGTTATGAGGTGGCCATTGAAACGGCTTTGGGCTATAGCCTGCAAAACATTGTGGTGGACGGCGAAGTTGCCGCCAAGGCCGCCATGGCCTTTTTAAAGCAGACGGGCGGGGGCCGGGCAACCTTTTTGCCGCTGGATACCGTAAAAGCCCAGCACTTTGGGGCCAAACTGCCCGAGGGGGCCACCCTGGCCCAAAGCCTGGTGCAGTACGACGCAAAATATGAAAACATCGTCTCCAGCCTTTTGGCCCGTATTGTGGTGGTGGAGGATATCGGCGACGCCTCGCGCACGGCCAAGGCGCTGGATTACCGCAACCGCGTGGTGACGCGGGACGGCCAGGTCATCAATGCGGGCGGCTCCTTCACAGGGGGCTCTGTTTCGCGCTCGGCGGGGCTTTTCAGCCGCCAGCAGGAGATGGAGGAACTGCAAAAGAAATTGGCCGGGTTGCAGGCGGGCAAAGAGGCCGCCGCCGAGGCCACAGCCCGTGTGAAGGCTGAAGTGGACGCCCTGCAGGCCGAACTGACCGCCACCGAGAGCGAGGCCATTACCGCCGGTGGGGATAAGATACGCGGCGAGGGGGAACTTGCCAGAATCCGCGCGGCCCTGCAGGCGGGCGAGGCCCGCCGCAGCGGCTTAAGCCGCGAGTGTGACGAGCTGGCCACCGGGGCCGAGGCCGCCGAGGCGCAGGGGCAAAAAACCGGGGAGGAACAGCGGCGTTTGGCCGAGGAGACCGAGACCCTGACAGCCGAACTCACGGGGATAACGGGCGAGGACGACAGCTTTTTGGCCGGGCGCGAGGCACTGTCCGAGAAACTTTCGGCCCTGCGGCTGGCGGCACTGGGCCACCAGCGCGACGCCGAGCTGCACCGCCAGAACATAGAGACGCTGAAAAGCCGCACCGGAGAAAGCGTGGCCCGACGCATGGCGCTGGAAGAAAATATCAAGCGCCTAAAGGCCGAAAACGCCGAGTATGACGAAAAGATTAAAACCGTGGGCAGCGAGGCCGAGGCCAATAAGGGCAGGATGGAGCAAACCGAGGGCAAAATACGGGACCTGACGGCAAAACGGCTGGAAAAAGAGGGTTCTATCACCGGGCAAACGGGCCGAGAGCGGCAGATTACGGCCGAGCGCGAGGCCCTGGGCCGCGAGATTGCCCGCCTGACCGAGCAAAAAACCGGCCTGGAAAGCCGCTACGACACCGCCATCAGCCAGCTTTGGGACGAGTACGAACTCACCTTAAGCGAGGGGGAAAAAATCTGCGTGCCCTTTGATTCCGCCGCGGAACTGCGCCGGAAGGTGGGGGAACTGCGCAGCAGGATGAAGAACCTTGGCAATGTGAATGTGGGGGCCATTGAGGAGTTTGAAGAGGTGAATGGCCGCTACACCTTTTTAAAAAACCAGGTGGCCGATGTGGAGCAGAGCAAGGCCGAACTGGAAAAGATGATCGCCGAACTCTCGGCCGAGATGACCGCCCTGTTCGCGGCCAGCTTTGCGGATATCAACGCCCATTTTGGGCGCATTTTTGCCGAACTGTTTGGCGGCGGCAGGGGCAATTTGCAACTGGCAAACCCCGAAAACCTGCTGGAGAGTGGCATCGATATCGAGGTGGCCCCGCCGGGCAAAATCATCAAGGACCTCTCGGCCCTCTCGGGCGGAGAGCAGGCCCTGGTGGCCATCTGTATCTATTTTGCCATCTTGGCCGTAAACCCCGCGCCGTTTTGCGTGCTGGATGAAATTGAGGCCGCGCTGGACGACGTGAACGTGATACGCTACGCCCAGTACCTGCGGCGTATTACAAAGCACACCCAGTTTATTGTCATCACCCACCGCCGCGGCACCATGGAGGAGGCCGACGTACTGTACGGCGTAACCATGCAGGAGGACGGCGTATCCAAACTTCTGCGGCTAAATGTGGCCGAGGTGGACGCCAGCCTGGTGCGTTAAAACCACAAAAGCCCGGTGAAAAACCGGGCTTTTGCCTGTGTTGGCATTTTCAAAAACCCGTGGATATTGCGCCGTACTTTATGTTATAATAAATGGAAAAATAAGCAGAGACAGTTGAAATGGGCAAAGGGCGCCGTGGTTTTTTGCCCGCCGCCACAGTGGAAAAGTGCTCGGCCATTCTACTGTGTAATGCGTAGATACAGGAGCAACCGATATGGGATTTTTTGAGAAACTGGGTTTGGGCCTAAAAAAAACCCGCAATGCCATTTTTGGCAGCATCAGCCAGATGGTGAACGCCGGGGAGATTACCCCCGAACTGTATGAGGATTTGGAAGAACAGCTTATCCTGGCCGATACCGGCGCGGATATTGCCGCTGAACTGATAGAAAAATTAAAAATAAAGGTGCGTGACGAGCGGCTGAAAACAGGGGCCGATGCCCTGGAAGCCCTCAAGGAGATCATCCGGGAGATGTTGCTTGCGGAGGATGAGATGAACCTGGCCGGCGCGCCCACCGTCATTTTGGTCATTGGGGTAAACGGTGTTGGCAAAACCACCTCCATTGCAAAACTGGCCCACCTGTATACCCAGGCGGGCAAAAAGGTGATGCTGGCCGCGGGGGACACCTTCCGCGCGGCGGCGGCCGAACAGCTGGACGTTTGGGCCCAGCGCGCCGGGGTGCCCATGGTGCGCCATAGCGATGGGGCCGACCCCGCCGCCGTTGTGTTTGACGCCGTGCAAAGCGCCACGGCCAAAGGTTATGACGTGGTTTTATGCGATACGGCGGGCCGCCTGCACACCAAAAAAAACCTGATGGAAGAACTTGCCAAAATTAGCCGCGTTGTGGCCAAGGCAAACCCCGAAGCCGCCGTGGAAACCCTGCTGGTGCTGGATTCTGTTACGGGGCAAAACGCCATTAACCAGGCCCAGCAATTTATAGACGCCGCCAGCGCCACCGGCATCATCCTTACAAAACTGGACGGCACGGCCAAGGGCGGGGCTGTCATCAGCATCAAGGCAAAGCTGGGCCTGCCCGTGCGTTTTGTGGGGGTGGGCGAGGGGATAGACGATTTGATGGAATTTGACCCCAATGCCTTTGTAGACGCCCTGTTTTTGCTGGAAGAGTGAGCGCCGGGGCCGCCCCCATTGAGAGGAGTAGCAGGGAATGGAATTTTTGATTGCGACAAACAATGAAAAGAAGCTGGCCGAGATGCGGCGGCTGCTTTTGCCCGGCGGGCATACGGCCCTTGGGCTGAAAGAGGCGGGCATCCTCTCTATGCCCGAAGAGACCGGTGCAACCTTTGCCGAAAATGCCCTCATCAAGGCAAAGGCCGCTTGCCAGCTTTCGGGCAAACCCACCATTGGGGATGATTCCGGCCTGGAGGTGGATATCTTAAGTGGGGCGCCGGGGGTTCTCTCGGCCAGGTTCGCGGGTTCGCACGGCGATGATGCGGCCAACAACAAAAAGCTGCTCTATTTGCTAGAGCGCACCCCCTTTGCAAAACGTACCGCCAGCTTTGTGTGTGTACTGGCCCTGCAACTGCCCAGCGGGGCGGGCATGGAGGTGGAGGGCCGCTGCCAGGGCTATATCGGCTTTACCAAAAGCGGGGAGAATGGCTTTGGCTACGACCCCTTGTTTTATGTGGACGGCCGCAGCTTTGCCGAGCGTAGCGACGAGGAAAAGGATGCCATCAGCCACCGCGCTTCGGCGGTGCGGCTGCTGCTGGAAGAACTGCCCAAGGTGATGGGAACGACAGAAATAAGCGGATAAACGCATGAATGTATAACTGCCGGGCGGCGTGGCCCCTGGCGGTTTACTATAGGAGGCAAACTAGGTGACCGGAAAACAGAGAGCGACCCTGCGCAAAGCGTCCATGGGGCTGGATACGGTATTTCAGGTGGGGAAAAACGGGCTGGAAGAGCCGGTGGTAAAAGCCACGGCAAACTGCCTGGCCGCACGGGAACTGATTAAGCTGCGGGTGCTGGAAACCAGCCCCCTTACCGCAAAAGAGGCCGCCGGGGAACTGGCGGGGCAAACCGGCGCCCAGGTGGTACTGGTGCGCGGGCGCACCTTTGTGCTGTACCGGCAAAAACCCAAAAATTCCGCCTATGCGCAGCTTTTAAAGCCGTGAAGGTGCTTTTGTTCGGCGGCACCTTTGACCCCCCCCACATAGGGCATATGGCGCTGTTGCAAAACGCCATAAACGCCGTGCAGCCAGGGCGGGTATTGGTGGTGCCGGCGGGGACGCCCCCCCACAAAAAGGCCTCGGCCACACCGGCAAACCTGCGCCTTGCCATGTGCGCCTGTTTTGCCCCTTTGTTTAGCGGCTTGGAACTTTGTGAGCTGGAGATACACCGCCCCGGCCTAAGCTACACCCTGGATACCGTAAATAGTTTGCGGGCGCAGTGCCCCGGCGCGGCGTTTTACCTCTCTATTGGGGGGGATTTGCTGCCGGGGTTTACGGCCTGGCGGCAGTACAAACAGTTATTAAACCTGGTAACGCTGGTGGTGCAAAGCCGTGAAGTGGGCAAAGAGGAACTGGAAAAAGCCGCCCGCACCCTAAGCGCAAAGGGGGGGCGCATCCTTTGGGCAGGGGGAGAAACCCCGGCCATCTCCTCTACCGAAATACGTGCGGGCATTGGCGCAGGGCGGGATATGCGGGCTTTTTTACCCCCGCCTGTTTGGCGCATCGTACGGGAAAACGGCCTGTACACATAACGCTTGGCTAGAAAAACCGGGTAATGCCGATAGAATAAACGCCGGAGGTGCCGCCTGTGCTAAGCTTAAAAGAAGCGAGAAAGCTTGCAAAAAATAACCTTTCTGAAAAAAGGTTCCGGCATGTGGAAAATGTGGCCGAGGCTGCGGGGAAACTGGCGCATCACTATGGGCAGAACGCAGAAAAAGCCCAGATGGCCGCCTGGCTGCACGACATTGTAAAAGAGTGCAGCCGGGAGGACTTGTTGCGCATCATGCAGCAAGATGTTATAATGGCGGGAGTGACCGCCCAGCGCCCCCTGCCGGTTTGGCATGGGCCTTGCGCGGCCATTTACGCAAAACACGAGCTGGGTATTTTAGATGCAGATATTCTATCGGCCATTGCCTGCCATACCACGGGCAAGCCGGATATGGCCCCCATGGACAAGATTCTTTTTCTGGCCGATATCATCAGTGCCGAGCGCAGCTTCCCCGGCGTGGGGCGTTTGCGCAAGTTGGCTTACCAGGATATTGATGCGGCGCTGATAGCCGCCATGGAAGAAAATATTGAACATTTAAACAAACTGCATAAACCCTTGGACAAAGACACCGTACAAGCCTTGGATATATTGCGCGAACAGCGGCAAAAAAACTTGGGCTAAGCCCCTTTATGCAGCGGCGGGCCAAACGGTTAAAGCCGCTTTTTTGTCTTTTTGGCATGGCAGGCTTGAACGGGATACAGGAGGCACAGAGGCCTTTGAGAGGATTCGAACAGAATATGTCCCCCAAAAAGGGGAAGAATAATGCAGGGCAAAGCCCCAATGCCCAGGTGCAAAGGCCGGCCCCGCGGGGCCAAACCCCCACCTGGCAGCCCGGCCAGCGCCCCATGGCCGAGGAAACCCGGGCGCTGGCGGCCAGCGCGGCGCGCGGTGGCGCTGGCGGCACTGCGCAGTACCCCGGCGCCGGGCGGCCCCCGCCCGGGCAGCAGCGCACCGGCAGGGCAAGCCCAACAAATGGCGCTTCGGCCCGTGGGCCTGCCCCCCAGCCGGGCACGGGTGCGCCGGCCCAAAAAAACCGCCAAAGTGGCCAAAACGCCCACCACGCAGCGGGCGGCGGGCATAAAAAACCGCAAAAGAGGCGGCGTAACCCCTGGCTGGTGGCCGGTATTGCCATTTTGTGCGTGGTGGTGGTGGGGTTTGGCGGCATCGCCTATGCCTATTCCCGCATTACAAACCAAATTGCCCCCGAGGAAGGCGGCTATACCCCCGAGGATATCAAAAGCATCCCCGAATATACCGGTAAGGGGGTTATCAGCGGGCTGATATGCGGCATAGATTACGACAACGAAGAGGCCGACGGCTACACCAGCGAGGACCATGTGGGCCGCACCGATATGATTTTATACATGCGTTACGACACGGTGAACAACACGGCCAATTTCCTACAAATTCCGCGCGATACCTTTGTGGGGCCCGAGTTGAACACCGGAAATACCGGGAAGATCAACAACCTCTATTTTAACGCCGAGGACCCCAATAACCGCATGGAGCCGCTATCCCGCTGCATTTATGACCAGCTTGGCCTGCCGGTGGATTTTTACATCACCATCGATATGGACGCTGTGAAGGAGATTATCGATTTCCCGCCCGGCACCATCCGTGTATATGTGCCCATTGATGTGGTGGACCCAAACGACCCCACCGCTATTATACCCGCCGGTTGGCGGGACTTTACCAGCACCGAGGCGGAGTTCTTCTTGCGCAACCGCAAAAGCCCCACTTACAACGACCAGGGCGATATCATGCGCCTGCAGATGCAGCAAAGCTTTTACTCCGCCCTGTACCGCCAATTTAAAGGGCTTGCCCCCAGCGACCTTCTCATGTGGATGAAGGTGTTTTTATGGCGTGTAAACACCGATATGGACCCCATGCAGATGGGCGGGCTTGCCCAAAAGGCACTCAACATTGAGGGCGGCGACATCACCTTTGTGCGCCCGCCCGTGGGCCCCACCTTTTATGGAGATCAATCTGTGCTGGCGTTGGAGCCGGAGGGTACGGCGGAATTGCTGAACCAGTATTTCCGGCCCGAGGGGGTAGAGATGGGCGTGGAGGATTTGAATATCTACACCCTGCCCATGAACCTTGGCGTCTCGGAGCCCAGCATTCGAACCATGTCGGATATCCAATCGGTAGAGGGTGGCGTCGAGGCGAGCAGTTCGGCTTCGGCGGCTTAGAACCTGTATTCACAACGGAGCTGGGCCGTGTGGAGTTGTGAATACAGGTTCTAAAACGCAGGGTATCGGTTAAGCGCTTTGTATAAAGGCGTAACAGACGACCCAATCGACAAAAAATCACCCGTTTTGTGTTTCTCCGGGTTTTTACAGCTAGGGAACAAAATGCAGCGCGTCTATATAGGCTAAGGCCGGGTGCTGCCCCCAAAACCCGGGCGGCGGGAAATGCATAACCCATTTTAGAGGAAGGTAATTTGGCAAAACAAGAACACAACTATCACTCGGGCAGAATTAACCGCGTGGGCCGCCGGGGGGAGGAACCCCCTGCCCAGCAGCCCCCGGTTCAGCAGGCGCAGCCCCAAAAGCAGCGGATGCAGCCCCCGGCACAGCAAACGCAAGCCCCCAAACAGCGGATGCAGCCCGCCCAAATTGATGAGGCGGGCCCGCAGCAAAAGTATACGCAAAGCCCCTACATCCTGGCCGGAGACACCGCCGTAAAAACGCGGAAAAAGAAAAAATTGCCCAAGGTACTTTTGGCCGTCTTTTTGGCCCTGGTACTGCTGGCGGGCGGGGCTTTTGCCCTGCTTATGGGCTATTTGGACGGGGTTTTTGAAACCGGGCTGCTGGGCTCTATCAGCAGCTATACCCCCAAGGAGTATTCCAAAAAAGAGGCCCTCAACATCCTCATAGTGGGTATAGACTATGAAGAGGGCCGCGAATATGCCGATGGGCTGGGCCTCACCGACATGATTCTCTATGCGAATTTCGATATCAAGAACGGCAAGCTAAACCTTTTGCAAATTCCGCGCGACAGTTACGTGGGAGAAGAGGTTCCCACGGGCGGCACGGGCAAAATCAATGCGGCCCTCATCTCGGGGCCGGATAAAAAAAGCCCCATCAACAACCTGGTAAAGGTGGTAGAAGAGCAGTACCGCCTGCCTGTGGATAATTACATCGCCATGGATATGGACGCTTTAAAAACCATAGTGGACACCTTTGGCGGCCTTAGGGTGTATGTGCCGCAGGAGATGAGCAATGAGGGAAGCTACCTGCCCCAGGGCTGGCAATGGCTGGACGGTAACGCCGCCGAGTTTTTTGTGCGCAACCGCAAGGGCCCCGGCTTTGAGCAGGCGGACCTTGCCCGGTTGGATAACCAAAGGCACTTTTATTCGGCTTTATTCCGCCGCTTTATGAATTTGACCCCCGGCGATATTGTAAAACTGCTGCCGGTGTTTGAGTATTACTGCAACACGGATATAGGGCTAAAAGATATTTTTGATTTGGCTTTTACGGCCCTGAAACTACAGCCGGAAAATGTACTGTTTTGTAAGATACCCGGCGCCACAGACCCTGGGCTTGACCCCAGCGGCGCGGGGCGCAGCCTGTATTTTGTGGATGTGGCGGGCCGGGGCACCCCAGAAGAGCCCGGTGCGGCGGCCCTGATGAATGACTATTTCCGCGCGTATGGCAAGCCCATACCGGCCGAGGAACTGGGCCTGCCGAAGGTGGAGATTCCCGCCGGGGTGGCGCTTTACCCCCCCAATGTGCAGGTGATGAGCGGTGTGCAGGAGGGAGAGGGCGGCGCCGACGTGGATGTAGAGCCCCATTTTGAATAGGGGCGGGCCAGATTAATTGAATGTTAAGGCACCCCGGAACCGAAGGAACGAACAAGGCGTAAAGAGGAGTAGAGGATGGAATCACTGGAACTTGCCAAAAAAGCGGCGGCCGCATTAAACGGTAAAAAGGCGCTTGATATCAGATTGCTGAAGGTGGAGGACCTGACGGTATTGGCCGAGTATTTTGTCATAGCCACAGGTACTTCCAACACACATGTGGGGGCCCTGGCCGACGAGGTGGAGTACAAGCTGGCCGAGGAGGGCATTAAACCCAGCCGGGTGGAAGGGGCAGACAGCAAAGCCTGGATACTGCTGGACTATAGTGGCGTGGTGGTGCATGTTTTTTACCCCGAGACGCGCGACTATTACGCGCTGGAACGCCTGTGGGCCGATGCCCAGCCCGTTGCACTGGACCTGGACTGAGAAAAGCGAAAGCGGGGCATTTTGTGTTTTTGCGCAGGGTGCCCTGCAGAGTTGCGTATAGATGAGGAGTGTAAGCCTTGAATAAGTACGAGCCAAAAAGCATTGAACCCAAATGGCAAAAACACTGGGTGGAAAACAGCACTTTTTCTGCCCAGAATGACTATAGTCTGCCAAAATTTTACGCATTGGTGGAGTTCCCCTACCCAAGTGGGCAGGGTTTACACGTGGGGCATCCCCGCCCTTACACGGCCATGGACGCCGTGGCCCGCAAACGCCGCCTAGAGGGGTACAACGTGTTGTACCCCATAGGCTGGGATGCCTTTGGCCTGCCCACCGAGAATTTTGCCCTGAAAAACCACATACACCCGGCTATTGTTACAAAAAACAATATAAACCGCTTCCGCGCGCAGATACAGGCGCTGGGCATAAGCTTTGACTGGAGGCGGGAGGTGGACACCACCGACCCCGCCTATTACAAGTGGACCCAGTGGATTTTTTTGCAATTGTATAAAGAGGGCCTGGCCTATAAAAAAGAGATGGCCGTGAACTGGTGTACCAGTTGTAAGGTGGTTTTGGCCAACGAAGAGGTGGTAAACGGCTGCTGCGAGCGCTGCGGCGGCGAGGTGGTACGCAAGGTAAAAAGCCAGTGGATGCTGAAAATTACCGAATATGCCGGGCGGCTTGTAGACGATTTGGAGGGGCTTGACTACATAGAGCGCGTCTCCACCAGCCAAAAGAACTGGATAGGCCGCAGCCATGGGGCCGAGGTGGCTTTTGGCACAACGGCGGGGGATGAGCTGCGGGTGTACACCACCCGGCCTGACACCCTGTTTGGCGCCACCTATATGGTGATGAGCCCCGAACATGAATTTTTAAACAGATGGGCCGGCGCGCTTACCAATGGCCCGGAAATAGCCGCCTACCAGCAGGAGGCCGCCCGCAAAAGCGATTTTGAGCGCACAGAACTCTCCAAGGATAAGGAGAAAACCGGCGTACGCCTGTGCGGGGTTGAGGCGATAAACCCTGTGACGGGCAAAACCATCCCCATCTATATTTCAGACTATGTGCTGGCAAGCTATGGCACGGGGGCCATTATGGCCGTGCCGGGGCATGATGAGCGCGACTGGGCCTTTGCCAAAAAGTTTTCTCTGCCCATTGTTGAGGTGGTAAAAGGCGGCGATGTAGAGGCCGAGGCCTATACCGACTGTGACGAAGGCGTGATGGTAAACAGCGGCTTTTTAAACGGCAAAAGTGTGGAGGAGGCCAAGGCCGCCATTACCCAGTGGCTGGAAAAAGAGGGCAAGGGCGAGCCCCAGGTGAACTATAAACTGCGAGACTGGGTGTTCAGCCGCCAGCGCTATTGGGGAGAGCCTATCCCCATGGTATGGTGCCAGCACTGCGGCTGGGTGCCCCTGCCCGAGGATAAGCTGCCGCTGGAACTGCCCTATATTGAAGACTTTGAGCCCACGGCTGAAGGGGATTCCCCCCTGGCAAGGCACGAGGAGTGGGTGCAAACCACCTGCCCCAAATGCGGCGGACCCGCCAGGCGCGAAACCGACACCATGCCCCAGTGGGCGGGCAGCAGTTGGTATTTTTTGCGCTACTGCGACCCCCACAATGATAAAGCCCTGGCAAGCCCCGAGGCGCTGGCGTATTGGATGCCGGTGGACTGGTATAACGGGGGGATGGAGCACACTACCCTGCACATGTTATACAGCCGTTTTTGGCATAAATTTTTGTTTGATATACAGGCGGTGCACCAAACTGAACCCTATTTGCGCCGCACCAGCCATGGTATGATATTGGGGGAAAATGGCGAAAAAATGAGCAAAAGCCGGGGGAATGTGGTAAACCCGGATGAGATTATTGCGGAGTTTGGCGCCGACACCATGCGGGTTTACGAGATGTTCATAGGCGATTTTGAAAAAAGCGCCCCCTGGAATACGGCCTCGATAAAGGGTAGCCGCCGCTTTTTAGAGCGCGTTTGGGCCCTGCAAGAGAGCCTGAAACCGGCGGAGGACATCCGCCCCGAGCTGGAGGCCGAAATACACCGCGCCATTAAAAAGGTGGGCGCGGACCTGGAGCACCTAAAGCACAATACAGCCATTGCCTGCCTGATGAGCCTGCTGAACAGTTTTGGGGCCGCCGGTGGCGCAACAAAGGGCGAATACCGCATCTTTTTGCAGCTGCTAAACCCCTTTGCCCCCCATATGACAGAGGAAATTTGGCAGATGCAAAGCTATGGCGGCGAAATTGCCGCCAGCAGCTGGCCGCAGTATGACGAGGCCAAAACCACCAGCGCCACAGTGGAAATAGTGGTGCAGGTGAACGGAAAGCCCCGCGCAAGGCTAACCGTTCCCGCTACCATTGGTAAAGAAGAAGCCCTGGCAGCGGCAAAAGCGGAAGCTGCCGTGCAAAAGGCGCTGGAGGGAAAAACCGTTGTGAAGGAAATTTGGGTGCCAGCGAAGCTTATAAACCTGGCCGTAAAAGGCTAAGCATGTTTGGGGTAACCGGGCTTGTAACCAAGGGCAGAAATGCCCAAGGTTACAAGCTTTTTTTATACGTACACAACAATTCGACAGAAAGAGCCTTGAGCACAGTGCTATATTTAAAATGGTATAGGAAACATATAAGCGGGTAAAAAAGGAGGGTATAATGAACGAAATGAACCGGGAGTATAGCCTGCTATTTAACGGTATAACGCAGGCAATTGATGACCTGAACCAAATGGCGCAACGCCTTGAAAATTTGCAATTGGCGGCCGAAAATTACTATATCTGCAGAGGGGAAACAGCCTGCTGCCGCAAGGCAAATTTGCCAATGCGCCAGGGGGAGGGCAAATGTATCTACTTCCCCGCTTGTGGCGAAAAAAACAAGATGGTACGATGATGTGTTGGATGGACTTCCACGCTTATCCGATAAATAGAAACAAATGAATAACCCTTCCCCGCCATTTGTTCAGGGGGAAGGGAGGCATATAAGATTTAGAGCAGATGAACAAACCGTAATAATAGGGTATGTTGCCCTATAAAAGCAGTGCGGCCAACTGGCTGGCATCCTTTGCAAGGTAGGTGGCCCCGGCGCTGCACAGTTCTTCCTGTGTGCCATAACCGTACAAAACGCCAATACTATCCACCCCGCAGTGGCAGGCCGCCACAATGTCGTAGCTGCGGTCCCCCACCATCACGGCGGCAGAGGGCGGAATTTCATTTTCCGCCAAGAGGCGGGCGATAATATCCGCTTTGTTGTAGCTGTGGCAATCCAGCGGCGGGCCATACAGGCCGCTAAACAGGGGCAAAATGGCAAAATGTGCCAAAATGCGCTGTGCAAACTCCAAAGGCTTCGCGGTGGCAAGGTAAACCTTGCCGCCGTTTTCCGTTATATTCTGCAATAACTCTTGCAGCCCCGGGTAAAGCTCACACTCAAAAAGGCCGGTGTGCGTGTAGCGCTGGCGGTAAAGCTCGGCGGCCTTTATGGCGTCCTCGTGGCTTAAGTGGCAATATTCTGTAAAACTCTGGGTTAAGGGCGGGCCAATAAAGCATTTCAGCGCCTCAAAACCGGGGCTGCAAAGCTCCATTTTTTCAAGGGCATACTCTACCGAGCGGATGATCCCTTCCTCTGAGCGGGTGAGCGTTCCGTCTAAATCAAACAGTATACAGGGATATTTCACGGTTTATCCTCCGGCAGGGGCGCGTCTTTATCAAAGGTGCGCTCGCTAAAAATAAAGCGGGGGCGGCGTTTGCTTTCGTTGTATATTTTGCCC
Source organism: uncultured Oscillospiraceae bacterium (assembly GCA_964550985.1). Taxonomy (GTDB): domain Bacteria; phylum Bacillota; class Clostridia; order Oscillospirales; family Ruminococcaceae; genus JAAYCI01. The sequence goes on from CAZKBM010000016.1 coordinate 20,594, forward strand.
ACGTATTCCCCAATAACTCCCAGGCACAAAAGCTGCACCCCACCCATAAAAAACAGCGCGATGAGGGTGCTGGTCCAGCCTTGGATGGTCATGCCCAGCAGGTATTGTATCAAAATAACCAAAATGGCAATAAAACTGAAGATGGAGAACAAAAACCCCAGCCAGGTGATGAGGCGAATGGGCTTAACAGAGAGGCTGGTGATGCCGTCGAAGGCGAGGGCCAGCATTTTTTTTAAGGGGTAGTGGCTCTCGCCCGCCAGGCGCTCGTGCCGGGCGTAATACACACTGGAGGAGCGAAACCCCACCAAGGGCACCATCCCGCGCAAGAAGAGGTTCACCTCGCGAAATTCGGCCAGCGCCTCTAGCGCGCGTTTGCTCATCAGCCGGTAGTCGGCATGGTTAAACACCACCTTGGCCCCAAGGCCGTTCATCAGGTGGTAAAAACCCTCGGCGGTAAAACGTTTAAAAAATGTGTCGGTATCGCGCTTGGAGCGCACGCCGTACACCACATCACAGCCCGCTTCATACTCGGCCACCATCTCGTCCATGGCGTTGATATCGTCCTGCCCGTCGGCATCAATGGAAATGGTGATGTCGGCGTAGTCTTTCGCGCACATCAGTCCCCCCAAAAGGGCATTTTGGTGCCCGCGGTTGCGGGAGAGGGAGAGGCCCTCGTAGTGCTCGTCCTCCTCGCTCAGTTTTTGAATGAGTTCCCAGGTGCGGTCTTTGGAGCCATCATTCACAAACAGAACCCGGCTGCTATCCGAAATGCGGCCGGCGGCCACAAGCTGGTTTACCTTTTCTAAAAACAGGCCGCTGGTTAAGGGCAGTACTTCTTCCTCGTTATAACAGGGGATAACAATGTACAAAATAGGCGGTGCCACGGCAGTACCTCCAAGTTTTTGTTTTAAAAACAGCGTAATTATAAGAATAGTATAACGCTTTGGGGGGCTTTTTACAACGGTGTTAACCGCCTGCATCCTCCCGCGCGGCGGCCTGTAGGCGCTTTACATCCAAAAGGCGGAACTGGCTGCGGTTTACCCAAATCAGCCCCTCGTTTGCCATGCGGGATATCTCCCGCGAGAGGGCGCTACGCTCACAGCCCAGGTGGGCCGCCAGGGCCGCCCGGTTTAAGGGGCTTTTCAGGGTATCGCCGGGGTGACGGGCATTTTCGTAAAGCAACCAGGCGGCTATGCGGCTTCTCAAGCGCCGGGTGAGCAGCAGGTCCACCCGCGCGTCCAGCGCAAAATATTTTTGCGAGATGGCCCGCAGCAGGTTTTTTAAAAAAAGGGTGTAGGCAGGCGTCCCTTCGCAGGCGGGGGAAAACAGGCGCGAATAGGGGAGCAGCAGTGCACGGCAGGGGCAAAGCGCCCGTATGCTAACCGGACTGTGGGCCGCGCCCCCAAACAGAATATCCCCATAGATACTGCCACACACCAGTTGCGCAACGGTGAACTGCCGCCCCGCCGCCGTCAGTTTTTCGGCCTCGGCCCTGCCCTCTAACAAAATGCCAATTTCGTTTACCACGCTGCCCGCCATAAGCAGGGTGCCCCCCGCGGGGTAGCGGCGGTATTGGGGGCGCAGAGCCGTTAAAAAGGCGTTTAAATCCGGGGTGCTCATCCCCTCAAACAACGGGGTTTGCAGCAGCAAGGCGATATCGTCCAAAATGCCCTCCTCAAAGTTTGTTGCCGTGGCAACAGATTTGCGCCCTTTCCCCCACTATACTAAAAGAACCACCCAAAGGCAAGGGCGGCAACAGTTGGCAAAAGATATACTAGATAGACTTACAGCATTTGTTCAAATGCTGTAGTGCATTTACTGTATAAAGGGAGGAACCCATTTCATGCGTAAAACCAAGTGTGCCGCCCTCGCCGTTTTGGCGGCTTTTTTACTCGGCCTTTTTGCGGCCTGCTCGCCGCCTGCCGCCGGTTCTGTAACCTCTGCAGCCGCGCCCGCCGCCTCACCTGCCCCTTCTTCACAGGCCTTGGCGCAAAGCGCGCCAGCCTCGGCCCAGCCGGGGGCAGGGCCGCTTATGAAAATTGCCGGGCTAAAAGGCCCCACCACCATGGGTATGGTACAGCTGATGCAAAAGGCCGAAGCGAGCGGGCGATATGCGGTAGAGGTATACGGCACGGCTGATGAAGTGGTGCCAAAACTGGTTGCGGGCGAGGTGGATGCCGCTGCCATACCCGCAAACCTGGCCAGCGTGCTGTATGCCAAAACAGAGGGGGCCGTGCAGGCGGTAGCCATCAACACACTGGGCGTGCTGTATGTGGTGGAAAGCGGCAACAGCGTGCAAAATATAGAAGACCTGCGCGGGAAAACGGTGTATGCCACAGGCAAGGGCACCACCCCGGAGTTCGTTTTACATTATATTCTTACCCAAAACGGCCTTACACCCGGCGAAGACGTGAGGCTTGAATACAAGAGTGAATCCACCGAGGTGGCGGCGCTGCTTGCCCAGGAAGAGGGGGCCATTGCCGTATTGCCCCAGCCCTATGTAACCGCCGTACAGATGCAAAATGAGGCGCTGCGCGTTGCGCTGGACCTGACAAAAGAGTGGGAGGCCGTAGGGGATGGCAGCCCGCTGGTGACAGGTGTTTTGGCCGTGCGCAAAGACTTTATTGCGCAAAACCCCGAGGTTTTTGCCGCATTTTTGCAGGACTACGAAGATAGCCTTGGCTGGGTGGCCCAAAACCCGGCGGATGCCGCCGCTTTGGTGGCAAAGTACGGTATAGTGGAAAAGGCCCCTGTGGCCGAAAAGGCCCTGCCCGCCTGTAACATCACCTACATAGCGGGGGCGGAGATGAAGCCCATGCTAAAGGGCTATTTGCAGGTGTTGTATAACCAGCAGCCAGAGGCCGTGGGGGGCGCTATGCCGGGCGATGATTTTTACTATGACGCAGCCTAAACGGGCAAAAGCCCGCCGGGGCGCGGGGGTGTATGATGCAAAGCAAACGGTATAGAAGCCAAAAGGAGGCCGCGAAGCTGATTCTCGCGGCTTTATTTTGGCTTGTGGTTTGGCAGCTGTGCAGCATGGCGGTGGGCCAGCAGCTTTTTTTACCCTCGCCGCTCTCGGTGCTGTGGGCCCTTTTGGGGCTGTTGCAAACGGCGGTGTTTTGGCAAAGTGTGCTGGGCAGCCTTTGGCGCATTGGGCTGGGTTTTTTGCTGGGCCTTGTGGCGGGTGTGCTGTTGGCGGCCCTTTCGGCGGCCTTCTCGCTGGCCGATATCCTTTTGCGCCCGCTGATGCTGTTGGTGCGCTGCATACCCGTGGCCAGTTTTATCATATTGGCGCTGGTGTGGGTGAACAGCCGCTGGCTCAGCACCTTTGTCAGCTTTTTAATGGTTTTGCCGGTGCTTTATACGGGCACCCTCAGCGGCCTGCGCGCGGCAAGCCGGGAACTGCTGGAGATGGCGGAGGTGTTCCACATGGGCTTTTGGGGGCGGCTGCGGGGTATTTTTTTACCTGCATTGCGTCCTTTTTTGCTTGCGGCCTGTGAGTTGGGCCTGGGCATGAGCTGGAAAAGCGGCGTTGCCGCCGAGGTGATTGGCCTGCCCGCAGGCAGTATAGGCGAGCGCCTCTACCAGGCAAAAATCTACCTGATGATGCCCGAACTGTTTGCCTGGACGGTGGTGATTCTTTTGGCAAGCGGCCTGATGGGGGCGCTTACCCTGTGGCTGTTGCGGCGCGGCATGGCGGCCCTTTGCGGCAAGGAGGCAGTGCGATGAGCGAACTGCGGATGGAACAGGTGTGTAAAAGCTACGCTGGCCAGGCGGTGCTGCAAAAGGTTTCCCTTCAAATTTCCGCCGGGGATGCCTGCGCTGTTTTGGGCCCTTCGGGCGCGGGAAAAACCACCCTGGCTCGGATTTTTTTGGGCCTGGAAGCCCCCGACGCAGGGCGGGTGGAGACAGGGGGGGCGCGCTTTGGCTGCGTATTCCAGGAGGACAGGCTGTTGCCGGGGTTTACCGCCCGGCAGAACCTGGGCCTTGTATTGCCCCGCCAAAACCTTTCCGCGGCCCTTGCGGGGCTTTCGGCCCTTGGCCTTTCGGGGGCGGATAGCACAAAACCCGCCTGCCAGCTTTCGGGCGGGCAAAAACGGCGCCTGGCGCTGGTGCGGGCGATGGAGGCCCCCGGCACCGCCCTGCTGCTGGACGAGCCCTTCAAAGGCCTGGACGCCGAAAACCGGCGGGCGGCAATGGCGTATTTGCAGGCCCGCCGCAAGGGACGTACCCTGCTGCTCATCACCCATGAAGAGGAGGAGGCAGAGGCCCTCTCCGCCCGCATCATCCGCCTTTCCCCGGTAAAAAAACCGGGCGCTTTGGGTGAAGAAAGCGCCCCTGCTGCCGAATACATATAAGAGGGTATCAGCAATTGCGGTAATAGTATACGGGGAGTTGAGGGCGGCCTTTTACCTACCCAAAGGCGCCTGGGTTTGCCCCTATACTACCTAATTGACCTGGGGGTGCGTCCTCGGATAAGCCCCGCGTCTTTCTCAATGGCACAGAAGTTTTGCGGCAAGGGGCTTGTTTTTTTGCTGTACTTTTTGTATAATACTACGGTTAGGAGAAAAACCTGCAATTATTACCAAAACCAGGGGGGAGAGCGGGCCGATGAAGGGTATATTCCGGCGTTTGGCGTCTTTTTTGCTTCTCTCACTTCTTGTTTTTCTGGGCCTGCCCACGCTTGCCGTGCAGGCGGCCACCCCGCCGGAAGTGCCTGCCGAAGCCTATGTGGTGATGGACCTTGCCACCGGGCAGGTGCTGGCAGAAAAGAATGCCCATATGGCTGAATACCCCGCCAGCATCACCAAAATCCTCACATTGGGGCTTGTTTTAGAGGAGATGGGCGGACAAACCGAAAAACTGGGCGAGCAAACCCAGGTCTCTTACCGGGCCAGCCATGAACTCATCTATGGGGCCACCCACGTGGGCCTCAGCGAGGGGGAGATGGTCTCTTTAAGCGACCTTTTGTATGCTACACAGATAGAATCGGCCAATGACGCTGCCAATGTGCTGGCTGAATACAGCGACGGCACGCTGGAGGGCTTTGCCGGGCGGATGAACGCCAAGGCGGCGGCGCTGGGGCTTTCGGGCAGTAATTTTACAAACCCCAGCGGCCAGCCCGACGCCAACCATTTCACCAGCGCCTACGATATGGCCGCCATCACCCGCTGGGCCATGGCGGTACCGGGCTTTCGCGAACTTTTTTCCGCCACCGAATATGCCATGGCCCCCACAAATAACCGCGCCTTTGCCTTTACCTGCAAAAACAACAACCCCGTGCTAAGCCCCGGTAGCGCCTACTACTACCCCGGGGTTACGGGCAGCAAGATGGGTTATACCGACGACGCCCGCTACACCCTGGTAACCACGGCAAAGCGCGGGGATACCGAGGTGGTTTGCGTGGTGCTGAAATGCGATACAAATGGCGCAAAGTATGAATCCACCACGGCCTTGCTGGACTATGCCTTTGGCAACTTCACCCCGGCGGTTTACCCGGCGGGCAACATCCCGCCAGTTACGGTGCCGGTGTACGGCGGCGGGCAGGATGAACTTGGGGAGATAACCGTTTGCGGCGGGGCCGATATCCCCTTCCTACTGCCAAATGGCGTGGGGCTGGAAAGCGTTACGGCCGAGAGCCTTGTGCCCGAAAAGTATGTGATTGGCCAGCCCTTTAACCCCGTGATTCAGCTTGCCATAAACGCCGAGGGCGCGGAGCCCATAGAACTGATGAGCGCCCCCCTCTCCTGGACGGGATTTGACGAACTGTTTGCGGCCAACACCTCGGCCTGGCAGCGCGCCATAGGGAAGTATCCGCCGGTGGTGCTCATCCTCGTTGCCGTTTTGCTGCTTTTGTTCCTAACGGTTTTGGGGCGCGTATTGTATGTGCGCTGGCGCCGCCACCACCGCCGCCAGCTGCGCCAGGCCGAAATACGTGCCCAGCAGCCCATCAGCATTGCGCCGCGGCCCGCTTCCCATACCCGCGGCGCGCCCGTGCAGGCCCCTTCGCGGCCCAGCGGCGTAAACCGCGCCAAACAATTTGGTATGCGCACCGGCCGCACTGGCCAGCCCTATATCTACGGTACTTCGGCCACGCAGCCGCGCCGGGTGGGCCGCGCGCGCTAGCGCCGGGGGGCAAGCCGCTGTACCTGGATGTGATTACCGCCCGCACCGGGTGTACCCACCAATACATTTGTTCCATTGGCCTTGCAGCGCCCCCTATGGCAGGGGGCGTTTTCTCTTGCCCCGCCTGCCTTGTGTTTTAGGGCTTTAGCCGTTATAATACTTACTATAGCCAACTAAGCTAAAAAGTGCTCCCTGCTAGAGGTCTGGTTTCCCCACTGCCGCGTTGTCGTCAATCGCAACCCGCCAAGGGTTGCTCAATCCTCCGCCTTGCAGTGGAAAAACCATCCTCGCTACCCTTGAATCACTTTTTAGCTTAGTCGGCTATATAATGCCGGCCTTAAAGTGGCCGAACATGCGAGAGGGGGGCGCGGGGATTGAAACATACTTTGGTGGGTTATACCGGTTTTGTGGGGCGGAACCTGGCGGCCGAGCACAGCTTTGACGCGATGTACAACTCGGCCAATATCGCCGAAAGTTTTGGCGCCGAGAATGGCCTTGTGGTGTACAGCGGGATGTACAGCGAAAAATTTTTGGCGAATGCAGACCCCGCCGCCGACCTTGCAAGGGCCAGGCAGGCCTTTGAAAACATCCAAAAGATGCGGCCCGAGCGTTTGGTGCTGATTAGCACGGTGGACGTATACCCGCTGCCCATACGCGTGTTTGAGGACAGCCCCGCCGGGGGCGAGGGGGCCCCTGCCTACGGGGCCAACCGCCTTGCGCTGGAGGCTTGGGTGCGCGAGAGTTACCCCGAAGCGCTGGTTGTGCGCCTGCCGGGGCTTTTTGGGCTGGGGCTGAAAAAGAATTTTCTGTTTGACATGTTCACCCTGACGCCCATGATGCTAAAAGAAGATAAATATAAAGAACTTTGCAATAAAGAACCGCTGGTAAAAAAGTGCTATCGGCGTGATGACTTGGGCTTTTACCGCCTGGCCGCAGAAGAAGGGCAAAAAGCCGCCCTGCGTGCATTTTTTAAAGAAAATGATTTTAACGCCCTCTCTTTTACCGATAGCCGCTCGGTATTTCAGTTCTATAACCTGCAAAACCTGTGGCGGGATTTAGACCTTTGCCTACAAAAAGGCCTGCGGCTGATAAACCTGGCAACGCCCCCCGTGGCGGCGGGCCATGTATATGAGGTGTTGTTTGGCAAGCCCTTTGAAAATTACCTGGATAAACCCCCGGTATGTTATGATATGCGTACCCGCTATGGCCGCGAACTTGGCGGCGGCGACGACTATATAGCCGACCGCGCCGAGGTTTTGGCCGATATTGGCAAACTGGCGGGCCGGATGCTGGCCGAAGAGAACGCCCCAGCGGATACAAAAAAGGGAGGAAGCCAATGAAGCTGGCGGCCTCCCACATCGCCTGGAACCCGGCCGAAGAAGCGGCGGCGCTAAAACTGCTGCAAGAAACGGGCTTTACAGGCCTGGAAATTGCCCCCGGCCGGGTGGCGGGGCAAACGCCCTACCAGAACCCAGAGGCCTTGCAAGCCTATGCCGTGCGGGCGAAAGAGGAATACGGCCTCAGCCTTTGCAGTATGCAAAGCATCTGGTACGGGCAGCAGGGCTCCATGTTTGGGCCGGAGAGGCCCTTTTTACTGGAGTATACAAAGGCCGCCATTCGCTTTGCCAAAGCGGGGGGGATAGCAAACCTTGTGTTTGGCTGCCCCAAAAACCGCAACCTGCCCGCCGGGGTAAAACCGGCCGAGGCCTTGCCCTTTTTTGCCGCACTGGGCGAATATGCCGCGGCGCAGGGCGCCTGCCTGGCGCTGGAGGCAAACCCCGCTTTATACGGCACAAATTTTATGAACCGCACCGAGGACGCCCTGGCGATGGCAAAACAGGTGGGCAGCGCAGGGTGCAGGGTGAACCTGGACTTTGGCACCCTTGTTGCAAACGGCGAAGCGCCCGAAATGCTGCGCGGGCAGATAGGCGCAATCAACCATGTGCACATCAGCGAGCCCAACCTGTTGCCCATAGAAAGGCGCGCAGAACACCGAGCTCTTGCAACGCTTCTGCGGGAAGAGGGCTATAGCGGCTATGTCTCGGTGGAGATGCGCGAGGCGCCCCTCTCCGTTTTACAGGGCGTGCTTACCTATATCAGCGAGGTGTTTGCATGAGGGAAGAGGTCATTCAGGGCATAGACGGCGTACCGGATTTTGAATTGGCGGAATACTTTGAAAAACGGCAAAACTATTGCCTTCTCATCCCGGTTATCAACGAAAATGGGCGGCTGGCAAAAGAACTGGCGCGCGCAAAGCGGGCGGATATAACTTCCTTTGCCGATATTGCCATCTGCGACGGCGGCAGCAGCGACGGCAGCACCGCCCACGCGGCGCTGCAAAAGGCCGGTGTACGCGCCCTGCTAACCAAAACCGGCCCAGGCAAACAGGGCGCGCAACTGCGCACGGGCATCTACTGGGCGCTGGAAGAGGGCTATGCGGGGGTGCTGACCATTGACGGTAACAATAAGGATAGCATTGAGGACGTACCCCGCTTTATCCAAAAACTGAAGGAGGGCTACGACTTTGTGCAGGGCAGCCGTTTTGTGCCCGGCGGGCTTGGGGTAAACACCCCGCCTGTGCGGCATTTGGCCGTAAGGCTTTTGCATGCGCCGGTTATCTCGCTGACGGCGGGCCAGCATTTTACCGATACCACCAACGCCTACCGCGCCTACTCTCGCCGTTACCTAAGCCACCCACTGGTGCAGCCGCTGCGGGATGTTTTCTCGGGCTATGAGCTGCTGGCTTACCTCAGCACCCGCGCCACCCAGCTGGGGCTAACCGCCTGCGAGGTGCCGGTTGCAAGGGTGTACCCAAAAGGGCAGCCCGCCCCCACAAAAATAAAGGGGATGCGGGGGAATGCCGGGCTTTTGCGGGTGCTGGCAAACAACGCGCTGGGCAGGTACGAGCCCTGATGGGCTTAGCCCCCCAAAAGGGTGAGCGCCCCCAAGAGGGATTGGCCCCTCAAAGCATTCACCACAAAGCCCATCGCCACATATAAAACAGCGACAGGAGAATCAACTTGCCATACGATAAAATCATAATCGGCGCGGGGCTGTACGGCCTGTATGCGGCGCGCCTTTGCGGGCGGCTGGGCCAGCGGGTGCTGCTGCTGGAAAAAGACGCCGCCCCTTTTATGCGGGCCACCACCATCAACCAGGCGCGGCTGCACATGGGCTACCACTACCCCCGCTCGCTGAGCACGGCAAAACGAAGCGCGGGATATTTTAAGCGTTTTAATGAGGAGTTCCCCGAGTGCGTACACGCGAAGTTTGACCAGGTTTACGCCACCAGCGCCCATTTTAGCTGGACGGACGCCCCCGCCTTTTCCCGCTTTTGTAAGGCGGCGGAGATTCGCTGTGAGGATTTGCCGGTTAGCCGCTATTTTAACCCCGGAGTGTGCGATGGCGCTTTTATGACCACCGAATACACCTACGACGCCGCCATACTGCGCCGCCGTATGCTGGAGGACATTGCCGCTTTGCCGGGTGTGCAGATGCGCTTTAACGAGCCGGTTACGGCCATAGAAGAGGATGGGCAGCTTTACACCTTAAGTACCGGGCAGGGCCGCAAAGAACAGGCCCCCTTTGTGCTGAACGCCACCTATGCCTCGGTAAATGAGATAGCCGCCTTGGCAGGCTTTGAGCCCTTTAAAATTAAGTACGAACTGTGTGAGCTCATCCTTTGCGAGGTTGACGAGCCCCTGCGGGACCTTGGCATTACGGTGATGGACGGGCCGTTTTTCTCCATCATGCCCTTTGGCAAAACCGGCCTGCACTCCTTAACCAGTGTAACCTTTACCCCCCACCTCACCAGCCGCGAGGGCCTGCCCACCTTTAGCTGCCAACAAAAAACGGGGGGGCGCTGCAGCCCACAGCGCCTGGACAACTGCAACGAGTGCGCGGCCCGGCCCAAAACGGCCTGGCCCACCATGAGCCAGCTTGCCCGCAAATACCTGCGCGAGGAGTTTGGCTTTAGGTATAAAGGCTCTATGTTTTCAATGAAGCCCATCTTAAAAGCCAGCGAAGTGGATGACTCTCGCCCCACGCTTGTGCGCACCATGCGCAAGGAACCAACGTTTGTAAGCGTTTTAAGTGGTAAAATTAATACGGTGTATGACCTGGAGGATGTGCTGAAGTGACCGAAAAAGATAAAAACTATATCTCGGCCGTGGTGTACCTGGGCGAGGAAGAGGCCTGTGTAAAACCCTTTTTGGCCGAACTAACGGCAAGGCTTGCCGCCCGTTTTGAAAAATATGAACTGGTTTTTGTGAACGACGCCTCCAAAGACGGCACCCCGGAGGCAGTGCGCAGCTTTTTGGCCGATATGGAGGCGGCCCCGCCCGTAACCATGTTGCATATGAGCCTGCGCCACAGCTTGGAACTTGCCATGAACGCCGGGGTGGATATCGCCATCGGGGATTTTGTGTACGAGTTCGACTCCATGCAGATGCCCTGGCCGGCCGATAGCATTGAAAAGGCCTACGAAACCTGCATTGCGGGCAGTGATATTGTGGCGGTATCGCCCAGGCAGAACCGGGGCGGGGCCTCCAAACTGTTTTACAAGCTGTTCAACGCCTCCAGCGGTTCGCGCTACCCTTTGCGCACCGAGGCCTTCCGCATTTTAAGCCGTCGGGCCATCAACCGGGTGCGGGCGGTTAGCGGTACGGTGCCCTACCGCAAGGCGGCCTATGCGGCCTGCGGGCTGCGCCTTACCCACATCGAATACGAGGGCGCTGCGGGTGGCCGTAACGAGGCGCTGCGCGGCGCGCGCGCGGCCGACGCCCTTGCCATGTACACCGACCTTGCCTTTAAAATTTCGGTGGGCATTGCCATGGTCATGCTGAGCCTGATGCTGCTGGCTGTGGTGTATACCGCAGTGGTGTTTTTGGGGCCCTTTACAAAACCCTCGCCCGGGTGGACGACCACCATGCTGGTGGTAACAGGGGGCTTTGCCGGGGTATTCCTCATCCAGGCGGTTATTTTAAAATACCTCTCGCTGCTGGTGGAACTGGTGTTTAAAAAGCAAAACTACCTGGTGGAGTCGGTGGAAAAAATTGTATGATGCAGAGTTTTGTGCAAAAGTTTAGGCAGCGGCAAATTGGCCGGGTGTGGTATTTTGCCCTGCTGCTGTTGCTTATAGTGGCGCGGCTGGCAATTCCCTTTTGCCAGCGCGTCTTTTTAATGGCGGGCGGTTCGGCGCTGGATGACAGCCTGATGCTGCAGGCCGCCGGAAGTGTGGCGGCGGGGCAGTGGCTGGGGCCCTACACGGCCATCTCCATGGCAAAAAGCATGGGCTTTGCGCTGTGGCTGGCCTTTTTGCACAAGGCGGGCCTGCCCTACCTTGTGGTTAACGCCGTTTTGTGGCTGGCCGTATGCGCCTTTGCGGCGCGTGCGCTGCGGCCCCTGGCCACGGGAAACCTGGCAAGGCTTTGCCTCTTTGGCTTTTTTGCCTTTTTGCCCACCAGCTTTGCCCAGTTTACCCTGCGCGCCTACCGCGATTCTGTCTTTCCCGCCTTTTGCCTGCTGCTGTTTGCCGGGGTGTTGGGGCTGGCCCTGCGTGCGGGCGAAAAGGCCCCGTTTGGGCGCTGGCTTGCGGCCTTGGGGGCTGGGCTGGGCCTTACCGGGGTTTACCTGCTGCGTGAGGATGGCATGGTGCTGCTGCCCTTTGCCGTATGCGGCCTTGCCCTGGTACTGCTGTACGCCCTGTTTGGCAAGGCGGTGCGCCAAAAGGTGGTGCTGTGCCTGCAATGCCTGTTACCGGGGCTGCTGCTAGGGCTGGGGCTTTTGGGTTTTGGCTTTATCAACTACCAGTGGTATGGCGTATTTATGGTAAACGATTTAACGGCAGGGGCCTTTCCCCGCGCATACGGGGCCATTGCCGCCGTGGGCGAAGGGGAGGGCGGCTACAAACAGGGGGCCCCGGTGCCGAACGAAGCGCTGGAAAAACTGTACGCCGAGGTGCCCAGCCTGGGGGCGCTGCGCGGCAGTTTGGAGAGTGGCCCCGCCTATAACGGGTACTACGATAAGGAACGTAACGCCTTTGGGGGCAGCTTTTACTACGCGCTGCGCATGGCCGCCTGGTACGAGGGTAAAACCCCCGACGCCGTGAGCGCCCAAGGCTACTGGGGCCAGGTGCAGGCCGAGGTGGAGGCTGCCGTCACCGAGGGGAGGCTGAAAAGCGCAAAGCCGCAAAACAGCACCATCCCCCGCTGGAACAAAGCTCTATTTTCCCCCTTGCTGAAGGAATCCCTCTCGGCCCTTAAAATGACCCTTTTGTTTGAGGAGATTGAGCCCCGCCCCCAGCTTAGCGAGGGGGCGGCGGGCGAGGTGCAGAAGATGGCCGATTGGCTGCACGCCAAAACCCAGCCCGATGCCTATGAGGAGGGCAGCGGCACTTTGTACCTAAACCCGCTGCAAAAAGCCGTGTTTTTGTTTGCGGACGCGATTGTTTGGCTGTACCGCATCCTGCTGTGGCCCCTGCTGATTGCGGCGCTGGTGCAAACAGGGCAGGGGCTATGGTTTGGCACGGGGCGGTTGCTGCGCCAAAAGCGGTATACCCCTGGCCTTTTGGCCGCGCTTTTGGCCCTGGGGCTTCTGCTTAGCTACCTGTTGCGCATCGGCGTCGCCTCGTATATGGAGGTGGCGGCCTTTGGGGTGGGCACCTACCTCATGTACCTGGCGGGCGGGGTGCCGGCCCTTGCACTGTTTTGCGCTTTTGGGGCGCTGCAAACACCCGGTGAAAAGGGGGCTGTGCCATGCCAAAACTGTTAATTGCCGGGGCCGGGGCCGCGGGGCTGTTTGCAGCGGGCAGGGCCCTGCGCGCCGGGTGCGAAGTGGCGCTGGTAGAACACATGCAGCGCCCTGGCAAAAAGCTTGCCATAACGGGCAAGGGGCGCTGTAACCTTACAAATGCCTGCGATGAGCGGGAGTTTTTGCAAAATGTACGCCATAACCCCCGCTTTTTGTACAGTGCGGTATATGCCCTGCCCCCGCAGGCTGTAATGGATTTTTTTGCGGACGAACTGGGCCTGCCCTTAAAAACCGAGCGGGGCCGGCGGGTTTTCCCCCTGAGCGACAGGGCCGAGGACGTGGTGGAGGCCCTGAAAACCGATGCGAAGGACGCAGAGTTTATACAGGGCCGGGCCATGGAGGTTTTAAGGAACCCCGAGGGGGCCGCCGCGGGCCTGCGGCTGGAAGATGGCAGGATGCTATACGCGGATGCCGTGCTGCTGGCAACCGGGGGGCTTTCTTACCCGCTTACGGGCAGCACCGGCCTGGGTTATAAAATGGCCGAGCAGCTAGGGCACCATATTGTGCCCCCCGCCCCCAGCCTTGTGGCGCTGGTGGAAAAGGGAACCTGGGCGGGGCGGATGCAGGGCCTGAGCCTGCGCAACGTAAGGCTGAACCTGCTGCAAAACGGCAGGCAGGTATACAGTGAGCAGGGGGAGATGCTTTTCACCCATTTTGGTGTCTCGGGGCCGCTCACCCTTTCGGCCAGCGCCTATGTGGATGACCCCAAAAAGCAAAAATACACCCTGCAAATAGATTTAAAACCCGCCCTGAGCCCCGAGGCGCTGGAAAAACGGATGCAACGGGACTTTGACGAATTTGCGGCCAAAGATGCCGCGAATAGCCTAGATAAGCTGTTGCCCGCCGCCATGCGGCCGGTGATGCTGGAGCGCTGGGGGATAGACCCGCGCAAAAAGGCAGGGCAGATTACCCGCGCCGAACGCCAGCGGCTGCTGGCGCTGGTGAAGGGGTTTGGCCTGGAGATTGCAGCCAAGGGGGATTTGGCCCACGCGGTGATTACGGCGGGTGGGGTGGACACCCGCGAGGTGAACCCCAAAACCATGGAGAGCCGCCTTTGCAAAGGCCTGTATTTTGCCGGGGAGATTTTGGATGTGGACGCCTACACGGGCGGCTACAACCTGCAAATTGCTTGGTGTACCGCCCATGCGGCGGCCTGCGCTGTGGCTGCATGTAGGCCCTGATGCAGGGTGTGACCTACCCAAATAAGGAGGAAAAAGTATGATTTCCATTGCCATTGACGGGCCTTCGGGCGCGGGCAAAAGCACCCTGAGCCGGGCGCTGGCCCAAAAACTGGGTTTTTTGTATGTGGATACGGGGGCGATGTACCGGGCGGTGGGGCTGGCGGCCCTGCGCGCGGGGCTGCCCACAAAAGACGCCGAGGCTGTGGAAGCGCTGCTTTGCAAAACCGAGGTCTCGCTGCAGCACGCCGAAGGGGTGCAAAAGGTGTATTTAAACGGGGAGGATGTGTCTGCGGCCATCCGGGCCGAGGCGGTTTCCATGGCGGCCAGCGATGTTTCGGCCCACCCGGCCGTGCGCGCCTTTTTGCTGGATACCCAGCGCCGCTTGGCCCGCGAGTATGACGTGCTGATGGACGGGCGGGACATTGGCACCGTGGTGCTGCCAAACGCGAATTTAAAAATCTTTTTAACCGCCGCCGCAGAGGACCGCGCCCGCCGCCGCTATGAGGAGCTGCTGGCCAAAGGGGAAAGGGCCGACTATGAAAAGGTGCTGGAGGACGTAAAACAGCGTGATTACAACGACAGCCACCGCGCCGCCGCCCCCTTAAAAAAGGCCGAGGACGCGGTGGAGGCAAACACCACGGGAAACAGTTTTGAGCAGTCCCTCAGCCAGCTAGAGGGCATCATTCGGCAGCACTTGCCAAACTTGCAACATTCGTAAATGGGTTTTGCTGTTGGCAATAAAAGGTACTTTATTATAAAAGGGGCCATGCACCCCTGGGGCTATAGGCGGCGCCTTAGGGTACGGCGCCCCACTAAAGCAAGGAGAACCCAAACATGAAGCAGCCCAAAACCCCGCAAAGGCCAACCTTGCCAATTGCCATAGAACTTGCCAAAACCGCCGGCTTCTGCTTTGGGGTGGACCGCGCCGTGCGCATCACCGAGGCGCTTTTGGCCGAGGGTAAACCCGTTGTCACCTTGGGTCCTCTCATCCATAACCCCCAGGTGATAGAGGAATTGGCCGCCAAAGGGGTAAAGGTGGCAAAGAGCCCAGAGGAAGTGCCCCAGGGCAGTGTGGCGGTCATCCGCAGCCACGGCGTGCCCCCCGCCATACGGGAAAGCCTGCTGCAAAGCGGGGTACAAGTGGCAGATGCCACCTGCCCCTATGTGCAGAAGATTCACAATATAGCCAAAGAATGCCATAATAATGGCCAAATATTGCTGCTTGCCGGGGATGCGGGGCATCCTGAGGTGCAGGGGATAGCGGGTGAAGCGCCCGATGTGACGTTTATCTTTTCAAACGAAAGAGAATTAGACGATATACTGAATAAAATAAATTTGCAGAAAAAAGTTGTGGCCGTGGCACAAACCACGTTTGAGGTGGAAGAGTGGGCCAAATGCAGGGCACTGATTAAAAAAGTGTGTACAAACAGCACCGTTTTTGATACAATATGTAGAGCAACACAGGCGAGGCAGAAAGAAGCAGAGGAACTGAGCCGCCGCAGCGACCTTATGGTTGTAATTGGTGGGGAGGGTTCCTCAAATACCCGTAAGCTGTACCGTGTAGCTGCGGCGCACACCCGGGCCGTTCAAGTGGAAAATGCCACACAGCTTTGTGGTATTGAACTGGCGGGGGTGAAACAGGTAGGCATCACAGCGGGTGCTTCCACTCCATCGTCTGCAATTGAGGAGGTACAAACCACCATGAGCGATCTGATTCGTGACGGAGAGAAAAGCTTTGAGGAAATGCTGGACGACTCGATGAAGCCGGTTTATGCCGGGCAGGTGGTGAAGGGAGTCGTTGAAGCGGTTTCTGCCAACGAGATTACCGTGGACATTGGCACCAAGCACACTGGCATTGTTAAGCTGGAAGAGTTGACGGATGACCCGGCGATTCGCAGCGCCGAGGAAGTTGCCAAACGGGACGACGAGATGGACCTGGTTGTGGTAAAGGTGAACGACCAGGACGGTATTGTATACCTTTCCAAACGGCAGATGGAGGCCCGCAAGGGTGCCATTGAGGTGGAAAAAGCCGCCGAAGAGGGCACCGTGATGGATGGCTACGTGGTGGAATCCAACAAAGGCGGCCTTGTGGCAAACGTAAAAGGCGTAAAGGTGTTTATCCCTGCAAGCCAGGCCACCGTGCGCCGCGGCGAGGATTACACCGCCCTTGTGCGCCAACATGTAAAGCTGAAAATTAAAGAGTACAGCCCCCGCCGCACCATTGGCAGCATTCGCGAGGTGCTGGCTGAGGAACAAAGCGCCCTGCGGGAGAAGTTCTGGGGCGATGTGGAAGTGGGCAAAAAATATATTGGTACGGTAAAAAGCCTCACCAATTACGGCGCTTTTGTGGATATTGGCGGCGTGGATGGGCTTGTGCACATCTCAGAACTTTCGTGGAACCGCATCAAGCACCCCAGCGAGGTGGTGCAGGCGGGCGATACCATTGAGGTATATGTAAAAGATTTGGACACCGAGAACCAAAAGGTTTCGCTGGGCTTTAAAAAGCAGGAGGACAACCCCTGGGAGCAACTGCGCAGCGAATATCCCCTTGGCAGTGTGTTCACAGCCCCGGTGGTAAGCCTTACCCAGTTTGGCGCGTTTGTGCGCATCCTACCCGGTATCGACGGCCTGGTTCACATCAGCGAAATCAGCCATGAGCGGGTGGAAAAGGTGGCCGACGCCCTGAAGGTGGGGGACGAAGTGGAAGTAAAACTGCTGGATGTGGACTTTGACCGCAAGCGCATCAGCCTTTCGATGAAGGCCCTGCTGGATGCACCCGAAGGCGACGCGCCGCGCAGCGGCGAAGATGAGGTGGTAGCCAGCGCCACAGAGGAAGAGACCACCATCGACCCCTCTTTGCAGGACGAAATTGAGGCCGCCGTGGTGGAGGAGGTGGCCGTGGCCACCGAAGAGCTGGACGAAGAATTGGAAAACGGCGCAGCAGAAGAGTAATCTTGCCAATCATAGCAAAAGAGGGCAAATTCTATTTGCTCTCTTTTCTTTTATAACAAGCACCCAAGAGTAGGGTGTTGGCAAAGGGAAGAAGGGAAATTACCATGGAACAGACACTTTCACAAAAGGGTGGCGGCAAGGGCCTATCGGGCGGGGCGCTTAAAATGGTGGCCATTGTGGCTATGTTTATTGACCACGCGGCCTTTTTGGTAAGCCCCATTTACTACAGCCCACTTGGGGTGGCGCTGCACTTCATCGGCCGCCTTACCGGGCCGCTGATGTTCTTTTTTATTGTAGAAGGATACCACTATACCCGCAACGCAAACCGCTATACAGCGCGCCTTGCCCTGTTTGCACTCATCTCCTATCTACCGTTTGTTTTGTATTTTAACAATGGCTTACCGCAGGCGCCGTCCGGCTGGCTGCGCCTCAATGTCATCTATACCCTGCTTTTGGGGCTTTTGGCCCTGCGCGCCAGGCACGAGGTGAAAAACCCCGTTCTATCTGTTACGCTGATTGGGCTGTGCCTTGCTTGCTCGGTGTATGGAGACTGGGGCTTTTTTGCGGTAATTGCCATACTGATGATGGACTTTTTACGCGAGAACCGAACGGCACTGCGCGCCGGTTTTTGCCTGTTGGCCCTTTTGTACGGGGTAATGCCCATGTTTCAAAGCCTTATCATGGGCCCTGCCGGTGCCGCAGATCTTTACCTGGTAGCGATTATTTTAAGCTTGGGGATGCTGGTGCCCATGTTGCTTTTGGGCCTGTATAACGGGCGGCGCGGCAAGGGCGGAAAATGGCTATTTTACATTTTTTACCCCGCGCACCTGCTGGTGCTGTGGATTATGGCGCAGTCACTGGGCTTACAGGTGGTGGCGTAAGTATTTATTGGCTTCTGCGGTTGCCTAAGGTGCAAGAATAGAGTATACTGAAAAAGGCCGAAAAGGCATGTAACTTTTGCAAAAGAAGGAGAAATATTGGCATGGTTTACACAAAAGATATGATTATTGGCGAAATTTTGGATAAGGACGAAAGCAAGGCGCCCATCTTTTTAGAGATGGGAATGCACTGCCTGGGCTGCCCGGCCTCCCGCGGGGAGACGCTGGAGGAGGCCTGCATGGTACACGGCCAGAATGTAGAGGATATTCTGGTAAAGCTGAACCAGGCCTAAGGTGCCAAAGCGAGAGGAAACTCTGCCAAAAGCAGGGGAGATGTACCGCGCCGGGCGTCCGTCGCCCGGCGCTCGTTTGCTTACAGCGGCCAGCCTGGTGCAAAAAGGCCACACGGTGGCCGATATTGGCTGCGACCATGGAAAGCTGGCCGTTTGGCTTGTGCTGCGCGGCCATTGCCCCAAGGTGGTGGCCGTGGATGCCCGCCCCCTGCCCCTGGCCCGTGCACAGGCGCTGGCGAGGCAGTGCAAGGTGGCATCGCTTGTGGATTGCCGCCTGGGCGATGGGCTGGGCCCCGTTTTACCGGGCGAGGCCCAGGAGATAGTGATTGCGGGGCTTTCGGGCGAGACCATAGCCGAAATTTTGGCAAAGGCCCCCTGGCTGCGGCAATATAGCCCCCACCTGATTTTACAGCCGGCCTGCCGGGCCGAAGTTTTGCGCCGCTGGCTGTGTGAAAATGGGTTTTCGATTGAACAGGAAAAGCCCGTGGAAGAACGTGGCCGGGCCTATACAACCCTTTTGGTAAAAGCCGGTGGCAGGGTGCAGGCCCCCACCCCCCTGTTCTGTGAGCTGGGGCTTTTGCCAAAAGCCCCCTCGGCCGCTGCGGTGCGCCTGGTGCAAGGGCGGCTGGTAGATTTAAAAAATCGCCTAAAGGCGCCGCTTACAAAGGCGGAAAAGGAAGCGCTGCAGGCGCTGATACAGGAGGCAGAGGAATGCCTAAAATTCATGAGATAGCCGCGTTTATGGAGACATTTGCCCCACCGGAACTGGCCGAGGAGTGGGACAACTGCGGCACTTTGGTAAACTGCGGGGGCGAGGCCAAGCGGCTGATGTGTGCGCTGGATATCACGGGCGCCGTGGTAGCCGAGGCCGAAGAGGCGGGTTGCCAACTCATCGTAGCCCACCACCCGGTTATTTTTCATCCCCTGCGGCAGATAAAAAGCGGCGAGGTGGTGTATAAGCTGATTCGCAAGCACATCAGCGCCATCTGTGTGCACACCAGCCTGGACGCCGCAACCGGTGGGGTGAATGATATCCTGGCGGCCATTTTTGGCATGGTGGACCCCCTGCCCTTCGCCCGCATGGGGCGGGTGGGACAGCTGCGCCAAAGCACAACAGCCACCCAACTGGCCGAAAGCTGCGCCGAGCGTTTTTCGGCCCATGTGCGCTATGTGGACGCCGGCAGACCCGTTAAGCGTTTGGCCGTTTTGGGCGGCAGCGGCGGGGGGCTGGTAGAAGAGGCCCTGCAGGCCGAAGCCGACTGCATCTTTACGGGCGAAGCCGACCACCACGATGCGATAGACGCCCGCGAGGCTGGCATTTCCCTCATCGTTGCGGGGCATTACTCCACCGAATTTCCCGTGGTGCCTGTGATGGCAGACCGCCTGATTAAGCACTTCCCGGACCTAACCGTTCTCATCAGCCGCCAGGGGAAGGACCCCTTCCGCTATGCGGACCCAAAGTAGCCGCTAAATAGCCTGAAAAGGCTTTTGATATACAGCGTTTGTTCAAATGCTGTAGGAAGTAAGAGGAGAGAGTATGGCACTGGATGCCGCCACCCTGGCGCTTACCGGCGCAGAACTGTTAGAAACCCTGGCCGAAGCCCGTATTGACCGTATTCACCAGCCAACCCGCGATGAGGTGCTTTTGCAGATGCGCACCCGCCGGGCTGGTTTTTCCTTGCTTTTGGCCGCACGCACGGGTTCGGCCAGGGTGTGCCTAACCCAGATGAAGTACGAAAACCCCGCCACCCCGCCCTCGTTTTGTATGTTGCTGCGCAAGCATTTAACGGGCGGGCGGCTCATCGGTATCAGTAGCCCGCCCATGGAGCGGATTCTGTTTTTGGATTTTCAGTGCGTGAACGAGATGGGCGACCTGGTTTACAATACCCTGGCCGCCGAATTGATGGGCCGCTACTGTAATTTGGTGCTGGTACGCCGCGAAAAAGAAGGGGAAGGGCTGCTGGCCGGCGGCAAGATTATTGACGCCTTGAAGCGGGTGGATTTTGAGGATAGCGAGGTGCGCCAGCTGTTGCCGGGCCTTGCCTATACCCTGCCCCCGGCGCGGGGCTTGCCCGATGTGCTGCGCAGCCCCGCCCTGCTGTTTGTAGAGGAACTGGCCAGCCGTGGGGGCCCGCTTACCAAAGCCCTGGAAAAAACCGCGGGCGGGGTGGGGCCGGTGGTGGCGCGGGAGCTTGCCCACAGGGCACTTAACGGGCTAGAGGTGGATGCCGCCCAGCTTACCGAAGGGCAAAAGCAGGCGCTGATAGAGGCCTTATATGCTCTGCGGGCAGATTTTGAAGCCGGGGGAAAGCCCCAGCTTGTGCGCAGGGCCGACGGCACCCCCCTGGAGTTCAGTTTTACCCCTCTTACCCAGTACCTTCCCGCATGTACCCTGCAGGAATACCCAGGTTTTTCAGAGATGCTGGAGGGCTACTACGCCGAAAAGGATAAGGCCGAGCGGATGCGCCAAAAATCCAAGGCGCTGCGAAAAGCCGTGCAGAATTTATACGAGCGTGCCGTGCGTAAACAGGCTGCCCGCCGCGAGGAACTGGCCCAAAGCGAGGACAGCGAGCACCTGCGTATAAAAGGGGAGCTGTTAACGGCAAACCTGCACGCTTTTGAAAAAGGCCGGCGCGAAGTAAAGCTGCAAAACTGGTACACCGGCGGGGAGGAGGCCATCTCGCTGGATGTGCGCCTTTCCCCCAGCCAAAATGCCCAGCGCTATTTTAAAGAGTATAAAAAGAAGCAGACGGCGGCCACAAAACTTGCCGAATTGCTGTACACCGGCCAGCAGGAGATAGCCTACCTGGAGACGGTACTGTATGAAATTGACATTGCCGAGGGGGAGGACGCCCTTACCGAAGTGCGGGCCGAACTGAAAGCCCAGGGCTACCTGCGCTATTTTAAGCAAAAGGATAAAAAACAAAAGCCCGCGGGCTTTTTGCGCTACCGCTCTGGGGATGGGTTTTTAGTACTGGTGGGGCGCAACAACCTGCAAAACGAGCGTCTAAGCCTGAAAACCGCCCGCGGTAAAGACCTTTGGTTCCACACAAAAAACGCGCCGGGCAGCCATGTGGTGGTGATGAGCGAGGGGAAAGACATCCCCCTTGCCACCCAAAACCAGGCGGCCATGCTGGCGGTTTGGTTTTCCAGCCAAAAGCACGGCAGTAAAGTACCGGTGGATTATACCCAAGTAAAAAATCTGCGCAAAACGCGGGATTTACCCCCCGGCATGGTGCTTTATGAGCAGTACGAGACGGCCTATATCACCCCGGAAGAAGCTGTAATACTGGGGATGGAGGAAAAAGAATAGTGCGGACAAAGCCAACAACAAACCTTTTGAAAAAAGAAAACCGAAGCTTGGATTTTGCCCTGGGGGCGGCCCTTGGGGTTTTGGTGTTTTTGCTGATTTATGGCGTTAGTACCTTAAACGTAAGCTATGACAGCTGGATTTATAAAGGATATGTGGAAGCGGATATCATCCAGCGTTATGCGGGCTGGATGTATTACCGTGCCGCCCCCTGGAATTGGCCCCTGACGGTGGCCGAAAACCTCATGGCTCCCATTGGCAGTTCCATTGCATTTACCGACAGCATCCCTCTGGTATCGGTGCTGTGCAAAGTGTTTGCGCCCATCCTGCCGGAGACTTTCCAGTTTTTTGGCTGGTATAATCTGCTGAACTTTGTATTGCAGGGCGGCTTTTCTATGCTGCTTTTGCGGCATTTCAAACTCAGCCGCCTGTATTGCCTGCCCGCCAGCCTTCTGCTGCTCACCATCCCCATTTTTATCGAGCGCAGCTTCCGGCACGACTCCCTTGCCTCCCAGTGGATGGTTTTGGCAGCCCTGCTGTTTTATCTGCGGGCGCGCAGATGGCGAAAATTCCCCATTGCAGGTTTTTTTGTGCTCTGTGTGCTAGCCCCAGGGCTACATACTTATTTTATGCCCATGGTGTATGCACTGCTGGCGGCGGCGCTTATTGAATACATCATACGCACCCACACGGTGCTGCGGCCTGTGTTTTGGTTACTGTTCTGCTTCGTGGGTACCTTGGTCATGGCGTACATTATGGGTATCCTCACAAGAGGCGGAGGGGGTTCATCCTGGGGGTTTGGCCATTTTAGCATGAACCTCAATTCTCTATTCAACCCCTATAGTGTGGCGTGGAGCGACAGCTACCACTGGTCCAGGCTTATACCGGTGTTGCCCCAACTGGAAAGGCAATATGACGGCTTTAACTATTTAGGCCTGGGTGTGCTGGCCGTTTGGCCTATCATGGTGGCATATGGGCTGCTTAAATGGTTGCGGGCCAAGCGGGCGGGTAGTCAGCAGTTGAATAAGCGCGCAAAATACTTCTTATGGAGCCATTTGCCGCTACTGGTTGTACTGGCTTGTTTAAGTGTATTTGCAGTTAGTAATCTTGTTGCATACAATGGAACACCCATTTTTCAATGGTTTCTTCCTGAAAAAATAATGAATTTATGTGGTATTTTCCGCGCCTCGGGACGGATGTTCTGGCCCTGCACCTATTTGCTCACTTTTTTACCCTTACTGTTTATTGGCCGGGTATTGCCCCGCCGCTGGCCTTACCTTGTCTTAGCGGGCCTTTTGGCAGTGCAACTTTGGGATATTTCTGGGGTTTTAATAGAAAAGCACAAGTATTTTGCAAGCGGCCCGCTTGTGCAAGAGGATATCTATAGTTCGGAACCATGGCGTGAAGTGATGCAAGAGTATGACGAGGTATTTGTGCTGGACGACCATTCTGATTATAGCTTGGCTGCGGGCCTGATACGCTGGAACCCGGAGATGGTGACAAACCTCATGTTGGTGAACAGGGGCAGCTACCCCGCGCAGGAAGCCTTGCGCGAAGAAACCCGCCAGCAACTGCTTAGCGGCCAGGCGCCGGAACCGGGCCGACTGTACCTGACAAAAGACACGGGGTTCTATGGCCAGTTTTTAACGGTGATGCCCGAAGGTACAGTCATTTATGAAATTGGCGATTACTACCTGCTTGCGGCGCCACGCTAGAGCCCGCTAAGACCTTATGGCGCGGCAGTGGCCAAAATGGCAGTAGAAGGGTGTAAAGTAAGGATGTAAAGTGTGGTGAGGGAAAGATGAACCAAAGCGAAGGGAATACGCCAAAAGAAGCCGGTGGAGAGGGGCAGGGCCCCGGCGGGCAGATGGGGGAAGAGGAGAGGACAAGCCTCCAGCCATCCGCCCTTCGCCCCCGTGTGCGTCTGCTGGATTTTTTGCGAGGCTTTTCGGTGCTTAGCATGGTGCTGTACCACGGCATGTTTGATGTGGTCTGGCTGTTTGGCCACGATATCAGCTGGTACAAGGGCCTGCCCGGCTACCTTTGGCAGCAAAGCATCTGCTGGGTGTTTATCTTGGTTTCGGGCGCGGCGCTGCACTACGGCAAACACACCCTGCGCAGGGCGCTTACCGTATTGGGCTGCGCGCTGGTGGTCTCGCTGGTTTCGTTCATCGCAATGCCAGAGCAAAGGGTGATGAGCGGCATTTTGCACATGCTGGGGCTTTCAATGCTTTTGTATGTCCCCCTGCGCAGGCCTTTGCAAAAGGTGCCGCCGCTTTTGGGGCTCCTACTCTGCTCGGCGCTGTTTTTGCTCACAAAAACCCTGCCCTGGGGCTACCTAGGTTTTGCAGATACAGCGCTTTGGGCCCTGCCTGAGGCTTTGTACCAAACGCCCTTTCTGTTTCCCCTTGGCTTTCCGGGGCCGGGGTTCTTTTCGGGGGATTATTTCCCCTTGTTGCCCTGGTTTTTTTTGTTTCTGGCCGGCTATTTCGGCTGGGCACTTTTAAAACCCAAAGTAAGCGCCACCCCGCCGGGGAAAAACCCGCTGGAGTGGGCAGGCCGCCACAGCCTGCTCATCTATATGCTGCACCAGCCCCTGCTGTATGGGCTCTGCCTTTTGCTGGCCGCGGCCGGGGTGCTGTAGGCATTGGTGGTTTTGGGGCGCTTTGTAGAAGGATTTTGTAACGAGGCAAGGGATAGGGGCAAGAGATAGAAGCCGGAGGAAGCGAATCTTCCATGATAATTAATTAATGATTAACATTAAATAATACTTGACAATCATATAATTCTATGCTATTCTGGTGCCAGACAAACAGGCGAACAGGAGGTATAGAAGATGGAAAAAGTGCCCGAGAATTTAGGCCGCCTTGGCAAAATAGCCAGCGTGCTTGTGTGCTTGGTACAGCTTGTGTTGGGCGCCAGCTTGGTCTATAGCATCTATGTTTGGGTTACCGGCAATTGGCTGATGAGCGCAAACGTCCTTTTTAACGGCATTGCAAGCCTTGGGGGAATTTTGTTGCTGATGACAATGTTTTTGATAGTGTATCGCTTGCTGCGTAGTTTGCGGCGGGAACCAAGCCCTTTCACCTTGCAAAACGCAAAGCGGCTGAACGGCATTGCCCTGCTGCTAGTGGCGGTGGCGGTGCTGCAAATGGCAACGGCTGTGCTGCCGGTGCTTTGGATGCCAATTGGCATGATAGGCAGCGGGCCAATTGCAACCGTGACGGCGGCTGTGGGCCTTATTTTCCAGTATTACCCGATGGTGATGTTGGTACTGGCCCTTGTGGTGTGGTGCGTGGGCCTTGCTTTTCAGCACGGCGCAGTTTTACAGCGGCAAAGTGATGAAACCCTATAGCGGAGGACGCCATGGCAATTATACTCAGGTTAGACCGCATGATGGCCGACCGCAAGATGAGCCTGAACGAACTGGCGGCGCGGGTGGGCATCTCCAATGTCAACCTCTCCAACATCAAAACCGGCAAAATCAGCGCCATCCGTTTTTCCACACTGAACGCCATCTGCGATGTGCTGCACTGCCAGCCCGGGGATATTTTGGAGTACCGGCGGGAAGAAGCATAGAACACCGAAGAATAGGGCCTGGTTCGGCTCACAACCCCGCCGGTTGACCCGCGGAAAAAACTCTTGCATTCTATGCGGGAGTTTGTTATTATGTATAGGCGACTGCGAATGCCCAAAGCGCGCGCTTTGGGTGCGATATGCGTTGAAGCGGGAGGTTGCGGCAGGCTTTAGGCCAAGGGCTATGCCGGTTTTTCCGCCGAGTATGTCAGGTCACGAACCGGGCGACAAATACTGAAGGCAAAGGGATATGTTTCTCTCTACAGGGATAAACCAATTTCCGCCCCCACTTTGTGGGAACTTTGCAGAGGTGTGTCCGGGCGAACTGCCAAAAGGCGGTTCACCGGCTTTTCTCATGCAAAGGGATGAAACACCCGGCGCAGTGTTCAGTATTTTGCAAACCGCCAAAACCATTATAAAACAGGAGGCGATTTCATTTGGCAGTCAAGGAAAAAATTCGGATTCGTTTAAAAAG
>CAZKBM010000017.1:0-41943 GCA_964550985.1 uncultured Oscillospiraceae bacterium
CTTCGCAGGCCTCACAGCGGCCGCCATTCACATTGAAGGAAAACCGACCCTGCCCATAGCCGCGCACCTTGGCCTCCTGCGTTTGGGCAAACAAGCTGCGGATATCCGTAAACACCCCGGTGTAGGTGGCGGGGTTGGAGCGGGGGGTGCGCCCGATGGGGCTTTGGTCAATGCCAATCACCTTATCCACCCATTCTTCGCCGCGTAGCTCCTTGTGCAGCCCCGCGTGCAGCCGTGCGCCGTTCAAATCCGCCGCCAGGCGTTTATACAGTATCTCGTTTACCAGCGAGGATTTGCCAGAGCCCGAAATACCCGTTACGCAGGTCATCACCCCTAGGGGGAATTTGACGTCCAGGTTTTGCAGGTTGTTTTGGGTGGCGCCCACCACCTCTAAAAAGTGGCCGCTACCTTTGCGGCGCTTTTTGGGCACCTCAATCTCTTTTTTACCGCTTAAATACTGGCCGGTAATGCTGCGCGGCTCGCGCTCTATCTCTTCCAGGGTGCCCGCGGCAACCAATTCACCGCCGTGCACCCCCGCACCGGGGCCAATATCCACAATAAAATCGGCTTCGCGCATGGTCTCCTCGTCGTGCTCCACCACTATCAGGGTATTGCCCAAATCGCGCAGGCGTTTCAGGGTGGCAATCAGCTTGGAGTTATCCCGCTGGTGCAGGCCAATGCTGGGCTCATCCAGCACGTACAGCACCCCGGTGAGGGCGCTACCAATTTGGGTGGCCAGGCGTATGCGCTGGCTCTCCCCGCCCGAAAGGCTGGCCGAGGCCCTGGCCAGGGTGAGGTAGCCAAGGCCCACGCTTTGCAAAAAGCCGAGGCGCTCCCCTATCTCCTTAAGCACCCCGTCGCCAATCATATGCTCGCGCTTGGTAAGCGTTAGTGTTTTAAAAAAGCCAATGGCGTCCAGCACACTCTTTTCGGTGAGGGCGCTGATGTTGATTCCCCCCACCGTTACGGCAAGGCTGGCGGGTTTCAGCCGCTGGCCGTGGCAGCTAGGGCACTCCACCCCCCGCATCGACTGCGCTATCTCCTCGCGCATCCACTCGCTGTTGCTCTCGCGGAAGCGGCGCTCGAGGTTGGGTATCACGCCCTCAAAATCGGTGTTGTAGCTGCCGCTTCCAAATTCATTTTCGCGGTGCATCTTCAGCTTTTCGCCCCCAGTGCCGTACAAAATGGCCTGTACGGCCTCTTCGCTCATCTCTTTTACCGGGGTATCCAAATCAAAGCCGTACTTTTTGCCAAGGCCCAAATAGTACATTTCACTCATCGAACCCTCGGCGTAGTACCAGCCGCTGGCCTTTATGGCCTTTTCGCGTATGCTCAGGTTTTTATTGGGGATGATGAGGTCGGGGTCCACCCGCATAAAGGTGCCAAGGCCGGTGCAGGTTTCGCAGGCGCCAAAGGGGTTATTGAAGGAGAACATCCGCGGGCTCAGTTCCTCAATGGAGATGCCGTGCTCGGGGCAGGCGTAGCTTTGGCTGAACTGCATCTCCTCGCCCTCCACCGGGCTTACCACCACAAGGCCCCCGGTAAGGCCAATGGCCGTCTCAATCGAATCGGCCAGGCGGCTGCGCACCTCGCTGTTTTTTACAAGGCGATCCACCACAATTTCCACCGTGTGCTTTTTGTTCTTTTCTAAGGCGATTTCTTCTTCTAAATCGTAAATTTCGCCATCCACCCGCACACGGGCATAGCCCCCCCGGCGGGCGGCCTCAAACTCTTTTTGCTGGGTGCCTTTGCGCCCCCGCACCACGGGGGCAAGCACCATAAAACGGCTGTCATCCGGCAGTTTCAGCACCTCGTCCACCATCTGATCCACCGTTTGCTGGCTGATCTCCCGCCCGCATTCGGGGCAGTGGGGCACCCCGATGCGCGCGTACAAAAGGCGCAGATAGTCGTAAATTTCCGTCACTGTACCCACGGTGGAACGCGGGTTTTTGCTGGTGGTGCGCTGGTCGATGGAGATGGCGGGCGAAAGGCCCGAAATCTCGTCCACATCGGGTTTTTCCATCTGGCCCAAAAACATCCGCGCATAGCTGGAAAGGCTTTCCACATAGCGGCGCTGGCCGTCGGCATAGATGGTATCGAAGGCGAGGGAACTTTTGCCCGAGCCAGAAAGCCCGGTCATCACAATCAGCTTATCGCGCGGCAGGGTCAGGTCAATATTTTTCAGGTTGTGCTCCCTGGCGCCTTTTATAACAATTTTATCTGTGGCCACTGTCTTTCTCCTCTTTTGGCAGGTCTTATCTTTCCAAATTTACATATTCAAATACAAGATAGGTAGGCGCTGTAGCCGCCGTTGCAGTTGGCCCTACTTTTTCTCCCAGTAGGGCTTATTGCCTTTGGCGCTTTTACGGCTGCGCCGGGTTTTTTCTTTCTCGGGCTCGTTTTCAATCGGGTCTCCCCTGCGCAGCTTTTCAATACGGTCTCGCAAAAAGGCCGCGTGCTCAAACTCCAGCAGCTTCGCCGCCTCTTTCATCTCCCGCGTCAGCCGGGTAATAATCTGTTCGCGCTCGGCCTTGCTCATCCGGCGGCCTTTTTTGCCCTCGTCCACCTGGTGAGAGATCTCAATCAGCCCCGCAATCTCTTTCACAATGGTTTTGGGGGTGATGCCGTGCTGTTCGTTATAGGCCATCTGTAGCTCACGCCTGCGCTGGGTTTCGGTCAGCGCGTATTCCATGCTGGGTGTCACGGTATCGGCGTACATAATTACAATGCCCTCGGCGTTGCGGGCGGCCCGGCCTATGGTTTGCACAAGGCTGGTACTGCTGCGCAAAAAGCCCTCTTTGTCGGCGTCCAAAATGGCCACAAGCGAGACTTCGGGTAGGTCCAGGCCCTCCCGCAGGAGGTTAATGCCCACAATCACGTCAATTTCTCCGCTGCGCAGGTCACGTATCAGTTCCATCCGCTCAAAGGTGTCAATCTCGTGGTGCATGTATTTCACCTTCACACCCTGTTCATCCAAAAAATCGGTCAAATCCTCAGCCATCTTTTTGGTCAGGGTGGTAACCAGGGTGCGCTCCCCTTTTTCGGCCCGCAGGTTAATTTCCGATAACAGGTCGTCTATCTGCCCCTCCACCGGTTTTACCAGCACAACGGGGTCCACAAGGCCGGTGGGGCGGATAATTTGCTCGGCTATCTGCGCCGAGCGCTCGCGCTCATACAAAGCGGGGGTGGCCGATACAAAAATTGTCTGGTGAACCTTGCCCCAAAATTCCTCTTCGCGCAAAGGGCGGTTATCAAAGGCCGAAGGCAGGCGGAAGCCAAAATCCACCAGCGAGCGCTTGCGGGCGTAATCTCCCCCATACATGGCGCGCAGCTGAGGCAGCATCACGTGGCTCTCGTCCACCATCAGCACAAAATCATCGGGGAAATAATCCAGCAGGGTGGTGGGGATGGAACCCGGCTCCCGGCCGCTTAACACGCGGGAATAGTTTTCAATCCCCTTACAGCTTCCCACCTCGGCCAGCATCTCCATATCGTAGTTGGTGCGCTGTGCAATGCGCTGGGCCTCAATCAGCTTACCTTCGGCCGTAAAGGCTTTCACCTGGCCCTCCATCTCCTGCCGCAGGGCCTCTATCCCCTCTTGCATCCTTTCGGGGCCCACGATGTAGTGGCTGGCCGGGAAGATAGCCACATGGTTTAAAATGCGGTGGCGCTCGCCCGTCAAGGGGGTAATTTCACTGATGCGGTCCACCTCGTCGCCAAAAAACTCAATGCGGAAGGCCAGGCCCTCGTGGTAGGCAGGGTGAACTTCCACCACATCCCCTTTTACGCGGAACTTGTTGCGGATAAAGTTTACGTCATTGCGCTCATACTGTAAGGTCACCAGGCGCTTTAGCAGTTCGTCGCGGCTAAGCTGCATACCGGGGCGCAGGCTGATGACCATGCTGCGGTAATCAATGGGGTCGCCAAGAGAGTAGATGCAGGACACCGAGGCCACAATAATCACGTCGCGCCGCTCGGAAAGGGCGGCCGTGGCGCTGTGGCGCAGGCGGTCTATCTCGTCGTTTATCTGGCTGTCCTTTTCAATATAGGTATCGCTGGAGGGGATATAGGCCTCGGGCTGGTAATAGTCATAATAACTCACAAAGTATTCCACGGCATTCTCGGGGAAAAACTCCCGAAACTCGGTGCAAAGCTGGGCCGCCAGGGTTTTGTTATGCGCCAGCACCAAAGTGGGGCGGTTTACCCTTTCTATCACATTGGCCATGGTAAAGGTTTTGCCGCTGCCTGTTACGCCAAGCAGGGTTTGGGCCTCGTAGCCCTTGGCAAGGCCCTCAACTAATTTATCAATGGCGGCGGGCTGGTCGCCCATGGGTTTGTAGCTGGAATGTATTTTAAAGCGGTCCATCGTTGGCCCTCCCTGCTCATGCTGTTCATGCGGCTAATATATAATTATAGCACAAATAGAGAAAGCTTGCATGAAATTTGCAAGGGGGTAAACCTTCCAATTTTTGGGTAAAACAGAGAGACGCCCCCCTTGCGCACAAGGGGGGCGTACTGGTATAAAGGCAACCTACGGTTTTACACCCACACAGCATAGTACTGAAAACAGCCGTCAAATCCTCTTCAAAACAGTTCCCGGTTAAAAGGTTCAAAATAGCCGCTGTCCGCCATGGAGACAAAGTCGTTATCCGCCACCACAATATGGTCCAGCAGCCGCACGCTTACATAACGCAGGGCGGTAAACACCTGTTTTGTAACCAGTTTATCATTGGCAGAGGGCAGGGCCACCCCGCCCGGATGATTGTGCGCCAACATCACCCCGGTTGCGCCCGAGCGCATGGCCTCATCCACAATTTTACGCACCGATATTGCCACGGCGTTTACCATACCCTGCTGGGAGATAAGGCTGCAGCGCAAAACTTTGCGCTTGTCATCCAGGCAGGCCAACAACACCTCCTCGCTGCGCTTGCCAAAAAATTTGGGCAAAAAGTAGGCCCCCGCCTTTACGGTTGTATCCAGCACATCCCCGGTTTCGCTGCGGCTCTCCATATAATAAGCGCCCATCTCGGGTATCATTTTTAGCAGTAGGGCGGTTTTATCCCCCACGCCCTCCACGGTGGTCAGTTCTTCCAGCGGCGCGTCCAATACGGCTGCAAAACTGCCAAAACGCGCAATCAGGCGGTGGGCAATTTCATTGGTATCGCAGCGGGGGCGCGCATAAAACAGCAGCAGTTCTAAGGCGTTATGTTCTTCAAAGCCCGCTACCCCCTCTTTTAAAAAGCGGGTACGCAAGCGCTCACGGTGCCCGTCGTGCAGGCTCATAGCCCTTTCCCCCTTGAGTAACGGTATCACTTGAATTATACTATAAACTATACCAGATTGGCTATTACAGCGGATGAACGAGGAAGCTTTTATGAGAGCATTTACCGCCGGCCCCGGCGAAGAGGGAATGCGCCTTTCGCGCTTTGTGCTGCGCGTTACAAAGCGCCTGCCCGGCAGCCTGATGTACAAAAACTTTCGGCAGAGGCGCATTAAAGTAAACGGCAGGCGCGCCCAGCCCGACACCCTTTTACAAAGGGGAGACCTTGTTGAACTTTATTTGAACGATGAGTTTTTCGCAGAGGATTCCCCCAAGGCCCCGCGTAGGCCACAAAACAGCGCCCCTCTGGGCACTTTCACCACCGTTTACGAAGATGACGACCTGGCCATACTGTTTAAGCCCGCCGGGCTTTTGTGCCACAGCGATGAAAACGGCTTCCCCGGGCTGGCCGAGGCCTACGCCGAAGTTTTACGTGCCGGCGGCGGCTATACCGTTACGGGCCAAAACGGTTTTATACCCGCCGTGGCCACCCGGCTGGATAGAAATACCGAGGGCCTTGTGCTGCTTGCCAAAAACCACCCCGCCCTGCGGGAGGCAAACCGCCTGGTGCGAGAGAGAGCGCTGCAAAAAACTTACCTCTGCCTTACGGCCGCCCGCCCGCCCGAAGGGGTTTTTTGCGCCTATTTACTGCGGGATAAACAGGCCCACAGCGTAAGTATTTTGCCCGCCATGGCCCGGGGCGCAAAGCCCATTGAAACGCAGATACAGGTGCTGGAAGAACACGGGGGCCTCTGCCTTTGTGAAATTGGCCTTGCCACCGGGCGCACCCACCAGATACGCGCCCATCTAGCCCAGCTTGGCGCGCCGCTACTGGGTGATGCAAAGTACGGCGGGGT
The DNA here is from genome assembly GCA_964550985.1 of uncultured Oscillospiraceae bacterium. GTDB lineage: Bacteria > Bacillota > Clostridia > Oscillospirales > Ruminococcaceae > JAAYCI01. The sequence goes on from CAZKBM010000017.1 coordinate 6,178, forward strand.
TTCTAAAAACGCTTATCCCGGCCCCGGCCAGGCGCTTTGCGCCTGGCGGCTGCAATTTCCGCAAAGCTTGCCCCAAAACAGCCCGCTTGCCCACCTTGCAGGCAGGGGCTTTACAGCGCCTAAGCCCGCCCTGCTACAGTATTGGCAGCAGGTTTGCCAAATGGATTAGCAATCATTACTTTACCTGTGCCATAAAATAGGCAAGCCTGCCCACCTATGCTTTTCCGGCCCGCTTAAAGCCACGGCAGGGGGCCAGAAGCTACATCACATGTCCATTACACCCTTTCATGCCCCTGCAAAACCGCAAGCGGCGCCTGTTGCTCCCTGCGCCGCAGCAAGGCAAGGGCGGGCACATTTTCCCCGTTTGGCGCGGGTATGGAATAGGCCATTTTGGTATGGGGCGTCGAGGGTATCTCGGCGCCCTCTTCATTCAGGATGTTTTGGGGGGTAAACAATACCGCCCGGCCCCCGGGCAGCAATAGCTCCAGCTCCTCACCCAGGGTAAACTTCCCCCGCTGGCGGCAATGCAGGCGGCCTTCTTTTTGTTCTTCAACCACACCGGCCACCTGCCAATTGCGAATATACCCTCCCTGCTTAGGGCTTTGGGTAGCGCCCTGCCGCCCCAAAAAGAAGCCGCTGGAATAGGGCCGGTGGGAAACTTTTTCCAGCTCTTCCGCCGCAAAGCGGGGGCAGATATAGCCGCCCGCACCGGCGTTATGGGCGGCGTTTATCGCGGCGCGGTAGGCCGCCGTTACTGTGGCCACATAATAAAAACTTTTTCCCCTGCCCTCTATCTTCAGGCTGCTGGCCCCGGCCTCCAAAAGCCTATCCAAAAACGGGGCGGTGCACAAATCGTCGGCACTTAAAATATAGCTTCCGTACTCATCCTGGCCCAGTTCGTACACTTCCCCAGGACGCTTTTCCTCAATCAAGCCGTATTTCCAGCGGCAACTTTGGGCGCAGCGCCCGCGGTTTGCGTCACGCCCCGCCAGGTAGTTAGAGAGCAAACACCGGCCCGAGACGCTCATGCACATGGCTCCGTGGGCAAACACCTCAATCTCCAAATCCTTTGGGGTGGCACTGCGTATACGGGCTATCTCCATGAGGCTGAGTTCCCGCGCCAGCACCACGCGTTTTGCCCCAAGGGCGTAGGCCTGGTTTGCGGCGGCGTGGTTTGTAATGCCCGCCTGGGTGGATAAATGAATTTCTACCTTTGGCGTATGCTTTTTCACAAGCCCCAGCACGCCTAAATCCGCCACAATAAAGGCGTCCACCCCGGCGCTTGCCGCCGCCGTTATGGTGTTTGGCAAGGCGTCAATCTCCTCACAACTGGGCAGGGTGTTTAGCGTACAAAACAGCTTTTTACCGCGGGCATGGCAAAGCTGCGCCGCGGTAAAAAGCTGTTCTTCAGTAAAATTCTCGCAGGAGGAGCGCATTCCAAACTCCTTCGCGCCCAGATATACGGCGTCTGCGCCATAGGCAAGTGCAAAGCGCAGGCATTCCATATCTCCGGCAGGGCTAAGCAGTTCGGTATTCAGGGCGGTTCTCCTCCTTATAGCGGGTTAACTTACTATAGGTGATGCGAACGTAGCCATTCGCCGTTTTTGCCAAGAGCAGCTTACCTTTATGTTAAGGCAATTTGCTCTATGGGTATGCCTTAGGCCGCGGCGGCTTCTTCGCCGCCCTCGGCCGTTCCGGCAGCCTGTTCCTCTTCATACTGCGCATTTTTTTGCTCCATGGTGGCTATGTTGCGCTGGTGTTCGGTATAGGTGCGGGCATAGTAGTATGTACCGTAAAAATCGGTAAGGAAATAGTAGTAGTTGCTCTCTTCGGGGTTTAGCGCCGCCTGTATGGCCGTTTGGCTGGGGTTAGAGATGGGCCCTGCGGGCAAACCCTCGCGGGTTTTGGGGTCCTCATCGCCGCTGTAATAGGCGTAGAAGAGATTTTTAGGCACATCTTCGTAGTTGCCGCCGTAGTCGCGGGCTATCCAGTCTCTGATGTAATAGAAGGTGACGTCACTGCCCATGGTGCGGCGTTCAAAGTCGGTATCCTGCAAGTCGCCACGCAGGCGGTTCCAAAATACACCTGCAACGCCGGGCTGGTTTTCGGGCAGGCCTGCCTCTTCTTCAATCAAGCTGGCCAGGGTGATTGTCTGAATCACCGTCAATTCCTGTTCTTCCATGCGGGCATACATCTCGTCAGTCATCTCGGCATTGAACTGCTCATACAGTTTCCGAACCACATTTTCCGCCGAATCATCAACATAAAACTCATAGGTGTTGGGGGCCAAATAGCCCTCGGCGGGCATAAAGGTGTCGGGGTCTTGCCCTTCGGCCAAAATGCGGGCAATCACGTCGATATCGGAATAGCGCGCAAGGTCGTTTGCGGCCTCCACAAAATCTGTGGCCGAACACACGCCAGCCTCCTCGGCAATGCTGGCAAACTGCAGCACCGTGCTCCCCTCGGGGAAGGTGACGCGCACGGTCTCTCTGGGCGGCGGCGGCTGGGAGAGCACCTCAATAATCTCATCGTAACTCATACCGGGCTCCACATAGAAGCGGCCCTCTTGGAACACGTTATTTGTACCCCCAAACCGGGTGTAAAAGCGGAAGATGGTTGCGTTGGAAATCAGCCCGGCTTCCTCTAGTTGCTCGCCAATGGTACGGCCAGAACTGCCCCGCACCACATCCATGGTAACGGTTTCGGTGGCCGTTGCCTTTTTGCCATCCATCTCGCTTTTGATGGAGAAAAAGAAGAACAGGCCCACCCCCACAATAACGGCAAGCACTGCCAAAAAGGCTATGAGGCAGCCACGACCCGCGCGGCGCCTAGCCAGGTCGTCGTCGTAGTCATCGTCATATTCCTCATATTCGTCATAACCATCATTCTCTTCGTAATCGTCATCGGCCGCCTTACGTATCCTGTCGGTTTTGTTGGGCGGCCGGTTGCCACCGGCCCTGTACTTCTGTGCTGCCATTCCCTATCCTCCAAAATCAGCTTTCACCTGCTGTAACTTTACGGCAAATTCACAAAACCTAACGCATAAATATGGGCTAAAACAAACGCTGCATAACCATTTCTAACAAAAGCTTACCGCGCCATTATTCGAGAGACTGCTAAAAACGCATTCCATGGTATACCATTCTATATTACTAAAGAAATGGGGGTTTTGCAAGCCCGGCAGATGCGGGGCCAGTTTTGCATACCCGCCGCAGGCCGCCGCTTTAAGGGTGGGTTTGAGCCAGGGTTTCATCGGCTGCCCGCCCTCCCAGCAGGGCTTTTATCAGCGCATGGGCAAAGGCCAGCGCCACGCCCGCGCTGCGGGCCGTAACCAAGTTGCCATCGGTTTCCACCGCAGCGCCGGTGGCGTTTTCCAGCTTACCGGGAAAGGCCGTAAAGCGCTTGCCCTGCAAAAGCCCCTCCTGCCAAAGCACTGTAGGGGCGGCACAGATGGCCGCTATCACCGCCCCCTGCCCTGCGGCGGCATGTAAGGCGCTTTTCACCACCGGGCTTTTGCCAAGGTTTACCGTGCCCGGCATACCGCCCGGCAATACCACCAGGGCGGCGTCCTTCGGCAGCACAAAACCCTCTGCCGGTACATCGGCCACAACGGGTATGCCGTGCGCGCCGGTTACCGTTTGGCCACCCACCCCCACCGTCGTAACCTCCACGCCTGCGCGGCGCAGCAAATCCACCGGGGTTATAGCCTCCACCTCTTCAAACCCCTCGGCCAAAAACACAAAAGCTTTCTTTTCCATCCGCGGCGCTCCTCTCTCGCTTTGGCTTAGGGGTGTTACCCGCCCTGTTCGTGCTTACAAAAATCTTCCAGCCGCTCATACTCTTTTACAAATACCTCATCCAGCCCAAAGCGCAGGTAGAGGTTTTGCAGGGCCGGCTCCGCCGTAAAGGCTTTTACCTGTGCAGCGGGTTGCAGCCACCCTCTCCCCGCAAAAAGGTCACTTTGGGGGGGCAGGGTAAGGGCCGCCGTTTGGCAGCCTCGGGCGCTACATAGCGCCAAAATCAAGGCTTTGGCCTCGGTCTCGTCTGCGGCCATACATTCGGCCAGGGCCAAAACCTGCCCCTGCTTTTTGTATACGGCATAGGCCCCGGCGGTTACCCCAAGCGTATAGCCCTCCCCTGCCGGCATCTCCAAAAGATACCCAAGGGGCCGGGGCTCAAACTGCAAGGCTCCACCGGGCAGGTAGTGCCGGCGCAGCCCGTCTAGGGCCTGCGCCTCCAAGGGTTTTTCGCTGTACGTGGCCACCAGCCCGCCAAGGCCAGCCGCCGCCACGCAAAGCGCCCGTAAAAACACCGTGTGGTAGCCCTGTTTTTCGTAATAGCCAAACAGAGAGCCACTGGCCGGTATAAGGCAGCTAAAATGCAGCCCCGCGTGCTTACAGGCCTCTTCGGCATAGGCCATCAGGCGGGCCATAACGCCCCGGCCCCGGCAGCGGGTTTTGGTTGCCAGCGCAAAAAAGTAGGCCCCCCGCCAGCTTCCATACACACAGGGCACCGCCGAAAGCAGGGCAATCACCTCTCCGGCTTCTTCGGCCACAAATTGGTTTTCCAGCCCTACAAAACCGTTTATGTAATACTCGGCCTCGCCGGCTTCGCCCCCAAAAGCCTCTGTCCAAATTTCGTTTGCGGGGGCCAGGTCGGCCTTTGTGGCTTTTCGGCAAAGCATCGGCATCAACCCTCCCAGTTTATGGGCTCAGCGTGGTATTTATCCACCATCATCACTGGGCTGTAGGAGAGTTTTGCCTCCCGCAGGCCCTCTTCGTCCACATCATTTTCCCGGTTGATATAGGTGTAATCGGCGCCAAAATGGCGGGCCATCTCGCGGTTGATCATCGCATAGGCGCCATTTACGTCGTAAAGGGCCTTTTCCACATGGGTTACAAACATATCCTTGCCCAAGGGGCTGCCAAACGAGAAAGCCACCACCTCACCATCCACCCGCAAATACCCGCCTTTCAGGCGCAGTTCGGCATAATGGCGGCAGGCCTGCTCAATGGCGCGGTGCTCGCGCTCTATCCCCTCGTCGCCGCGGTTATCGTACAGGTTACACCAGCGGTCGTTAAATTTACACACACAGTCCAGCGCGGTGCCCGAAATTTCGCAAAATTCCCAGCTGGGGTACATCCTTTCAAATTTAGAGCAATGGTTGCGCTTTTTTTGGTATTTACGCCCCGGCAGGTTGGCAAGGTCGCTGGCCAGGTAGATATAATCGCTTTGCCCGCGGGGGTTATCAAAACGGAAGTAGCCGGGGTACAGGGCCTCCAGTTCAGCCACGCGCTCTTCGGGTATGGTGGAGATGACGGGTTTTTTCCCCCTCTCCCGCGCATCCTGCAAAATGGCGTCCATCACGGGTTTTAGCTCTCCCGTTCCACTGGGGAACTGGTAGTGGACGTGCTCGCCGCCGTAATCATACCGCACCACCAGGTAATTTTCAAAACGGGCAATTTGTGTACAAATCACCTTTTTCCATATATAGATATTCACAAAGGCAAATTCACAACTACGGTATCCGTTTGCCTCCAGCAGAGGCACGGCCCATTTTGCGTCCTCCACCTTCACGTCACTAAAAATCATACTATCTCCTTTACCAAACGGTATAGTTCCTCGTGTATTTCTTCTTTGGGGCGCATGGCCCCGTTTTGGGTACAGGCCACCCGTGCCCAGCCAAGCTGCCCTGCGCACCAAAGCGCGGCTTTACGGCAGGCGGCCAGGTAGTCGGTATCGCGCTCATGGATATCCCGCTTATCCTTGCCCTGATAGCGCTGTTCCAGTAAATCCTGGCTCACATCAGGCTCAACATCCAAATAGAATACCGCGCTGGGTTTGGGCACGCCCAGTTTTTCATATTCAAATTCTTCCAGCCAAGCGGCAAAAGCGGCCCATTCTTTGCTCGGCAATTTTGCGCACTGATGTATTAAATTCGAGGTTGTGTAGCGGTCGGCCAGCAGCAGGCCACCGGTGTTATAAAAAGCACCCCAGTCCTCTTTAAAGCCCGCGTAGCGGTCCACCGCGTAAAAGGCTGAGGCCGCATAGGCGTTCACATCGCCGGGCCGGGTGCCAAAATCACCCGAAAGGTACATCTTTACCAGCGCGCTGGAAGGGCTGCTGTAATTGGGGAAAGATAGCCCCCGCAGGCTGATGCCCTCGGCGGTCAAACGGTCTTCCAAAAGGCTGCGCTGGGTGGCTTTGCCGCTGCCATCCAGCCCATCTATCACAAATAGCTTCCCGCTCATGCGTCTCCCTCCCCGCCTTCCTGGCCGCGCAGGGCGGCATAGCGCAGCCGCACCTCGGCCGCCTTGCCACAGGTCATTTTGCCCTCGCTGCAGGCGCCCCCCGCGCAAGCCGGGCCCGCTTTTGCAAACAGCGCGGGCGCAACGGCGCACACCTGGCGCAGCATCTCATCGGCCAGGTCATGTATCTCCCATTGGGCGCGGGCACAGCAGCGAAGGCGAAAAAAATGCAGCAGGCTTCGGGTGTTCATTGTCACAATCATTTTGGTGGTGCAGGCATTTGGCAGCAAAAAGCGCGCGTCCTCTATGGCTTTTTTCTGGGCCTTTACCTCGGCCTGCTTTTCGCTCATTCCTTCGTCCAAAAAGGCGGCGCGGTGCCTCTGCCGCAGAAGGGCGGTCATCTCCTCGTACAGGGCGGCCTCCTCTTGCATGGCTTTATCAAACAGGGCCTTGGCCTCGGGTAGCTCGGCCACCTCGGGCGGGGTTACAAAGCTGAAATCGTCCATTTGTACATAACGCTGGCTCTGCACGCTAAACGAGGCGATGCGGTGCCTGGTAATCTGCGCAAGCAGCGCCCGGCTCACCCCTTCCATGGCAAAGGTAAAGCTGGCGTGTTCGGTGGGGCTCTCGTGGCCAAGGCCCGCCAGCATCTCCACAAACTCACGGCTTTTTTGGGGGCTCAGGCCCTCTAGCAGTTCCTCTATCCCTGCGTTTGAATAACACAGCTTTGCCGCCGCAGCCACCACCTGCTCTGGGTTTGGGGTGTGGGCAATCAGCTTCACTTTCATGGTTTTGGCCTCCTACAGCCGGGGTATTGGGTGTGTTTGCGGCGCCTGCCGCTTACTACAGTAAAACACTAAGGCCCCTCAATCTTTTCCAGCGGGGCAAAATTTGCCATTGTTTTTTTGCGCCCCACCTTTTCAAAATCTATCTCCACCAGGTTATCGCCCCCCACAGGGGTTACCTTGCAAACGGTGCCAAGGCCAAACACCTTGTGCTTTACACGGTCCCCCGCCGCAAACAGCAGGCCCGTGCTTTTTGGCCGCGGCGCAGAGGAAAGGCTGCCCGCAAAACGCCCGCCTGCGCTTTGCACAGGCCTTGCCGCCCCGCCCGCCCCCTGGCCCGAGACCGGGCCGCGGTTATAGGCCTTATCCAAGTAGCCGCCTTGGCCTACGCCGCCAAAGCCACGCTGTTGCTGCCCAAAGGGGGAATAGCCCTGCATCCGCTGGCCGCTTGCCAGCCTCGGGGATTGCTCGGCCTCCACATATTCTGGGCCAATTTCCTCAATAAAGCGGCTTTGGGCGTTGCGCCGCGTTTGACCGTATAGCAAACGGGTAGCCGCGCTGGAAAGGGTCAATTCCTTTTTGGCCCGGGTAAGCCCCACATAGCAAAGCCGGCGCTCCTCTTCCAAATCTTCAGGCGCCCAGCGGCTCATCTCGCTGGGGAAGATGCTCTCCTCCAGCCCCACAATGAACACATAGGGGAACTCCAGCCCCTTGGCGCTATGCAGGGTCATCAGCACCACTTTTTCTACACTCTCATCGTAACTGTCCAAATCGGAAATCAGGGCTATCTCCTCTAAATAGCCCTCCAAGCTCGCCTCATCGCCGTTCATATCGGCATAGGTTTTTACATTGGAGATGAACTGCCCAATATTTTCCAGCCTTGTGGCCCCCTCGTCGCCCAGCGCCTCCAACATCCGGCGGTAACCCGTTATCTCGGGCACCTCGGCGGCAAATTCCTCCAGCGGCAGTTCCGTTTCGGCCTGCAGCAGCTTTTCATACACCCCATAAAAGCCCTCCAGGGCCTTTTGGGCGCGGGCCAAGGCCGGGTACTGCCCCGCGTCCCGTATCACCTCCAGCATGGGCAGGCCAAGGCCCGCCGCTATCTCGGCTATCTTATCTACGGTGGCGGCCCCTATTTTACGCGATGGTTCATTGATAATTCGCCGCAAGCGCAAGTCGTCCTGCGGGGAGGAGACTATGCTCATGTAGGCGTGGATGTCTTTGATCTCCTTACGGTCGTTAAAGCGCAGGCCCCCCACAATTTTATGGGGGATACCCGCGCGTGTAAAATAGTTTTCCACCGGGCTGGACTGCGCGTTCATCCGGTACAACACGGCGTGGTCGCTCAGTTTTGCCCCTTTTTCGAGATTGCGCTCTATGGTTATGGCAATATAGGCCGCCTCATCCTGCTCGTTTTCGGCCAGGTAATGGCGCACCTTTTCGCCGCGTCCGGCATCCGTCCACAGGGTTTTGCCCTTACGCCCTGCGTTGTTTTGTATCACACAGTTGGCGGCGTCCAGTATGTTACCGGTGGAACGGTAGTTTTGCTCCAGGCGTATCACCTGTGCGCCGGGAAAATGCTGCTCAAAACTCAAAATATTTTCAATGGTAGCCCCGCGGAAGCGGTAGATGCTCTGGTCGTCATCCCCCACCACGCAGATATTCTGCCCCGCGCCGCACAAAAGGCTGACAAGCTGGAACTGCGCCACACTGGTATCCTGGTATTCGTCCACCAAAATATAGCGGTAGCGGCTTTGGTAGTAGTCGCGCACCTCTTTGTGCTCGCGCAACAGACGCACGGTATAGTAGATGAGGTCGTCAAAATCCATGGCGCCATTATCTTTGCAGCGCTTTGCATAGGCGGCATACACCTGGGCCACCAGCTTTTCACGCGTGTCCTTGGCCTCCTCGGCCGCCTCTTTTGGGGCAATCATGCGGTCTTTCAGCCGCCCAATGGCCCCAGCCGCCGCCCGCACCGCCAAAAACTTATCGTCTATATTCTGGTTTTTGTAAATCTCTTTCAGCACACGCTGCTGGTCGTCGGCATCGTAGATGGTAAAGCCCCTGGCAAAACCCAGGCGCTCGCCATCTTTGCGCAGTATGCGCACACAGGCCGAATGGAAGGTGGAGGCATTTACCTCCCCCCCAAGCTCCTGCCCCAAAAGGGAAGCAAGGCGGCTTTTTAACTCCCCCGCCGCCTTGTTGGTAAAGGTGATGGCCAGGATATTCCATGGCCGCACGGGCTCTGCCACCAAAAGGCCCGCAAGGCGGGACGAAGGCGGCGTTTTATTTTGTAAGCAGGCCTCTAACTCGGAAACTTCGGCCTCCCCCACGCTATGGGCAAGCAGGGTGCTGGTGTAGGCTTTCCCAAATAAAATCAGGCAGGCAATGCGGTTTACCAGTACGGTGGTTTTGCCGCTGCCCGCCCCCGCCAAAATAAGCAAAGGGCCTTCGGTGGTAAAAACCGCCCGGCGCTGTACCTCGTTCAGCCCCGCAAAGCGGCCTTCCAGGTACTGTTTGCGCAGGGCAATAAACTTTTCTTGCAATGCTTCCATGCTCTCTCCCAGGGTTTATAGGCAAAATATACTGTTCTAAAACAGTATACCATAGAAATCAATGCGAAAAAAGGTTCAATTCTTTGTCATGGCAGGGCCTGTGTCGAACTTTTCATTTTTCTGCACGTTATTTTTTCTTTTCTATAAAGAGCCGGCGCGACCTTTTAGGGCAATTCCACAGGCAAGCTGCTTTAAAATTTCTGCCCCCTCCTTTAGGGCTACCGGGTCAAATGTCATATCTGAAGCGTGCAGGCCTTTTTTCATGCCTGCACCCAAACCGATGTATACGGTGCGCCGCCCGGCCAAGGTGTGGTAAAAATGAAAATCCTCCCCGCCGGATGTGTGCAGCGGCGGCATGGCCTTGCCCAGCACCTTCACAATGGCCTCATTCGCCAGTTCCACAAGCAGGGGGTCATATTCCGCCGCGTCAGAGCCCTCTGCACTTTTTTCTTCACACATGGCACCCACTGCCGCGGCTGCGCTTGCAGCCGCGGCCCTGGTTTTTTCAAGTAATGCCTGCATCCCCCGGTTTGTAGCGGCGCGCAGGTCAAAACACACAATCACGCATTCGGGAATGCTGTTGCGGGCTTCTCCCAGCGAGGATATTTGGGTGGCTTTAACCGAGTGGGAAAAACCTTCCGGCATATGAATGGCGTTAACTGCGGTTATGGCAAGTGCGGTGGCATCAATGGGGTTTATCCCCAAATAAGGCCTGGCTCCGTGCGCACACCTTCCCCGTATGTTCAGAACCAGGCTGCAAACAGCCCCGTGGCAAAGGGCCGGGGTAGCACAGTGCAGTTCCGCCTCTTCTTTTGGGCGCAGATGAATGCCAACAAGCGCGTCCACATCCTCCAGTAACCCGGTAGAAATCACAGCCTTGGCCCCTTGCATCGTCTCTTCCGCCGGCTGAAACAACAGCCGCAGCTCGCCTGCCGGCAGCCCTCCAGCTTCATGCACCTCCCGGCCACAGGCCAGCACCATAGCCGCATGGGCATCGTGGCCACAGGTGTGCCGCATAAAGGTGTTTCCACAGGAATCTTGGTAGGGCAGTGCGTCCATATCGGCCCGCAGCATTACAACCGGGCCGGGTACACGCGCCGGAACCACCCCGATAAGAGCGGTACTGCCGCCAAGCCCCTGCCTTACCTCCAGGCCAAAACTGCACAGTTTACCGGCAAGATAGGCACTGGTTTTCACCTCCTGCAGCGCAGGCTCCGGCATTCGATGCAGCGCCTCATAAAAATCCAATACCGTTTCTCTCACTGCCATTTCCCCTTTCTGTATGCCTGTGTGCCCCAAACCGTTCTTTCACCATTCTACCCAAATTGTAGCGGCAAATCTTTCAAAGCACAAGTTTTGTGTGCTTTATTGCACACGCTATTTGACCTGAGGCCTACCGGTGTGGTATAGAATATTCAAGTTCTGAAAATGCCGGAAAAGGAGCGGCCCAATGGATACACAGGTTCTGAAACACATCTACGACATTGTCACCTACGGTTCTATAACACGCGCCGCACAAATCAATTTTATCTCCCCCTCTCAGTTAAGCCGCCAACTTAAAAAAATAGAAGATCAATTATCCATTGTGATATTTGAGCGCAGCAGCTGCGGAATGCAGCTTACAAAACAAGGGCAAGATTTTATTGCCTGGGCCGAACCGGTTCTCAACAGCGTTTCCTCCTTTGAAAACCGTTTTCACCTGGAAACCCTTCCCCAGGATGTTTTTTCTTTTCGCATTGCATTGCACCACAACTCCATGGCCAACCAGGCGGTAATTACCCTGTTTAACCAAATTGTGAATGATTATGATTTTGTAGATATTATATCCGATTCATACAATTCTGTTGAAGAGGTATTGAACGCCATGTCCCGGTGCCGCTACCCGCTTGGCGTCATTCAATACAACAGCACAAATGCCGCCAAAATTGCAGCACGTATAAAAAGTGAACTGCTAAAAGAAGTTGTGATAAGCCGGGTCAAATCCCACGTGCTGGTATCCAGCAGCCACCCTTTGCGCGGGTGTACCACAGTAAGCGAAAAGGAGCTTGCCCCTTATGCACGCATTTATTTCATCGATGAGAATTTAAGCTACTTTAATGACTATTCAAACCCAAATGCCGCGCATTTTGGGCTGGTACGCAAGCGCATTTTAATACGAGAACGCGGCCAGTTGTTTCACTATCTGCATTCCTCTGAAGCCTATTACATAGGTACCTGCCTGTGCCCCAGTTGCTCTGAGTGTCAAAACCTTATTGATATTCCCCTGGAAACCGGCAACGAAGCAGAGATTATTACCTCGGTCATCTGCACCGAAAAACAGGCCCACAGCCATTTTATTCAGCTTATATCCGATATTGCCCGAGAGATGTAAACCACACGCCAGTACGCGCACCCCAGTTTTGCCGTGGCAAAACTGGGGTGCGTTGCGTAAAACACAAGGCTGGATGCGCAATTCCCAACACCATATTTATTCACAAAAACAATTTTATTGGTTACAATAATTTATGCAGTATATATAAATTTTGCCATATGGCGAAGTGTAAAGGGAGGTTCTTATGAAGCGGAAAGAGGGATACAACGGCTACCAGGCGTACCAGTACCTAAGCCCCGGCAAAGATTATAAAGAATTTGACATGGCACCACAGCACAACATGTTTGCGGGCAAAAACGAACTTTTGCCCGCAACAGAGGAAGAGGCGCAGATTGCCCGGCAAATTGCCGAAAAACACCCCATGGTCTCCCTGCACGAGCACCCCTATTGTTTTCCAAAAGACATCTGGCAAACATTCGACTATGTGCGGGAGGGGCGCTCTTTCACGGCCTATGAAGCGCTTGCAGAAGCGAACTGGGACTGCGTGTTTGACAACCTGATGGACGGCTTTTGCGTCATCACCTCCAAGCACGGCTGGAAGTGGGACGACATTCTTTACGATTTGGGAATGCGCCTTGCCGATATTGCCCACCAAGACTTTTTGATAAAATGTGAAAGAGTTTCAGACATTGCCCGCGCCAAAGCAGAGGGCAAGGTGGCCTGGATACCCGTGGTGGAGGGGGCGGCTATTTTAGAAAACGAGGTTGACCGGGTTGATATTTTGTACGGCTTTGGCGTGCGGGCTATGGGCATCACCTACAGTGAATCCAACGCACTGGGCAGCGGCCTTAAAGAAAACCGTGATGGCGGGCTGACGGCTTTTGGCCATGAGGTGGTGGAGCGAATGAACAAAATTGGCATGGCGATTGACTGTGCCCATTGCGGCCCCCAAACCACGCTGGACACCATTGCCGCATCTGAAAAACCCATTTTCATCTCCCATGTGGGCGCCCGGGCACTTTGGAACAGCCGCCGGCTGCAAACCGATGATGTTTTAAAGGCCTGCGCCGACAAGGGTGGCGTAGTTGGCATTGAGGCCGCCCCACACACAACCATCACCGAAGATATTCGCACACACGGGCTGGAATCCTACATGGCGCACTTTGAATATATAAAAAACCTGGTTGGCATCGACCATGTGGCATTTGGCCCCGATACCCTGTTTGGAGACCATGTAGGGCTGCACCATGCTTTTAACAGCCACATGTCCATCACCACAGCTTTTGCAAAGCGCAAGCCAGACGGCACCATCGATGAGTTCCCCGAAGTGCCCTATGTAAAGCACATAGAAAACGCCACCGAAAGCTCCTACAACATTCTTTATTGGCTCATTCAACATGGCTACTGCGAGGCCGACATCGCAAAAGTAATGGGAGGTAATGTTTTACGCATGTTACAGCAGGTATGGTAGCCAGGCGCTGTCTTTTCCTAGGTCTCCCATAAGGCCGTTCTACCCATGTAAAAGGAGGTATCCCAATGAAGAAAAAAGGCACATTTCCCCTTGTATCTCTTATACTGATGATTGTGGTCTATTTTGTCATAGGCACCATTTTGATTTGTATACCGCATGGCCGGCCAATCATCTGGGGCATGGATTTGCCCTCGTTTATCATGGCCTTTGGTGGTTATCTATTCGTTATTGCGGCCTGCATCTTTTTTGTAAAAACCAATCGATAAAAGGGAAGGAGGCATACCCATGAGTGTTACTGCACAATACATCATCATTATCTCCTTGTACTTTGCTTCTTTACTGGCCATTGGCATCATCTTTTCCAAGCGCAACAAATCGGAATCGGATTATTTTCTTGCCAAGGATAAATTGCCTGCTTCGGTAATTGGTTTTTCTTACTCTGCCACCCAGATGAGTGGCAGTTCATACCTTGGATGTGTTGGCACCGTTCACGCCACCGGCTTCGCCTACATTCCTTCAAACCTTGCCTCGGCAGCAGCCCCGTGGTTCAGCTATGTGCTGGTGGGCGATAGGGTTTGCAAGGTTTCTAACCGGCTTAAGGCACTTACCGTTACCGATTTATTTGAATCCCGTTTTGGTAAAAAAGCCGGCCTTATTTCTTCCATTATCGTCATCGTCTCCACCGTTCCGGTTTTAACGGCACAGCTAAAAGCCGCCGGAACAGCCTTTGAAACCATCATCGGTATCCCCTACCTTGCCACCATCTTTATCTTTAGCCTCATTGTTATAATATACACGCTTATTGGCGGCATGTTCGCCGTAGCTTGGACAGACCTGATTCAGGGCGCCCTTATGATTGTTGGCTTCATCATTCTCCTTCCTATTGTTGTGCCTGCTGCCGGGGGTATGGGCAGCGCCATGGAGGCCTACCGCATAAATAACGCGGCCTTTGCCACCATGGATGGCGGTGGAAAACCCCTATTGTGGATTATCTCCGGTTTTTTGGTTTGGGGATTTTATCAAATTGGGGGGCAGCCCGGTGCAATCACCCGGTTTCAAACCACCACACAGCCACAAAAACTTAAAAAATCTTTGGTTTGGTCTGTCTGCTTTCAAAGTTTTGTCTATATTGGCGTAACCGTTCTTGGCATCTGCTCCATGGCTTTATTCCCCAATTTGGCATCCTCTGATATGGCGCTTCCAAACTTGATTTCCAACTTTCTGCCCCCGCTGGTAGGTGGTGTTATTTTGGCGGCAGCACTGGGTGCCATGATGTCTACCATCGACTCTGTGCTTCTGATGTCCAGTTCCATCTTTGTCAATAACATCTGGGTTAAGGCCCTAAAAAAAGGTGGCAACGATAAAGCGGCCGTCAACGCAGGGCGCATTACCATTATTGTGCTGGGGCTCTGTGGGGTTTTGGTCGCCATCAAACCACCCGATGCCATTTTGTGGATCATCACTATGGGTTTCAGCATTATGGCGGGCGCGTTCACCTTCCCCCTTCTTTTTGGCCTATGGTCCCGTAAAATAACCCCCGCAGGCGGTTTATGGAGTATTATTACCGGAGCCAGCGCAACCATTATTTGGTATGTAATGGGCTATGCCATGCATGGAAACTTAAACGATTTTGTTTTGGGCATTTGGCCCGCCGTCATCGGCTCTGCCGTATCGTTAGTGGTTATGCTGGTTGTATCGCGGTACACTGCCGCAACACCCCATGAAGCACTCCATACATTTTTTGAGGCCGACGGGCTGTAAGCAAGGGGGGTTTAATGGGAACTATGCTAATGGGGGATGCCGCATATGATGATTGAATGCACCCAAACACGCCTTACACCCAGGGCAGCTGTAGAATTTTGCAGCACCGAAAACAATGGCTTGCTGGGTAAAGTAGCCGACAAACTACGGGGTGGCCCACAGAAAATTGACGTTTTGAAATGTCGCTTGTTCTATAACCCTTATTACTGTGTTTCGGCCAAGATGCATCTACCCTTACTGGGCAACCCCAAAGGGCGGCAACTTTTTGACCGCATGGTGGTAGAGGGAGGGTTTGGCATTGTACAGCAGTTGCAAGGTTTGCCAGAGACCCAAAAAACTGAAGTCAAGCGCTACGAAATTGTGGCCGCGAACTATTCAAAGGCCCAGGCCTGTGACCGGGTGCAGGAATTTTTGCGCAAACAGTGTTTTCGCAAATACCATATGTATCCAGAATTTGAATTTCCCAGTGTCAATCTCGTCTATAAACCCCTGTACGCGGTACTTTGCCAAAAGGGCAAACGGCGTTACTACCAAATTGTAGATGCCGAGGTTGGCGTAAAAGACTACGTACTGGACATACGATTTCCCCAGATGAAATTTTTAGATGCCACTGCCCCAGAGGCATAATTCGCCCCCATTCTGCTTTAGGCAAAAGCAGAATGGGGTCACAATGAAGCCGCCCCCAGCTACAACCGGGGGCGGCTTCCATTTTTATACAAGGTTCACTCTACTTAAAAATATTAATCATAATACCCGCCGCAACGGCGCTGCCAATTACGCCGGCCACATTGGGGCCCATGGCGTGCATCAGCAAAAAGTTGCTGGGGTTTTCCTTCGCCCCCACCTTTTGCGAAACCCGGGCCGCCATGGGCACGGCCGAAACCCCGGCCGAGCCAATCAGCGGGTTCACCTGCCCTTTGGTAATCACATACATCAGCTTGCCCAGCAATATCCCGCCAATGGTGCCAAACATAAAGGCCACCAGCCCAAGGCCCACTATCATCAGGGTGTCCAAGGTAAGGAAGGTATCGGCGCTGGTGGTACAGCCCACCGAAACGCCCAGGAATATGGTGATGATGTTCATCAGTTCATTGCCGGCGGTTTTGTTAATCCGTTCCACCACGCCCGATTCCCGCATCAAGTTGCCCAGCATCAGCATACCGATAAGCGGCGTGGCCGTGGGCAGTATGAGGCAGACGATAATGGTTACGGCAATGGGGAAGATGATGCGCTCGGTACGCGAGACCTCGCGCAGCTGCTTCATAACAACGCCACGCTCTTTTTTGGTGGTAAGCAGCTTCATAAACGGCGGCTGAATAATGGGCACCAGCGCCATATAGCTATAGGCGGCCACCGCCACCGAGCCAAGCAGCCGCGGGGCCAACTTTGTGGTAACATAGATGGCCGTGGGGCCGTCGGCCCCGCCGATGATGCCAATTGAGGCCGCCTCCGGGCCAGTAAAGCCCAAAAGACTTGCGCCAATAAAGGCCACAAAAATACCAAATTGGGCGGCCGCGCCCAGCAGCAGGCTTTTGGGGTTTGCAATCAGCGGGCCAAAGTCCGTCATGGTGCCAATTCCCAAAAAGATCAGCGGCGGGTAGATGCCCAACTTTACACCTAGGTACAGCATATCGGCAAGGCCCCCGCCGTGCAGTATCTCACCAAACATCGGGTACAGCGAGGGGTCTTGCGTGCCGGTCACATCAATAAAATACTGCATGTGGATAATTTCGCCAAAGGGCAGGTTGGCAAGCAACATGCCAAAGGCGATGGGCAGTAGCAAAAGCGGCTCGAATTCATGCACAATGGCCAGGTACAACAAAAGGCAGGCCACGGCAATCATCACAAGGTAAAGCGGATTCTGAAATATTCCCACAAAACCGGAGTTTTGCCAGATGGAAGCCACAGTATTCAGAAATTCACTCATTCAATATCCCCCTTAAAAAGGCTCGGTGCTGGCAATCACACCGGCAAAACCCCACTGTCCGCGCCTTTCGGCCTTGCGGCAGGCCGCCTGGCCCAAAACCGGGGCCGCAGCGGGTGTAATACTTTGTAAGGTGTACTGCCCCTCCCCTACCTCGGCCACAGCGGCGGCAATGGCCGCCACCACCTCGGGGGGAATCCCCTCGGTTTGGGGCTGGGCTCTTGGGGGCGTTAGCACCACAGCCTGGGCTGCGGGGGCTGTTTCAGCAATGGGCAGCGCCGCCTGCTCTGCCCGTTTTTCCTCTTCCAACCGCGCGCGCTTTTTGGCGTCAATTCCCTTAAAAATTCGGCCCTGGCTTAAAAGAACCAAATACAGGATGACCAAAATGCCAAAAACAAGCGATAAACCGGTAAGCACTACCACCGGTATGGAGGGTGTAGCCGCCACTGCGGTATTTTCCAAAGCTGCGGCCGTGTAAAGCGGTATCTGCCCTAGTGCAGACAATGCCATGAGACTGCCTCCTTCACCTAAGTTAAGTCGCTAGACGTTTTTCATTATACGGCAAAACGCCCTGGCGTGCAAGCGCCCCGCCCTGCAATTATGGCACAGCCTGTTACAAAAACAATTTACCAAAAAAGATTCACAGCTATATAAATTACGTGTATAATGGTTTGGTATGGTAAAAATATGGCAAATATTTTCCCCATGTAAGGAGAGCCCCATGTCCCTACATTTATTTGTTTCGCGGCTTAAAACATCCATATTTCCCCGCGCCATTCGGAATGGGTTAACACTGGCCATTCCGTTTTTGATTTTGGGTTCGTTTTGCCTGCTTTTTCTAAACTTCCCAAACGAAGCATACCAGAACTTTATCCGCTCCCTTTTCGGGGGGGCCCTCGTCACCATACTTACCACCGTGTATTCGGTTACGCTTGGCTCTTTGGCCATGGTGCTGGCCGTCACCATCAGCCTCTCCTACGGCATACAGGCCGAGGCCGACTATTTCCTGCTCTACCCCCTTGTGGCGGTGTGCTCGTACCTGGCTTTTTGCGGCGGGATGGAAAGCAGCGACGCCTATATTTTTAACGCCGAATGGGTTTTCACCGCCATGTGTATCACCCTGCTCTCCTGCATAGCCTTCCGCTGGATTCTGCGCCTGGTTGGCCGCTTTGAAAAACTGCACACCTCGGGGGCCGAATACCTGTTCAACGTGGCCATACAAAGCCTGTTGCCCTGTGTACTCATCATCCTGTTTTTTGCGCTTGCAGGGTTTTTGCTGCGCGCCGCCTCAGGCAGCAGCAATATCACCAATTTTGGCTCATACCTCTTCCTCAAACTGTTCAGCGGCATGAGCGGCAACCTCTTCGGCATCCTGCTTTATGTTGTCCTCAGCCACGTACTGTGGTTTTTTGGCATCCATGGCACCAACACCCTGGAGGCGGTGTCCCGCCAACTGTTTGAGCACAACATCGAAATCAACCAGGCCCTTTTGGCCGTCGGCAGCGCCCCCACCGAAATTTTTTCCAAAACCTTTTTAGATACCTTCGTTTTTTTGGGCGGCTGCGGCTGCGCCCTAAGCTTTGTGGCCGCGCTGTGCATCGCCTCGCGTAAAAGCCACCACCGCAAAATTGCCCTGGTGGCGCTTCCCTCGGCGCTTTTTAACATCAGCGAAATTGTGGTGTTCGGTTTCCCCATCATCTTCAATTTCACCATGGCCATCCCTTTCATTCTCACCCCCGTTGTGCTTACCCTTACCAGCACCTTGGCCACGGCCCTGGGGCTTGTGCCATATGTAACGCAGTCGGTAGAATGGACGGCGCCTATCTTGCTAAGCGGGTATCAGGCCACCGGCTCCATCGCGGGCAGCATTTTGCAACTTGTGAATGTGGCTTTGGGGGTTATCATTTATATCCCCTTCATCCGCAAAAGTGAAAAGCGGGAGACGCAATGCTTTATGCAGGCCGTTCGCCAGATGGGCGAAGACATGGAAACGGGCGAGCTGACCGACAATATCCCCGTTTTCTTAAGCCGCAGCTACATCCACAACTTCTATGCCAAAACCCTTGCCATGGATTTACGCAACGCCATTGCAAGGGGGCAAATTGAACTGTTCTACCAGCCCCAAATTGATGCGGACGGGCGGCTTCACGGGCTGGAGGCCCTACTGCGCTGGAACCACCCCGTTGCGGGCTACATCTCCCCGCCCGTTATCATTGGCATAGCGCACGAGGGGGGGCTGATGGACCAGCTTAGTTTTTACCTGCTGCGCAAAGCCTGCGAGGACGCCTGCCTCATCCAAGGTGAAACGGAGGAGGACATCCACCTCTCCTTCAATATCTCCCCAAAGCAAATCGAGGCCGAAAACTTTTTTGGGCGGGTTCTCTCTCTGGTGCAAAGTTACGAATTAAAAAATATCCACCTGGTGCTGGAGATTACCGAACGTTCGGCCATGAAGATTTCCGACCTGCTGACACAGGACACCGAGCAGCTCAAAAACGCCGGCATCGCATTCAGCCTGGACGATTTTGGCATGGGGCACAACTCCATTCTTCGCCTGCAAGAGGGTGTTTTCAGTGAGGTAAAGCTGGACGGCAAGCTGGTCTCTCAGATACAGAACAACGACCGTTCAAAAGAAATTATTGCCGGTATAATTAAAATGGCCAAAAACCTTGGCCTTTCCATCGTGGCTGAATTTGTGGAAACCGAAGAACAGCGCGACGCGCTTTATGCGCTGGGTTGTACCTTATACCAGGGCTATTACTACAGCCGCCCGCTGGCACTACAGCCCTTGCTGGAATATATGCGGGGGGAAGAGGCGCTTTCCTAAAACCGCCAAAATGGCAAAATTTTACTGTTCTTGCAAGGTTTTACGTGGTACAATACAAGCAAATGCAGGCCCAACACAAAGGGCTGCCGCACCACCAAACAGAAAGAGGTGCTTTTATGCTGGAAACCGCCAACATGACCCGCGTGATGCTGAAAGAGGAATACCAAACCGAAATTGCACCTTTAAAGGAGAAACTCTCCTGCTTACAGCACCGGGTAAAGGATGAAAAGCTGCCCGTTCTGGTTATTTTTGAGGGCTGGGGCGCCGCCGGGAAGGGCAGCTTGCTCTCCGACGTTATTTTAACGCTTGACCCGCGCAATTTTAAAAGCCGCAGCACCCTGGCCCCCACCGAAGAGGAAAAGCGCAAGCCCTTCCTTTGGCGCCACTGGAACAGCCTGCCCGAACGGGGCATCATGGGCCTGTACGACAAAAGCTGGTATCCCGAGGTGATAAACGGACGGATAGAGGGGGGCAAATCCCGCTCTTGGGCCCAAAACCGGCTGCATTCCATCAATTTGTTTGAACAGCAATTGGCAAACGATGGCGCCCTGATTGTGAAGTTTTTCATCCACATCACCAAAAAGGAACAGCTAAAGCGCCTGGAAAAGCTGGCGGCCAAAAAAACCACCGCCTGGCGGGTAAGCCCCTACGATTTTAAGCGCAACGAGGATTATAAGCGCTACTACAGCGCCTACGATGAGATGCTGGAGGCCACAGACACCCCCCTGGCCCCCTGGCATGTGGTGGCCGGGAAAAACCGCTACGCCGCTTTAAGCGACGTTTACCGCATCTTGGTGGATTCCATTGAAAAAGCTCTGGACGCGCAAAAGGCCAAAAAGGAACACCCGCCTGAGGTTTCGGGCCCTCTGGCCTCGGGCGATTTCACCCTGATTCAAATGCCCACCCTGGCCGAGGTTCACCTGGCCGATAAAAACCTGGCCGGCGCCGAATACAAAGCCAGGCTGAAAAAGCTGAAACAAAAGCTAAAAAAGCTTCACGGCGAGATATACCAGCGTAAAATCCCGGTCATCATCGCCTATGAGGGCTGGGACGCCGCGGGCAAGGGCGGAAACATCCGTCGCCTCACCTCGGCGCTGGACCCCCGCGGCTATGAGGTGGTGCCCATCGCCTCCCCCACCCCCACCGAAAAGGCCCACCAGCACCTCTGGCGTTTTTGGACGCATCTGCCCAAGGATGGCCACATCACCCTGTTTGACCGCACCTGGTATGGCCGCGTGATGGTGGAGCGGATTGAGGGGTTTGCCAGCGAGGAGGATTGGCGGCGGGGCTACCGCGAGATTAACGAATTTGAAGCCGACCTGCACGCCTGGGGGGCCATCATTTTAAAATTCTGGCTGCACATTAGCAAAGAAGAACAACTGCGCCGGTTTGAAGCGCGGCAAAACACCCCCGAAAAACAGTGGAAAATTACCGATGAGGACTGGCGCAACCGCGAAAAATGGGACGAGTACGAGGTGGCCGTGAACGACATGATTCGCCTTACCAGCACCGACTTTGCCCCCTGGACCATCATTGAGAGCGAGGATAAACTTTTTGGCCGCATCAAGGCGCTGGAGACGGTTGTCTCGGCCATTGAGGCGAGGTTGTAAGTTAGGTTATATAGCAAAAAGCCAGGCGGCCACAGGGCTACCTGGCTTTTTTATCTTTACTTACTTGGCGGCGCCATGCTCCCCTGGCTTTGCCACGGCGGCCAGGCACAGCCCCCCGCAGTTTTTGGCGCCGGCCCCCAGCAGGGTACGCGCCGCCTCGCAAAGGGTACTGCCCGTCGTCAAAATATCATCCACAAGCAAAATCCGCCTTTCGGCTACCCGGTCTCTTGCTATCTCTGGCGCTTCATAGGCCCCTTTGGGGTTTTCCAGCCGCTGCTTCCGGTTTAGGCTCATCTGTTTTTGGTTTTCCGCCGTTTTAAGCAGTACCTCGGCACACAGCGGCAAGCCCAAGCCCTCGGCCACCTCACTAGCCAGCCCCGCGCTTTGGTTGTAGCCCCGCTTGCGCAGTGTAGCGGGCGAAACCGGCACCGGCACAACTAGGTCAAAATGCCCGGCCAGGCCCGCCGCGCGGGCCAGCCTTGCCATCTCCCGCCCCAGCGGCCGGGCAAGCTCTTCCTCCCCTTCAAACTTAAACCGGTGACAAGCATTTTTTACGGGGTTTTGGTAGCCAAAAACCGCCCACACCTCACCCAAGCTTTCGTCCAACCCCTCGTGCTGCTCGGGGGGCCTTGGCGTCTGTGCCAGGCGCAGCTTTGCCAGGGCAGGGCCGCAGGTGCAGCTTTTGGCAAAACCCAGCACCCTGTCGCACCAGGGGCAGCGCACGGGGAAAAACAGCCCCAGCAAACCCTCTTTCAGCCCGGCTTTCCTCACGCCCATTCCTCCCCTTTTAAAAAGCCCGCAAAGTTCGAAAAACGGGTGTTGCGTTTTGCATTCTGCACCATTTGCGCCAAAATTTCTTCCTCCCCCACCAGTACGCAAAGGCGTTTTGCACGGGTTACCGCCGTGTACAATAGGTTGCGGTAACGCAGCGGCTGGGGCACGTCCGTTACCGATAGCACCACGGCCTCAAACTCGCTGCCCTGGCTTTTGTGTATGGTGATGGCATAGGCATGTTCCAGCTCATGCAGGTTTTCACTGGTATAGTATACGTGCCGGTCCTCATACAGCACGGTCAGGTTGCCTCTTTTGGGGTCAACCTCTTCAATCAGGCCAATGTCCCCGTTAAACGCCCCGGCCCCCGGCTCGCCGTCCAAGCGCGTCCAGGGGATATCATAGTTGTTTTTCACCTGCATCACCTTATCCCCCAGGCGGAAGTACACCCCGCCATAGCGCAGTTCGGGCTTGCCCGGCGCTTGGGGGTTCAGCTTTTCCTGCAAGGCGGCGCAAAGTATTTCGGTGCCCATGGGCCCTTTGCGCCCGGGGCAAAGCACCTGTATATCCGCAAAGGGAGAAAAGCCATAGCTTTTGGGCAGCCGGCTTGCCACAAGGCTTGCTATTAGTTGCTGCGCCTCTTTGCCAAAGGCGCGCATAAAAAAGAAGTCGTCGCTCTTTTTGCCGGTTTCGGGCATCTGCCCCTGCACAATGGCGTGGGCGCTGCGTACAATCAAGCTGGCCGCCGCCTGGCGGAAAATCTCCCCCAGCGCCACAACCGGCACCACCTCGGCTTGCAAGATGCCCCGCAGCACATTCCCCGCGCTCACGCTGGGCAACTGGTCGGCGTCGCCCACCAGCACCAGGCGGCAGGTGGGTTTTAGGGCCTGTAGCAGGCTTTCAAACAGCATGGCGTCCACCATGCTCACCTCATCCACCACCATAACATCACAGCGCAATGGGTTTTGCTCATTGTATTTAAAGCGGGGAAACTCCATTCCGGCGCGGAAATCCACCTCCAAAAGACGATGGATGGTCGAGGCCTTCCGCCCTGTCAATTCGCTCATCCGCTTGGCCGCACGCCCGGTGGGGGCGGCCAAAAATACCCGTTCTGCCTGTGCCTCCAGCAGTGCAATAATGGCGTTAACCGTGGTAGTTTTGCCGGTGCCCGGCCCGCCGGTAATCACCACCACCCCTTTTTGCAGGGCCATACGTATGGCCTCTTTCTGCTTTTCGGCATAGCGGATGCCCGTGGCCGCCTCCTGGGCGGCAATCTGCTTTTCCAAGTGGCTGGGCGGGGGCAAACTGCGCTTTAAAAGCTGTTTGATATGTAGGGCCGCATTTAATTCAGCCCGCATCATATCGGCCAAAAACACTTTCTCCCCCTCGTCGCTCACCACAATCTGTATCTGTTTCAGTTCACACAGGGCATCCAGCTCTCGCTCGCTATCCTCGGGCGGCAGACGGAAAAAACCGCTGGCTGTTTCCAGCAAGCGGTTTTTGGGCAGGCAGGTATGCCCGTTGTGTAAATTGTGGCGCAGGGTATACAGCAGCGCCGCACGGGTGCGCTCGCTACCCTCGCGGTCGAACGAGAGGCTCTCGGCCATGGCGTCGGCCCTGGCAAAACTTACATACAGGGGGTGCCCACAAAGCCGGTAGGGGTTTTCCTCCACCAGGGGCAGGGTCATTTTATCGTGCTGGCGGTACAGGGCGGCGGCCTCCGCCGCCGTCAGGCCCAGCCCGGTAAGCGCGGCCATTGCCTCGCGCACGCCGTAAAGTTCTAAAAAACGGCGGCTGGCCTCCCGCGCCTTCCCCTCGCTAAAACCACGTACACCCGCCAGGCGCTCGGGCTCGTTTGCCAAAATTTCCAGTGATTGGCCGCCAAATTTTTCCACAATTCGCCGCGCGGTTGCCGGGCCAATGCCCGGCAGCACCCCGCTGGCAAGATATTGTAAAACGGCGCTCTCTTCCTCCGGCAGGCGAAAGGCACAGGCCTCGGCCTGAAACTGGGGACCATAGCTTGGGTGGTTTACAAACTTACCGCGTAAGGTCAGTTCCTCGCCGGGTACGCTGCCCGCCAAGGTGCCCACGGCACACACCAAATCTCCGTTTTCATCGGCCAGTTGCAGCACGGCAAAGCCGCTGTCCTCACTTTCAAAGTTCACGCTCTCCACGCGTCCAATTAAAATTTCGGGCTCCTGCTGCATACCATGCCTCTCCATATGTCACGCTGCAAAAAGCGCTTGGCAGTTTATTTCAGTTCTTCCACCGCTTCTTTCAGCGCCTGTACTTTGTCCGTTTTTTCCCAGTTCACGCCCAAATCCTCACGGCCCAAATGGCCGTAAGCCGCCAGTTGCCGGTAGATGGGTTTCTTTAAATCCAGCGCCTCAATAATGCCGCCGGGGGTCAGGTCAAACACCTTTTCCACGGCCTCTTCAATCATCCCGTCGGGCACATTGCCCGTGCCAAAGGTATCCACCAAAATACTAACGGGGTGGGCCACGCCAATGGCGTAGGCAAGCTGCACTTCACAGCGCTTTGCAAGGCCCGCGGCCACAATGTTTTTCGCCACCCAGCGGGCGGCGTAAGCCGCGCTGCGGTCCACCTTTGTGGGGTCCTTGCCCGAAAAAGCCCCCCCGCCATGCCGGGCAAAGCCGCCATAGGTGTCCACAATAATCTTCCGCCCGGTCAGGCCTGAATCACCCTGGGGACCACCCACCACAAAGCGCCCGGTGGGGTTGATATAATACTTTGTGTTTTCGTCCAGCATCCCAGAGGGCACCACGGGTTTAACCACTTTTTCAATCAAATCTTTTTCAATCTGGCTGTGCTCGGCCTCGGGCGCGTGCTGGGTGGAGATAACCACGGCATCCACCCGTACGGGTTTGTCGTTTTCATATTCCACCGTCACCTGGCTTTTGCCGTCTGGCCGCAGGTACTCTAAAGTACCATCCTTACGCACCTCGGTCAACTTTTTGGCCAGTTTGTGCGCCAGGCTAATGGGCAGGGGCATCAGTTCGGGGGTCTCATCACAGGCATAGCCAAACATCATGCCCTGGTCGCCCGCGCCGCCAGGGTTTACCCCCATGGCAATATCGGGGCTCTGTTCTTTAATCGAGGTAAGTACCGCACAGGTCTCGTAGTCAAAACCGTATTTGGCGCGGGTGTAGCCAATGTCCTTCACCACGCCGCGCACAACGGCGGGTATGTCCACATAGCTGTTTGTGGTCATCTCACCCATCACATATACCACACCTGTATTGGCCGTGGTCTCACAGGCCACACGCCCCTCGGGGTCGGCGGCCAGCACCGCATCCAGCACCGCGTCTGAAATCTGGTCGCAAATCTTGTCGGGATGTCCCTCCGTCACCGATTCAGAGGTAAAAAATCTTTTCATGTTTCTTCTGGCTCCTTTCACTAAAACAAGGTTTATTCCATAAAAAAAGCGCCCGGAGAAACCCGCGCGCTCAAAAAAGCTTATCTTTCGGGGGGTTCCCGCAGGAATTGGCACCTTGTCTTTGCAGACAGGTTGCCGGGCGTCACAGGGCCTGATCCCTCAGCCACTCTTGATAAGGCACTATTCAAATGTAATATTATTTTACCAAAGCCTGCAAGGCCCTGTCAAGCCGTCTGTTTGGCTTTACACTGCATTTCTTCGCATTTCGGCGCCCCTGGCCCGCGCCGGTAAACTACTTTGGCAAACCGGGGTAGTTTAGGGTTGTAAAATAATCCTCGGGGGTTTCGGCCCTGCGTATCAGTTCCACACTGCCGTCGCAGCGCAGCAAAAGTTCTGCGCTGCGCAGTTTGCCATTATAATTGTAGCCCATGGCATGGCCGTGGGCCCCTGTGTCATGAATCACCACCCGCTCGCCAATTTCGGTTTCGGGCAAAAGGCGGTCTATGGCAAACTTATCACTGTTTTCACACAAAGAGCCCGTAACATCATAGGTATGGCACTGGGGCGCGTCCTCCTTGCCGCTAACCGTAATGTGGTGGTAGGCGCCATAGATGGCCGGGCGCATCAGGTTCGCCGCGCAGGCGTCCAGGCCCAAATAATCCTTATGAATCTGCTTTTTGTGCAGCACCGTGGCCACAAGCTGCCCGTTTGGCCCCAGCATAAAGCGCCCAAGTTCGGTAAAAATAGCCACATCGCCCATCCCTGCGGGCTGCAGCACTTCCTCATACGCTTTTTTTACCCCCAGCCCAATGGAAGAAATATCGTTTGCTTCCTCGTCTGGTTTATAGGGGATGCCCACCCCGCCGCTCAAGTTGATAAAACCGATGTGCGCACCCGTCTCTTTTTTTAGCCAAACAGCCGTCTCAAACAGGGTACGGGCCAAAACGGGATAATATTCGCCCCCCAGGGTGTTGCTGGCCAAAAAGGCGTGAATGCCAAACTCCTCGGCGCCTTTTTCCCGTAGTTTGAGGAAGCCCTCCCGCATCTGCGCTTTGGTAAAGCCGTATTTTGCGTCTTTGGGGCTATCCATAATACGGTTATGGATGGTGAAATCCCCCCCGGGGTTATACCGGCAACAGATGGTTTTGGGGATGCCTGCGCAATTTTCCAAAAACTCGATGTGGCTAATGTCATCCAGGTTGATGATGGCCCCCATCTCTTTGGCCAGCACAAATTCTTCTGCCGGTGTGGCGTTGGAGGAAAACATAATCTCCTGGCCCGTAAAGCCCACCGCCCTGCTCAGCATCAGTTCTGTCTTGCTGGAACAATCCGCCCCGCAGCCCTCCTCGCGCAAAATTTCCAAAATACGTGGGTTTGGGGTGGCCTTCACGGCAAAATACTCTTTAAAACCGGGGTTCCAGGCAAAAGCGGCTTTCAGGGCCTGCGCGGTTTTTCGTATACCCTCTTCACTATACATATGGAAAGGCGTCGGGTATTCCCGCACAATCTCTTCCAAGCGTTCCTTGTTCACAAATGGCTTTTTCATCTCCCATACCTCCCAGTTTCTCTTTCCTTGTTAATCATAAAAGCACCCGGCTGTTTTGTCAATTCTTGCAAGCCCATTACAAATAGTGTAAAATAGCCGTATTGGCTGGGCAGCTCTTAAGGTTTGCCCTCTCTATCATTTGGAGGTACAACGCTATTGTTTGGATATGTTCTGCCCGTAAAAGGGGAGATGAAGGTCCGGGAGTTTGAGATATACCGCGCCCACTATTGCGGCTTATGTAAGCAGCTTGGGCAAGATTACGGTGTTTTAAGCCGTTTTTTACTAAATTATGACCTTGTTTTGCTGGCCATGCTGGCAGATGCCCTCTCCGGCCAGGGAGGCGAGATGCAGCGGGAGGGGTGCTTTGCAAATCCTGCCGCAAAACGCTGTATGAAGCACAATACCGATGGGCTCTCCCTCGCCTCGGACGGCCTGCTGTTATTGAGTTACCACCGCTTACAGGATGCCCTGGCCGATGAAACGGGCCCAAAGCGCCTGCTATATGGCTTTGCCCACCCCTTGCTGCGGGCCAAGTTCCGCCGTGCCGTGGCGCGGCGGCCCGAAATATCCGCCGTTTTGGCAGCACAGATGGAAGCCCAGCGCAAGCTGGAGGCCGAAAATTGCCAAAGCGCCGACGCCGCCTGCGACCCCACGGCCCAGATGTGCGCCGCCCTTTTTGCGGCGGCGGGCGGCAATGCCGAAGAGAAGAATATCCTCTGGCGGCTGGGCCTTTTTGCGGGGCAGATTGTCTACCTGCTGGACGCCGCCGAGGATTTTACAGAAGATGCGGCCAAGGGGCGGTACAATGTATTTGTAAACCAAGGGCTTAGCTTGGAAGAAACCATAGCGGCCGTACAAAAACGCTGCCGCATGGCGGCGGGTGAAATTGCCCTTTGCTACAACCTGCTAAACCTGCGGCTATATAAACCCCTATTGGATAACATTTTCTTTCTTGGTCTACCCGCCGGCATTGCCGCCGCAGGCCAAAAACAAACTGGAAGGAGACCCGGCCATGGACAAATCGAAAGCATATGAGGTGCTTGGGCTCTCCCCCGGCGCAGGCGAAGAAGAGATAAAAGGCGCCTACAAAACTCTGGCGCAAAAATATGATGTGGAAAATTATGAGGCGGGGCCGCTGCGAGATGACGCCGCCCTTAAAATGAATGAGATTAACGAGGCGTTTGATGTTTTGATGAGCTATCTGCGTACCGGGCAGGATAACCGCTCGGCCGGCGTAAACGAGGGAAGTTACTCGGCCCCCAGCCAATACCCGGCCATACGCCAAATGATTAACACCGGGCGGGTAGATGAAGCCCTGGCCGAACTTTCGGCCCTGGCAGACGTGGCCGACAACGCCGAGTGGAACTTTTTAATGGGCAGCGCCTATTATTATAAAGGCTGGTTGGATCAATCCCTCCTCTATTTTCAGGCCGCTGTGCGCCTTGCCCCCGGTAACCGGGAGTATGAAGCCGCCCTGCGCAACTTACAAAATTCCTCAAAGGGAGAAATGAACGGTAACCCCTACCCCAGCGCCGACCCCAATGCCGCCGCCATGAACTGCGCATGTAACACCTGTACATTAATGTGCTGTATGGATGCCTGCTGTGGCATGGGCCGGGGGTGCTAACGCGTGGCGCAAAGCCCAAAAACACAAAAGCCGCATAAAACCAAGCGGGTGGCCATGGGTGGGGTGCTTGCCGCCCTCTCCCTGGCCCTCTTGCTTGTTGCCGGCATTTCCCCTATCGGCACCTTTGCAGGCCCCATTTTCGCCAGCCTCTGCCTCATACCCCTGCTGTGTGAATTTGGCCCCAAAACGGCCCTTCTCAGCTTTTTGGCCGTCTCCCTGCTGGCTTTTTTTCTAGTGCCAGATAAGGAAACTGTGCTTATTTTTTTCTTTCTTACGGGATATTACCCGGTTATACGCCCCAAAATAAACACCCTGCGATATGCCTTTTTACGCGTGGGCGCAAAGCTGTTACTTTTTACCCTCGCCCTCTTTCTTTGCTATACCCTGCTGCTTCTACTTTTTGCCAGCCCCGCCATGCTGGCCCAGCTCACCGGGTACTCACTGCCCTTTGCAGCCCTGCTTGCAGTAGGCGGCTGCGCCACCTTTTTCCTGTACGACATTCTGCTGGACAAGGTGACAGTTCTCTATCATTGTCGCTTTCGTAATATTTTCTTCAAATAATCTTAATGGGGTGATATTTAAAGATTGATTTTTGCTAGGTGTGATGTACCCAGCAGTTAATTTAGCGCCTGGTCCAAGCTTTGGTATGGGTTGGTATTTCCCATTATGTTCGGCGGCTGTTCTGTTGTAAAGGCATGGTTTCTACAAAACACTATGCAACGCGCCGCCTATCAAAGGCAAAGCTTTGGATGACGAGGAGGCAGGTTATCGAAAGATTCGGCGGGTACCTGCCCCGCCCGCCCGCGGCCGGTAAATGCAGTATAAAAACTGGCGGTAACGCCAGAACAAACTGCTGCATAAGCGGGAACACATCGGTTTGGGCCCAGCCAATGGGCCCCTTGGGGTGCTGTATGAGCAGGCATCCTTAGGTTTTGTTTGGTTTTACTAAAATTTGGAGGAACAAACCATGTGTGGAATTGTAGGATACGTGGGCCCAAAAGAGGCCCAAGATGTGCTTTTAGAGGGTTTAAAGCGCCTGGAATATCGTGGGTATGACTCGGCCGGCGTGGCCTTTTTTGAGGGGGACGCCCTCACCGTGTACAAAAGCCAGGGGCGTTTGTGCCAGTTGGCCCAAAAACTGAAAGAAGCCGCCCCCCCGCCCTGCCATATTGGCATTGGCCACACCCGCTGGGCCACTCACGGCGCTCCCAGTGACATCAACAGCCATCCCCACTCGGCGGCGCGTGTTTCCCTGGTGCACAACGGCATTATTGAAAACTATGGCAAGCTAAAAGAGTTTTTGCAGCATGAGGGCTATGAATTTGTTAGCCAAACAGACAGTGAAGTGCTGGTAAAATTGCTGGATTACCACTACAGGGATAAGCCGCCCCTTGCTGCCATACTGGCAACCTTGCAACAGGTGCGCGGCAGCTATGCCTTGGCCATTTTGTTCGGGGACAAGCCCGGCCAGGTATATGCAGTGCGGCACGAAAGCCCCCTGATTGTGGCCTATGGCGAGGGGGAATCCTTCCTCGCCAGCGACATTCCGGCCATTCTGGCTTACACACGTCGGTACAGTGTTTTAGAAAACGGTGACATAGCTGTTTTAACAAAGCATGAAATTTCTATTTATGATGAGTTTGGCCAGCGGGCCAAGCGGGAAATTCTGACGGCGGATTTTTCGGTTGAGGCTGCGGAAAAAGGGGGCTATCCCCATTTCATGCTCAAAGAAATTCACGAGCAGCCCGCCGCCATTCAGGCAGCCGTGCGCCCCCGCATGGAAAATGGCCTACCAAAACTGGGTCTTGAAACCCTGAGCGACGCCTATTTAAAGGACTTAAAGCGTATTTATATTGTGGCCTGCGGTACGGCCATGCACGCGGGGATGGTGGGTAAATCAGCCATTGAAAAAATGGCGCGTACTCCCGTGGAAGTGGATATTGCCAGTGAATTTCGATACCGAGACCCCATACTCAGCGAGGGGGAACTTGTCATCATCATCAGCCAAAGCGGCGAAACCATAGATACCCTGGCCGCCCTGCGCATGGCCAAAGCCCGCGGGGCAAAAACCCTTGCCATTGTAAACGCCGTGGGCAGCAGCATTGCCCGCGCGGCCGATTGGGTGCTGTACAGCTATGCCGGGCCCGAGATAGCCGTTGCCAGTACCAAGGCCTATACCGTGCAGTTATGCTGTTTATACCTTTTTGCCCTGCACTTGGCCCGTATAAAAGGCAGGCTGGACGATACCATTGTGCGGCATTTGATGGCCGAGATAAACAAAGTGCCCGAGAGGATGCAGCCCATGCTGGAAAATAATGAACAGGTACAGTATTTTGCCAGTGAACTGATGAACAGCAGCGACCTGTTTTTCCTGGGGCGGAATATCGATTACTCCCTTTCCTTGGAAGGCAGCCTAAAACTTAAAGAGATAAGCTATGTGCACAGCGAGGCCTACGCCGCAGGGGAGTTAAAACACGGCACCATCAGCTTGGTGGTGGAAGGCACACCGGTGATTGCCATTGCCACCCAGGACGATGTGTTTGAAAAAACCATCTCTAATGTACAAGAGGTGAAAAGCCGCGGGGCGCGTGTGCTTCTGTTTTGTAAGGAAGATGCCCAGGTGCCCGAGGGTACTGCCGATTATATCTTCCGCCTCCCCTGCTTTGAGGGCATCCTCATGCCCCTTTTATTGGTAGTGCCCTTACAACTTTTTGCCTATTATATGAGTGTATTGCGTGGCTGTGATGTAGATAAACCTCGCAATCTCGCTAAATCCGTGACTGTTGAGTAACTTCGACATCGACATATACAATAGTACCGATAAATATCTTGTCTTGTATGGTCATCTGTCTTGTTCTTCAACCGTTGCTTTTTGAATTACAGGAGGGCCCAACATGTCCATTTCAACGCAAATCAAACTGCTAAACTCTTTTTGGGAGCTGCTGACAGATGATAAAAAGCTCATCTTACCCAGCAGTTGTGAGCCAAAACCCAGTTTTCCCAAAATGCCGGTTCTGGGCATCCCCCTGCCACGCTGCACACCCGAAGAAACGGGGCTGGACAGCCATATGTTGGAAAATTTTGTGCGGGATGTTGCACAAAACCCTGTAATTAGCGCCCATAGTTTGCTTATTCTGTGCAAGGGTAAGCTGATCTGTGAAGGGTATTTCAGCCCCTACCAAAGGGATATCTGGCATGTGGCCCACAGCCTCAGCAAAACTTTCACCGGCACCGCCGTGGGGTTGGCCCTGCGTGAAGGGCTATTTCAACTGGACGACCCTGTAACCGAATATTTCCCCGAGCAAGTGGGCCTGCTGGGGCGTTTGCGGCTCAAAGGCCTCACCGTGCGCCACCTGCTCAACATGACCAGTGGCATCTCGTTTAGCGAGATAAATGTGCTGGTGGAAAGCGATTGGATCAAAGGAATTTTTTCCTCCTCGCTTAACCACGAGCCCGGTGCGACCTTCGACTATAACTCTTTAAACAGCTATCTTTTGGCCGCATTGGTGGTACGAACCTGCGGCAAAACACTGATGGAATACCTAAAGCCCCGCCTGTTCGAGCCCCTTGGCTTTGGGCCGGTAGCCTGGGAAAAAGGGCATGGGGGTATTGAAAAAGGCGGCTGGGGCCTGTATATCATGCCCGAAGACCTGGCCAAACTGGGGCAGCTTTACCTGAACAAAGGCCGCTGGCTGGTGGAGGGGGAAACACGCCAAATACTGCCTGAAAGCTGGGTGAACGAGGCAATCCAATGCCAGGCCGGTAGCGGCCGTGAGGGATATGGCTACCATTTGTGGGTGGACGAGGAGAGTGAAAACCCCACGATGAATGGCATGTTTGGGCAGTTTGTCACCCTGGTTCCCCAAAGCGATATCTGTATTGTGATGACGGCTGGATGTCCCGTGGTTTTTCATGATTCCCCGGCCTACCAGCTCATACAGCAGTATTTTTATAAACTCCCTCCCCTCAGCGATGCTCTGCCGCCAAACCCCCGCGCTTTGTCAAACCTATCCGGCAGCTTACAGGCTTTGCGCTTTGGCCACCCCCTGCCCAGCCTTAACCGCACACCTGTTTGCCGCCGTTTGCGCAGCGAAAAAACCCGCTGGAACCAGCGCCCACTGCGCTCTTCCACCCCCCTGTGTGATGGGTATGATGCTTTTTTAGGCACCACCTGGAAGTTTGCCCCAAACCGGGCCGGCCTGTTGCCGCTGGTGGTGCAGGCGATGGACAACAATTTCACCTCCGGTATAGTGGCCCTGCGCTTGGAAAGGCAAAACGATCACCTCATGCTTTTTTGGGAAGAGCGCGAGGCCACCCTTTGCCTGCCGCTGGGGATTCACCGGGAGGAAAAAGGTGAGATATGCATTTGTGAGGAAAGCTTTATCACCGCCTGCCGCGCAAATATAAAGCAGAATGAGGACGGGGAGGACATTCTCTGTATTGAGATTTTCCTTTTGGAGCACAGCTCCATGCGGCTTATAAAATTGCGCCGTCAAGGGGATAATTTGCTTTTACAATTGGAGGAACGCCCCAATTTAAGTGACGCATTAGAAATAGCCCTCAGCCGTAAGGGCGAAGGGCTTGCCGAGATGGGAGGCGGTGGGGCCATTGGGGGTTTTATTAAAAACGACGAGTATTTGCGTTACCGCATTGCCCAGTTTTGTACCCCCAAGGTGCTGGGCACCCCGCTGTAGATTGTGTTGGGCTTATACGGCCAAGTTTTACAGCAAATGAACAAACTGTAGCGCATAAGTACGGGAACAATCAGGCGCTGCATAACAGTTTCTACTCTGTATAAGAGTTTTTTACAAAAACCTGCTGCACAGCTTTTTGAGGAACCCTAATAGCAAAAGCTTGCTGCGCAACCTTTTGAGAAACTATAGTATTACATCCCAAACGATGCGGCAAGGAGGTGCTACACATGTTCTTCTACGTAGGTGCTATGTTTGTCATAGCGGCGGTTATACTCCTATTCAGTATTTTGATTTATCGCGGCAATACGCAGCTTATAAACGGCTTTCAGCAAACACACGTATCTACAGCATTTTCACAAATAGCTTACACACCGCACCGGCAAAAACAGTTTTATGCTTCGTTGCAAAATTTTGCAATGCACCAAGCATTCCTACAATTTTGCGCCTTGCCTAAACCTGTTTTTGCTCGGCGCTTGCTGTGTAAAACATTTGTTCAAATGCTGTAATAAAGCGGCGTATGGGCGGGCATTTGGTAAGGCTTTGGCTGTGGTATCCCTTCCCCTCATTGCAACAGGCATAATCGCCTTATTCAAGATATCGTATATCAATACCATAGTCCTGCTTGGGGGGCTTGCGCTTTCTGTCATTCCCCTGGTGCTGGTACAAAAGAAATACAATGGCGGCATCTTTTAAAAACAAATCTTTTATTGCAAGGCCCTTATTTTTTTCCAAGCTTTGGCCCATCCGCCGTATCTTCCACGGTATAGCCCAGCGCGTCAAGCTTGCTGCGCAGTTCGTCGGCCAACGCCCAATTTTTCTCCTTGCGCGCCTCGGCTCGCTGCTCGGCCAAAACTGTTACTTCGGCAGGTATTTCCTCGCTGCTTCGGATATAAAGCAGGCCAAGCACCTCGCACATCCTCTCAAATATCTCCCTCACCTGCATAAGGGCGGCGCGCTGGGTATCGCGGCTATGGGTGTTGATATCCCGCACCAGGTCAAAAATGGCGGCCAGGGCATCGGCCGTGTTCAGGTCGTCGTCCATCTTCTCACAAAAGCGCTTTTCATGCTCCTGTGCCTTTTCCAGCAGGGCCACCTCTGTCCCATCTGCGCTTTTCATCACAAATTCCAGGTTCTCGCGGCAGTTGTATAGCCGCTCCAAACTGGCTTTACACTGCTGCAAAATATCCATGGTAAAGTTCAGCGGGCTACGGTAGTGGGCGCTAAGCATAAAATAGCGGATGGGCTCATAGCCAATTTCTTCGGCTATTTGGCGCACGGTAAAAAAATTGCCGAGAGACTTGCTCATCTTACGGTCATCAATATTCAAAAAGCCATTGTGCATCCAATAGCGCGCAAAGGTTTGCCCGTTGGCGCACTCACTTTGGGCAATTTCGTTTTCATGGTGGGGGAAAACCAAATCCTGCCCGCCCGCGTGGATATCGAAGGTGGCGCCCAGATGTTTTTTGGCCATGGCGCTGCACTCGATATGCCAGCCGGGGCGGCCCTGCCCCCAGGGGGAATCCCAAGCGGGCTCGCCGGGTTTTGCGGCTTTCCAAATGGCAAAATCGGCCTCGTCCTCCTTTAGCCCACCCGTTGTGCCCGCCGTCAGTTCGCGGTTGTTTTCCAAATCATCCAAAACCTTGTGCGAAAGTTTCCCGTATTCAGGAAACTTTCGCGCCCGAAAATAGACGTCACCATTTTCGGCCACATAGCCAAAACCGTTTTGCATAATCTCCGAAATTAAAGCCACAATATCGTCAATATGCTCGGTAGCGCGGGGCATTACCGTGGGGCGCAGCACATTTAAGCCATCCGCATCGGTAAGGTATTCCCGCTCGTATTCCTCGGCCACCTCCTTCACGGTCACACCCTGGTCTTTTGCCTTGTTAATCAGCTTGTCGTCTATATCTGTAACATTGCTAACAAACAATACCTCAAACCCTCGGTAGCTAAGGTAACGGCGCATGGTATCAAAAACGCAAAGGGGCCGCGCATTGCCAACATGAATAAAATTGTACACTGTGGGGCCACATACGTACATTCGTATCTGCCCCTTGTGCAGGGGCACCAGTTCTTCTTTTGTTCGGCTCATCGTGTTATAAATAAACATAGAAACAACTCCATTATACTATTCTTAACTTTCGCTCGTAACCATAAAACACAATCATTCAGCAGCATTCAGTACTACAGCATTTTCACAAATAACTTACACACCGCACCGGCAAAAACAGTTTTATGC
>CAZKBM010000018.1:0-41846 GCA_964550985.1 uncultured Oscillospiraceae bacterium
ATGACCCAAAAGCAGGAGGAGCTGGCCCAGTATGAAAAGATTTTACAGGGTCTGGAAAATAGCCTAAATGATTTGGATGCCCGCCGCGCCGCGGCGGGCGCGCTGGTGGAGCAGTTAAAAACCCTGCAAGGCCAAATTATACAGCTGGAAGCCAGAAAAGCGGCTTTGGAACTGGAACTTGCAAACCCCGCCCTATCCGCCGAAGAACGGGCCCAAAAAGAGCAGGAACTTCTTGGTGTGAACGCCACTTTGGCCCAAATTGACGCAGAACTTGCCGCCCTGCCCCTGCCCACCACCCGCGCCGAACTACCCGCGCGGCTTGCCGAGGCGGAGGCTGCCCTGGCACAGATTGACGCGGGCTATACGGCCTTGGATACCGCCCTTACAAGCTATGGCCTGAGCCGCGCCGATATTGGCAAAGCCATAGGCGAGGTGCAGGCGGGCCGCGCACAGCTTGGTGCGGCGATTGCGCAGATGCAAAACACCCTGGGTATGCTGGAGGCCGGCACCATTACCATAGCCAAGGCCAAGGCAGAGATGGAAAAGCAAAAACTGGAGGGCATTGTTGAACTGAGCACGGGCTCGGCCCAGCTATTGCTGGCCCAGGGGCAGCTTACGGGGGCCCTTGCACAAATTGACAGCGGAATGGAAGAACTGGACAAGGCAAAAAAAGCGGCACTGGAGCAGGCCGACCTAAGTTCCATCATCACCCTTGAGATGGTCTCTAACATCCTGATGGCCGAAAACTTCTCGATGCCCGCGGGTTATGTGGAGGGGGACGGCGTGCAAACCCTGGTGCGCGTTGGAGATAGCTTCACCTCTGTGCAGGAGATTGAAAACCTGCTTTTGGTGGATTTACAACTGGATGGCCTCTCCCCCATCTACCTGCGCGATGTGGCCGATATCTCGCTTACAAACAACAGCGGGGAGCTTTACTCTAAAATTGACGGGCGGGACGGGGTGCTGCTCACCCTATCGAAGCAATCCACCTTTGCCACGGCCACCGTTTCGGGCAACATCCGCGCCGAACTGGAGAACCTGAAGGCCGAGTACCCCGGCCTCTCTTATGTGAGCCTGATGGACCAGGGGGACTACATTAAAATCATCATCAGCGCCATACTGCAAAACTTACTTTTGGGCGCGATGTTTGCCATCTTGGTACTGTTTTTGTTCCTGCGCGATATCCGCCCCACCTTTATCACTTTGTGCAGCATTCCCATCAGCGTGATATTTGCCATTGCCCTCATGTATTTTTCGGGCGTCTCCCTCAACATCATCTCGCTTTCGGGCCTGGCCGTTGGGGTGGGTATGCTTGTGGATAATTCTGTGGTGGTTATTGAAAACACCTACCGGCTACGCCGTAAGGGGGAAACGGCTATCAAGGCGGCTGTTTCGGGCGCGGCACAGGTAAGCGGGGCCATCACAGCCTCCACCCTCACCACCATCTGTGTGTTCTTGCCCATCGTTTTCACCCAGGGCATCACCCGCCAGCTTTTTACCGATATGGCCCTTACTCTGGCCTACTCCCTGCTGGCAAGCCTTGTGGTGGCCCTTACACTGGTACCTGCCATGAGTTCCGGCCTTTTGAAAAACACCTCCAGCCGCGAGGGTACTTTTGCCCCAAAAATATACGCTTTATATGAAAAACTGGCCGGTTTTGCCCTGGGGCATAAGGCGCTGATGCTAACTTCGGCCACGGCGCTTTTGGCACTTAGCATTGTGGCGGTGTTGCTGCGTGGCTATATTATGATGCCCGAGATGGACATGCCCGAGGTAATGGTTACCTTAACGGCCCCCAAGGGCAGCACCACCGAGGAAACCATGCGGTATACCGATGAGGTGAGCGAAATAGTACGCGAGATGCCGGGCGTGGAAACGGTGGGAGCCATGCTTTCCAGCGGAGGTGGTTTTATGCTGGGGGGCGGCATGGGGCTGGGGCAAAGCGGCGGGCAACAGCAAAATAGCGCAACTTTGTATATTCTTTTAAACGAAAAGGAGAGCGGCATTGAAACGGCGCAGGCGATAAACCGCCAGTTTGCCGAAGCCCCCTATGAGGTGGCGGCCTCGGGTTCCTCCTCTATGTCAGACTATATGGACGCAATGGGGGGCTCGGGTATATCGGTGGAATTATACGGCGAAAACCAGGATGAACTGATAGCGGCCGCGCGGCAGATGGCCGATGTACTGCGCAGTACACCGGGCTGTGTAAACGTGGCCGACGGCGTGGGCGAAACCGAACCCGAACTGCGCTTTACGGTGGATAAAAACAAAGCTATGGCCAAGGGCCTTACGGTGGCCCAGGTTTATGCCGAGGTAAGCCGCCTGCTCACCACCGAAAAAACCTCCACAAGCCTAAGCCTGGATGGTTTTGACACCGGCGTGTTGGTGTTGAGCCCCAAAAACGGGGCCCTTACGCCCGAAAGTATAAAAAATTACAGTTTTATGCACGAAAACGCCAAAGGAGAAAAAGAACGCATCTACCTGCGGGATATTGCCGAGGTGAAAGAGACCGAGACCAGCACCTCTATCAGCCGGCTAAACCAGCGGCGCTACCTAACCGTAAGCGCCGGGGTGGATACCGGCCACAACGTGGGGCAGGTGGCAAGCGAAGTAGAGCGCGTGATTGCCGCCGAAAGCCTGCCCGAAGGGGTAAGCTACAAGGTGACGGGCGAGAGCACCTCGGTGATGGACGCCTTTGGCGATTTGGGGCTGATGTTGCTGCTGGGGGTGCTGCTTGTCTACCTCATCATGGTGGCCCAGTTCCAGTCCCTCAAATCCCCTTTTATAGTCATGTTCACCATACCGCTGGCCTTTACCGGGGGCATGGCCGCCCTGCTGATAGCGAGGATGGAGCTGAGTGTTATAGCGGCCATTGGGTTTGTAATGCTGGTGGGCATTATTGTAAATAACGGTATTGTGCTGGTGGATTATACAAACCAGTTGCGCGCCGGCGGCATGGAAACCCGCGCCGCCCTGCTGGAGGCAGGCAAAACCCGTATGCGCCCCATATTTATGACGAGTACCACCACCGTTTTGGGTCTTTCGGTTATGGCGGTGGGGCTTGGCACCGGGGCCGAACTGATGCAGCCCATAGCCGTGGTGTGCATAGGGGGGCTTATTTACGCAACCCTACTTACCCTGTTTATTGTGCCCGTGATGTATGAACTGCTAAACCGCAAAAATTTACGGGTGATTGACGAGGACGACCTGATTATCAGCGACCAGTAGAATTGAAAGGCCTTTCGTGCTACAATAAAAATATGGAAGAATTATATCGTTTTGAGGACGTCCGCTTTAAAGAGGTTTTGCATCTCCCCTCGCTTGTTTTTCCAAAGGGTGGGGTTATCAGTTTATTTGGCCCCAGCGGCGGCGGAAAAACCACCCTGCTGCGGCTGCTAAACAAGCTTCTCTCCCCCACCAAGGGGCGCATCTTCTGGCAGGGAAAGCCCCTGGAAGAGACGGATTCCATCGCCCTGCGCCGGCAGGTGTGCCTGCTTTCGCAAACGCCGGTGCTGTTTGAGGGGAATGTGCGGGACAATTTAACGGCGGGCCTGCGTTTTCAAAACCGGGTGCTGCCGGGCGACGCGGAACTTGGCCGCCTGCTGCGCAAGCTACAGCTGGCAAAAGAACTGGACGGCCCGGTAACCCAATTTTCGGGCGGGGAGAAGCAGCGTTTGGCCCTGGGGCGGCTTTTGCTATTGCAGGGGGAGGTATACCTGCTGGATGAACCCTCGGCCGCACTAGACGAGGAGACCGCCGGGGCCATTGTCTCCATGATGGCGGACTGGGCCGGGCAAGCGGGCAAAACCCTGATAATGGTAACACACGCGGCGGCGCTGGCCAGGCGCTATTCAAACCATATCGTCTACTTAGAAGCTGGCCGGGTGGCCAAGGAGGAGACCTTAGCGTGAGCGGCACGGCACAACTTCAGTTTTGGCAGGTGGGGCTGGCCTTTTTATTTGTGGCGCTGATGGTGGCCCTTGCACACAGGCGTAAAATTGGGCGAGAAAAGCAAATTATCTTCTCTTCTTTGCGCATGACCTTGCAATTGGTGGCCGCCGGTTATCTGCTCACCCTGGTTTTTGCACAGCCAAACCCTTTTATCACCCTGCTGATTATTGCCGGTATGGAAAGTTTTGCCGTTTTCACCATTTTCAAAAAATTCCGCGGCAGGCTGAACCGCAGGCTGAAACAGGCGGTGGCCTTTTCTCTTACGGCGGGCACCTTATGTTGTATCGCTTATTTTTTGTTTGTAGTGGTGCGCATCTCCCCCTGGTACAACCCCCAGTATTTCATCCCTTTGGCGGGGATGCTGGTGGGCAACTCCATGACAGGGGTGGCACTGGGAATGAACAGCCTGCTTGAAGGGATGAGCAGCCGCAGAGCCCTGGTGGAAGAGGCCCTGATTTTGGGCGCAAGCCCCAAAGACGCCGCGGCAGGTATTGTAAACTTCGCCTTTGACGCCGCCATATTGCCCACCTTAAACCAGATGCTGGGCATGGGCATCATTTTTTTACCGGGGATGATGACCGGGCAGATTTTGGCGGGCACCCCGCCCTTAACGGCCATCTCCTACCAAATTGCCATCATGCTGGGCATTTTCGGCTCGGCTGGGCTGTGCGCTATACTGGCTCTGCAACTGGGGTATCGCAGCTTTTTTACCCAGCAGGCCCAACTGATAGAACCATTTGAACCACAATAGAAAAGGAGAGCGCTATGGAATACCGTACCATTGGAAAAACCGGCTATAAGGCCGGCATCATTGGCCTGGGCTGCGAACATCTGGACGGCACCTCTTATGAGAATGTGGAGGCCGTAATTCATGCGGCGCTGGAGGGCGGAGTAAACCTGCTGGATGTTTTCATGCCCGGCGACGAGATACGCCAGCACATCGGCAAGGCGCTTGGCAGCCGCCGTAAGGATGTGATGATACAGGGGCACATCGGCTCGGTAGATTTAAAGCAGCAGTATGACATCAGCCGCGATTTAGACACCTGCAAAAGCTATTTTGAGCGCCTGCTGCAGTGCCTGAACACCGATTACATCGATTTTGGCATGTTGTTTTTTATCGATACCGATGAGGCCATGCAGACGCTTGAAAAAAACGGAATTTTGGCCTATGTACAAAGCTTAAAACAGCAGGGGGTCATCCGGGGCATCGGCACCTCCAGCCACAACCCGGCGGTAGCCAAAAAGATGGTGGAAACCGGCCTACTCGACATCATGCTGTTCAGTGTGAACCCCGTGTTTGATATGATGCCCGCCGAACGCAACGTGCTAGACCATCTGGACAGCAATTTTGCCGCCGTGCAGGGCCTTGCCATAGACCCTGTGCGGGCGGGGTTGTATAAGGCCTGCGTACAGCATGGGGTCTCTATTTCGGTGATGAAAACCCTGGCCGCCGGTAAGCTTTTGGACGCCGCGCAAAGCCCCTTTGCAAAACCCTTAAGCGTGGGCCAGTGCATCCACTATGCCCTAAGCCGCCCTGCGGTTGCCAGTGTTTTAATTGGCGCCAGCACCCCCGCCCAAATGCAGGAGGCCCTGCGCTACCTAAGCCTAAGCGAGGCCGAACGGGATTTTTCGGCCGTACTGGAGAGTTATCAGGGCAACTTTGCGGGCAACTGTGTTTACTGCAACCACTGCCTGCCCTGCCCCGCCTCCATCAATATTGCCGAAACACACCGCTGCCTGGACGTTGCAAACCTTGACCCCAGCGCCATACCCGCCGCGCTGCAGGCCCAATACCAGGCCCTGCCCGCCCATGGCGGAGACTGCATCGCCTGTGGCAATTGCGAAAAAAAATGCCCCTTCTCTGTACCGGTGATACAAAATATGCAAAAAGCCAAGGAGTTGTTTGGCTGTTAAATACAAAGGCAAACCCCTGCGGTGAAGCAACGCTTCACCGCAGGGGTTTTTGCTGTGTACAGCCATTATGCTTTACACGCTTTGGCTAATTTCTGCCAGCCGCTGGCGCACTTTGTCTATCTCGCCGTAGCTGGCCAAAATGTGCTGCGCCTCTCTCTGCAGTTCCAGGTAGTTCAGCCTGCTGAGTATATATTTTGTGCGCCCCACAAGCGCGGGGGCCACACTCAACTCGCCCACCCCCAGCCCCACCCAAAGGGGAATCAGCAAAGGGTCGGAGGCAGCTTCGCCGCAGATGGCCGTGCTGATTCCGTGGCGCTGGGCGGCCTCGCACACCATGCCCACCGCCCGCAATACCGAGATATTACAGGGGTCAAGCAGGTATTGCACCTGCTCGTTTTTGCGGTCGGCAGCGGTCATGTACTGGGTCAGGTCATTGGTGCCAATGCTAAAAAAATCCACCTGCGAGGCCAGACGGTCGCACAGCAGCACGGCGGCGGGGGTTTCCACCATTATGCCAACAGGCATAGCTCCATCAAAGGCCTCCCCTGCCTCTTTCAGCTGCTTTTGGGCCTTTTTCAGGCTTTCTTTGGCCTGCAGCAGTTCCTCCAAGGTGGCAATCATGGGAAACATCAGCCGTATTTTACCCTTGGCCGAAGCGCGCAGAATGGCCCTGAGCTGGGTTATAAACAGTTCTTCCCTATCCAGGCATACCCGTATGGCGCGGTAGCCCAAAAACGGGTTCTCCTCTTTCGCAAGGCCAAGGCAGGGGGCGGGTTTATCCCCGCCCGCATCCAGGGTACGTATGGTACACTCTCTGCCTTCCAGCGGCTGCAAAACCGCAAGATAGGCCTGGTACTGTTCTTCTTCGCCGGGGGGGTGCTTGCAGTTCAGGTACAAAAATTCGGTGCGATACAGCCCCACGCCGTCGCTGTGTTTGGGCGCATGGATCCCCTTACCGGCCCCATCCCCCAAGTTTACGCACACCCGCAGCGCCCTGCCGTCCAGGGTTTGGGCCGGCTGCGCCTCGGCACTTTTGTAAAGTTCCCCGCGCTCGCGGCTAAACAAAATCTTCTCGCTAAAAAGCTGCATCTGCCTTGTATTGGGCGAAAGAATCAGCCGCCCGTCGTCGCCGTCCAGCAGGGCCATCTCCCCCTGTTTGGCAGCCATAAGCGCGCCTTTTAAGCCCACC
This sequence comes from uncultured Oscillospiraceae bacterium, assembly GCA_964550985.1. Taxonomy (GTDB): domain Bacteria; phylum Bacillota; class Clostridia; order Oscillospirales; family Ruminococcaceae; genus JAAYCI01. The sequence goes on from CAZKBM010000018.1 coordinate 7,055, forward strand.
GCGGCGGGCACGCCCAGGTTTTTGGCCAATATAACGGTGTGCGAGGTGGCCCCGCCCCTCTCTGTGGCAATGCCCCGCAGCAGTTTTTTATCCAGTTGCATCGTCTCTGCGGGGGTCAGGTCTTCGGCCACCACAATCCAGCCCTCGTCATTTTGGGGCAGGGGCATCCTCTGGGCGGCCTTGCCCTGTAAAATTCCCATCAGTTCCCGGCAAACATTGTTTACATCGTCGCCCCGCTGGCGCAGGTATTCGTCCTCCAAACGGGCAAAGCGCAGGGCCATCTCTTCCCGCTTTTCGTTCAGAGCCCAGGCGGCGCTGGCATCTTCGGTCTCAATCAGTTTTTCAACTTCTTCAAAAAAAACAGGGTCTGAGGCTATTTCCAAATAGGCTTCCAATATGCCCGCGCTCTCTGTGCCTTTTTCCCGCCCGGCTATGGCCAGCATCTCCGCAAGCTGCGCCTTATAGCGGCTTTGGGCCTGCCGCAGCCTGCCAATTTCAGCCTGTGCACCTTCGGCGGTTTGTTTTGCGGGGCGCAGTTGCCCTGTTTCCAGCCGCAACACCCGCCCGGCTGCACAGCCGGGCGCGCCCGCCAGCCCCTTCCATTCGGTCATGCCAACCATGCCCCCCATTTCCAATATTCCGTAAACAGCGCCGCAGTTCATCTGGCGGTACTCGCTTTCTAAGCCTTTTTCCCCAGTTTTTCGGCCTTTAGCATCCGCACAATTTCGCGTATTTTGGGGGGCGTACCATACAGCAGCACCCCCAGGCGGTAAATGCGCGCCGAAAGTATGCCCGCTGCAATGGTGGAAAAGAACAGTAAAGCCACCGAGATGGCAATTTCCCAGCCGGCCACCTCCCCAAGGGCAATGCGGGTAAACATGGCCATGGAGGAGGTGAGCGGAACATAGGAGCATATGAGAATGGCAATATTATCCACATTGCCGCTGCCCATGGAAAACATGACCACCACAAACGCGATAATGAAAAGGTAGGTAACCGGCATGATGGCCGTAGGCAGGTCCTCCATACGGCTTACCAGTGAGGCAAGCCCCGCATAGAGGAAGGCATACAGGAAGAAACCCAACACAAAAAATACCAGCGTGTATAAAAGCATGGGCAGGGGAATGTTAAACAGCGACTGCACCAGGAAATTATTGGTATAATAGCCCTGGTTTAAATGGTAAAACAGGAAGGCCGCGCCCAAAAGCAGCACCATTTGCAACAGCCCCGCGCAGCCCGCCCCCAGTACTTTGCCAAAAATCAGGCTGTTGGGCTTAGCCGAGGTGACCAGAAGTTCCATGGCCCTTGTGCTTTTTTCGGTGGCCACCGAGGAGGCCACAAACTGGCCGTACATCAAAATGGCAAAATACAGCAGAAACACCAGCACGTAGGTGTACAGGAAGTTCTGCGCCTGGTCTTTCCCCGAGGCCACCGTCACGGTATCGGCCTTTGGCGTAGCGGCTAAAATAGAGCCTACCTCCCCCTTTGGCACACCCAAGCCTTCTAAGGTGTCGGTTTGGTAACGCTGAACCATCCCCTCCTCAAAGGCGCTTTCAAACGAATCGTACAGAGAGGTATTGCGCACCACCCGCGTATAACTTAAAGGCCCCGTCAAAAACACGGCCGAGTTCGCCTCGCCCTTTTCCACCAGTGCTTTCAGCCCGGCAAGGTCGGTTTGGGCTGGCTGAAAGGTATAGTTCCCCTCGGCCATGGCGGCGTTGTAATAGGCCACGGCAGCCTCGGCGTCGCCCTCGCTTACCGCAAGTAATACGGTTTCGCTTTCGCCCGAAGCGGCGCTCTCGGCGTCGCCGCCCAAACCCAAAAGCCCCGAAATACGCGGCCAACTGAGGGTGGCGGCCGCCAGCACCACCAAAATTAGGGTCAACACCAAAAAGCTTTTTCGCTTTACATACACCAGAAATTCAAACTGAAAAACCGTTCCAAGCTGTCTCATACCGCTTTTTCCCCCTCGTCTTGCGCCGGTGCATCTTTGGCAGTCTCCACAAATATGTCATTCAGCGAGGGTTCATACACAGCCACTGCGTCAATCTCCGGGCCGTTTTGCGCCAGCCGCCCAATCACGGCGGCCTTTGCCCCTTCGTCTTTCATCAGCAGAAATACTTCATTTTTGCGCTGTTGGGCGCTCTCTAGCAAATCGGCCAGGGCCTCATTCCCAAAGGCCAACACCTTTTCAGGGCTGGGGGCGCGCACCACCAGGGTTTTGCGGTCATACGAGCGTTTGATCTCTTGTATCGAACCCGCAAGGGCGATTTTACCCTCGTGCAAAATGGCAATGGAATCGCAAAATTCTTCCACATAACTCATCTGATGGCTGGAAAACAGCACGAGTTTGCCCTTGGCAATCAATTCCTTCACCACTTCTTTTAGCAGCGCGGCGTTCACGGGGTCCAGCCCCGAAAAGGGCTCGTCCAAAATCACCATGCCGGGGTCGGCCATCAGGGCCGCAACCAGCTGTATCTTTTGCTGGTTGCCCTTGCTCAGGGTTTCTAGCCTGCGCTGGGCGTACTCCTGCATACCTAGGCGTTTCATCCAATAATCAATAGAATTTAGCGCCTGCGCCTTTGCCACACCACGCAGTTTTGCCAGATACAGCAGTTGTTCGCGTATTTTTATTTTTGGGTAAAGGCCGTGTTCCTCAGGCAGGTAGCCTATTTGCAGCCCGCTGCGGCTTAAAGGGGCGCCGTCCAGCAGCACCTGCCCGCTATCCGGCGGGAACACATCCATGATAATACGTATTGTGGTGGTTTTACCCGCGCCGTTACGCCCCAGCAGCCCAAAGGCACTGCCACTTTGGGCGGTAAACCCAATACCCTTCAGCACCTCTTTTTCGCCAAAGCGTTTGTAAATGTCCCGTATGGCAAATTCCATAGATACTCCTTTAACACACAAAATATTTTACGCAAGCCCAAACATTCCAAAACAGAACAAATGATCTACAGTAAGGAGCAAAAAATCGGTATTACACTTTCTCAAAAGGTTGCGCAGCAAGCTTTTGCTATAAGAGTAGAAACTGTTATGCAACACCGGATTTTTCTCGCATTTATGCGCTACAGTTTGTTCATTTGCTGTAAAAACTAGCTCTCTTCCCCACAGCCTGCGTTTAAAAAAGCAACCAGCGCCTCAACGGCCTGCTCTTCGTCCTCCCCTTCGGCAATAATTTCCACCTGCGTGCCCTGGGTAAACCCCTGCGAAAGCAGCAGGATGATGGATTTTGCGCTCACCTCGGCGCCACCTGTGCGGCGTATGGATATGGACGAAGAAAATCCGGCTGCCAGGCGTGTAAATTCGGTGGCCGGGCGGGCATGTAGCCCAATGGGGTTTTTTATGGATACACATCTTTTGTACATGGCCTTTCCCTCCTATTTTACTGGCTGGATGGCGTATTCCTATACTATCACTTTGCGCATAAAACCGCAAGTATTGGGGTGCTTTGCCTTTTTATTCGCTTTTCTTTTGCCCTAAAACATGCTATACTCAAGGCCAGAATATATAGCCCTGCGGGAGGAAAGTATGACAAGCAAAAAGAAGATTCATTTCATCACCGAGTTACAGGAAATACAGCGCCTTGCCGTTGCCTGCCCCAAAGAGGTGGAGCTGCGCAGCGAAAGCGGTGATATGACCGTAGACGCCAAGAGCTACATTGGCATGTATGCGCTGGATTTTACAAAGCCTATCCTCATTCTCTCAGAAGATGCCGACTACCATGAAAAAATACGGGAAATTGGAGAAAATGTGGACTAAAGGGCGTTACTATAGATGAGAAACGGGCCGGTGGCATTTTTGTTAGTGGCCGCTCACTTTTGTTTTTTACTATAGGCAAGGCTCTTGGCCCCGTAGCCCTGCCCCAAAATACTTTACACAGGTGGAGAATTTTATACGTGAACAAAAACTGGCGCAACTTATTTAACCGGCGTATCTTGGGCAACCTGGCCGTGGTTTGCCTTGGGGTGCTGCTTTTTTCGGCATTGGCCAATTTTGGTGAGGTAACGCGGGTGGCGGCCTGGGTGGTTAGCCTTTTTACCCCTTTTATTATCGGCCTGGGGCTGGCTTACCTGTTAAATTTGCCCATGCGTTTTTTAGAGCGCACCCTGCTCTCTCGCATTTCAAAGCCACGGCTGCGCCGGGTACTTTCCATTTTACTTGTAGATGTGCTGCTGTTTGCCTTAATTGTGATTATGATGCTGATGGTGGTGCCCCAACTGGTGGATAGCGTTGTCTCCCTCATCGGCAACATTCCCAGCTACCTTGCCAACATCAGCCAGCTTGCCCACTGGCTTACCCAGCGCTTTGCCCTGGAACCCGACGCGCTGGATTTTATTGTGGTTAGTTACAAAGATTTTGTAAACCAGGCCATTGGCATGGCACGCGATGCACTGCCAAACCTTTTAAACTGGAGTATTAAAATTGGCTCGGGGCTCGTCCACGGGCTCACCGCCATCATTTTTTCCATCTACCTGATGTTCAGTAAAGAAAAATTGCAGCGGCAATGCAGCAAGTTGCTGTATGCCATACTGCCAAAGCGCCGGGCCGATGAGTTTTTGCGTGTGGGTTCCCTTTCCAACAAAGTGTTCTCCGGCTTTATCAGCGGCAAAATTATCGATAGCGCCATCATTGGGCTAATTTGCTACGTATTTATGTGGATTACCGACACCTTCTTCTATCCCATGCCGCTGGCCCTGCTCATCAGCATCATTATTGGCGTCACCAATATCATCCCCTTTTTTGGGCCTTTTATCGGGGCCATCCCCTCGGTTTTGCTGCTGCTTTTGGTAAACCCCCTCAGCGCCCTTATCTTTACCATTTTTGTAATCGTTTTGCAGCAGTTCGACGGCAATATCTTGGGCCCCAAAATTTTGGGAGATTCCACCGGCCTGCCCGCGCTTTGGGTGTTGGTGGCCATTATTATTGGAGGCGGCCTATTTGGTTTTTTGGGCATGATTTTAGGTGTACCCACCGTTGCTGTGCTGTACACCCTGGCCAGTGACTATGTGAACAAGCGCCTTATCAAAAAGAGGCTGAATACCAAAGGTGAACCGCTTGCCCCAGAGGAAGGAGAAGCCCCCGGGGGCGATGAACCCGAGGCAAGCGGCAGCAACCCAACTTAAAACAGAGTAGTTTTCAAGGCATCCAAACTGAATACTTGTGAAATGTGGTGTTTTTATGGCAAAAGAAGCAAAAAAGGCCCGTGTGGAAGGCCGCCGCTTCCGCATCAGTTTTATCCTCCTTTCGGCCGCGTACATTTTGCTGGGGCTTATGCGCCTTGTATACCAAAACCCGGAAAGTTTTGCCATTTGCTACCTGCTGGGCGGGCTTGCCCTTGTGGGCGGGCTGATACGGCTGGCCTTTTATTTTACACGCCGCCGTGTACGCCACATCTTCCGCAACGACCTTGCCATCGGGGTAATTCTGCTGGCGGCGGGGATATATTGTTTTTTTAAACCCATCATTGTTTTAGAACTGCTACCCACCCTTTTGGGCTTTGCCATTCTATTCGACAGTGTGTTAAAAATGGAATATGCACTGGACAGCCGCCGCCTGGGTTCACGCCTATGGGCCGTTTTAATGCTTCTCTCGCTTGTCTCGGCACTTTGCAGCATTTTACTGGTTTCGGGCAGTTTTGCAGGCACAGTGCTGTTCTACTTTTTGGGCGGGGTGCTGGTTTACGACGGGCTTATCAACCTGTTTGCCTTAGCGGTGCTTATGGCTGCACTGCGCGGTTTTGGTAAAAAGCCCGCCGCCGTACAGGTAAAAAATAGCGGGGATAAGGCGCAAAACACCACTGTAAACAATGCCCTGGAAGCTTTGACGAATAAAGACGGCAACCCTGAGGGCGGCTTGGTAAAAAACCTGCTGGAGGATAGCGGCGGCCTGCCGCCCGGTGCAGACACGGACATACAAAAACCCGTACGGGGCCCGGCTTCCCCCACCATGGAGGAGGAAGCCCAAAACAAAAGCGGCCCCCGTCTATAAGGAGGGACCCTCATGGCGGAAGGCATGGTGAGCGACTACATCCACAGCGGTGCTTTTTACGACAGAATGAACGACCAATACACCGGCGACCTTGCCTATTATACCAAGGTTTGCTTGCAGGCCCAGGGCCCAGTTTTGGAGCTTTGCTGTGGCACCGGCAGGTTAACCCTGCCCATTTTTGAAGCTGGCGTAGATATTACAGGCGTTGACCTGTCCTCCTCTATGTTAGAGGCGGCCAGGAAAAAGGCTTCTGTGCGAGAGTTCTCCATCCCCTTTTTGCAGCAGGACATTTTACAATTAGAACTAGCCCAAAGATACGCTTTGGTTATGATACCCTTTAACTCCCTGCAATGCCTTTACACAAACGAAGAGGTAGAGCACCTGCTTGCCAATGTAAAAAAGCATTTGCTACCCGGTGGCAAGCTGGTTTTTGACGTATATAACCCCAGCATTGAGCTGATGGTAGCGCGCAGCAAAACCCCGTTTGATGTGGCCAGCTTTACAAATGAGGACGGCACAAGCACCCATATTACCGAAACCTGCCGCTATGATGCCGCCACCGAAATTAACCACGCCCTGTGGCACATTACCACCGGCGACCACACCGAGGCGCATGAACTGGACACACGCTGCTTTTTTCCGCTGGAACTAAACCTGCTGCTACGCGTTTGCGGCTATACCCTGGAAGAAAAATTGGGCAGTTTTGACGGCAGCCCTTTCGGCTCCGGCTCCATGAAACAAATTTGCACCTGCTCTATCGCCTGATTATTTCCGTATTTATACGCTTCAGTTTGTTCATTTGCCGTAAAAAAACTGCCGGTTTGGCCTGGGCCAAAAACCGGCGGTTTTTTACGTATATTGGCTGTGACGAAACCAGGATGCCTGCTCGCTAGAGCAAATTAACATAACATGAGTTATGCTGCTCTAGTGAACAAAAGGCCCCTCTTTGGTTTTGGGAATAAACGGTGCAATTTCAGCATAAGCAGGGATAGAAGTTTGCGCGCCCCGGCGGGTGACCACTATGCCGGATACCTCCATGGCAAAGGCCACGGCCTGCTCAAGGCTATAGCCCTGCAACAGCAGCATGGCCATGGCGGCGGTAAAGCTATCTCCGGCGGCGGTGGTATCCACCGCCTGTACCTTGGGCGCCGGGAAGTGCCTGCAAATACCCTGCTGCACAAGCATCGCTCCCTGCCCGCCCAGGGTTACGGCCACGGCCCCCACCCCACGGTTTAGCAGCACGCGTGCGGCGCTCTCCACATCCTCCAGGCTGTTTATTTCCCGCCCGGTTAAAATGGCAAGTTCGGTTTCGTTGGGCTTTATAATATCGGCGCTGCGGTACAGCTCTTCGGGTAGTTCCCTTGCGGGGGCTGGATCCAGTATCACAAGGCAGCCCGCAAGTTTTGCCTCTTGGGCGGCCATAACCACGGTGTTAAGGGGTATTTCCAGTTGAAGCAGCAGCGCCCCGGCGTTTTGTATCTTATTTAAGTTTGCCTGCACATAGGCCGCGCCGGTGTGCAGGTTGGCCCCCTGCACCACCACAATGTTGTTATTACCGGCATCCTCCACCGCTATTATGGCAAGGCCGGTGGGGGCCGTTTCCACCCGCTGTATATCTGCAGTTTCGGCCCCGGCGTCGGCCAGGTTTTGCAGCAGCAACTCCCCGTTTTCGTCCTTTCCTACCGAACCTAGCATACGCACCTTGCAGCCCAGGCGGCTACAGGTAAAGGCCTGGTTAGCCCCTTTGCCGCCGCATACCAGCTGTATGTCCCCGGCCAATACCGTCTCGCCCGGTTTTGGAATATGGGCCACATGCACCACCTGGTCCATATTTAAACTGCCTAACACCACCAGTTCTTTCAATGCTTTGCCTCCTAAACTGTATTGGGCCCGGTTTGGGTTTTGGCACGGGAAAAGGCATCCCGTGCCGCCTGTACCGTTTTTTGCGCCATTTCCTCCAGTGTGAACTGCCGGTAAGCGCGCATATAAGTTTTTACCACCGGGCCCAAAGGCGCAAGCCATTTTTCCCCAATGGGGCGGCCCATGGCCCCGAGTACGGTCAATATCTGGCCCGCGTTGCAGTCGGTATCCCGCCCCGCCTGGCAAATGATATTCAGCGTCTCGTCAAAATCTCCCTGTCCGTACCAAAGGGCTACCACCTCGGCGGCGGCGTTGGGGTAGGCGTGTATCCAGTGGTAGCGTTTATTGCGTTCTTCTAGCGCCTGCCAGGCATTTTGCCAGCCCTCCCCTTTTTGGCACTCCGTAAGCGCATCCTGCACAATGGCCCGGTACTGAGATTTCCCCGGCATCAAGCTTACGGCCTGCTGCACCAGCTTTTGCACATCACTTTGGGTAAAGGCAAGGCTTGCCAGCACGGCGTTAAACACCCCGCCCAGCGCGCCGTTGTTCGCGTGGGAGACCACGCTGTCCCGCCAGGCAAGTTCGGCGGCCAGGCCTGGCTGGCCGGGCGCAAGCACCCCAATTAAGGCTGTACGCATTTGGGCGCCAATCCAATCATAAAAATAGTTGCCCTGCCGCCCGCTTTCGGGCGGTAGTATGCCGCTGCGGATGTTCCAAAGGGCCGTCTCCTCGGCCGAATATCCATCAGGGACGAGGCGGGCCCAGTTATAGGCGATATCTTCACTCGTAATGTCATAGCCCTTTTGGGCAAACACATCCAAAAAGGTAATGGCGTAGGTAAGGTCGTCGTTGTAGGTTTCGGGCTCCCGCAGGTAGCGGTCAATTCTACCATAGGCTTTTACAATTTGGGGGGTGACATAGCCCTCCATCTGGGTGCCCACCGCGCTGCCTACCAGTTGGGCCCGCCAGGCGTTTTCTACCAAGGCTGGGTATTCTTCGCACAGGGGGGAATATCCCGCCTCGGGGCCAAAATCCACCTCGGCCAAAACATCTGCAAAGCTAAAATACTCTTTATAACGCCAGTATTCACTTGCCGTATTCTTGGGTGCGCGGCGCAGCGCCGCGTGAATTTTGGCTGTTACAGCATTTAAACCAGGCAGGTCGTTTTGGCGCAGGCACAAAAGTCCTTCGGGCAAAAGAGCCTCTGCCTCACTCACGTCATAGCCCCGGTTTTCCATAGCCTGTACGGCTGCCACTACCAGTTGGCAGGGCGCCTCACTGCCCGGCACGGCACTGTACCAATCTTTTTTTAGTTTTTCGTCAAACTGGTTCCCCGCCTCCTCATATTTCAGCCAGTTTTCCCCAGCCTGTTCACACAGCAGTGGGGTGGCGGCGGCCATGGTGTTGTATTCCAGTTCCCATGCTTTCATAAAAAATGGCCCGTTTCCCTTTCTGTTTTATTACAGTTTCTCAAAAGGTTGCGCAGCAAGCTTTTGCTGTAAAAGCAGTTGCAGTAATTTAAGCAGGTAAAGCATTTTTTTAGTTCATTCCCAGTTGACGTTTTTGCTTTTTCTTCTCCAGTCGCAGCGAGTAGATGGCAATGGCCACAATGGTGACGAGATAGGGCAAAAGCTGCATGAGCTCGGGCGGCAGGTTCATCATCTGTAATTGTACCGAAAGTGCGTCCGCCACGCTGAACAGCAGGGTGGCAAGCAGTACGCCGCCGGGCATTCCGTGGCCCATGCTCTCGGCTGCCATACCAATAAAGCCACGCCCGGCAACCATATTTTTAGAGAAAAACGAGACATAGCCCATGGACATGAACGCGCCGCCCATGCCCGCCAGCGCCCCCGCAATAATCAGGGCCATGTATTTATACTTGATGGACGATACCCCAACCGATTCCGCCGCGTCGGGGTTTTCGCCCACGGTGCGCAGCCGCAGCCCCGAGCGGGTTTTGAACAGGAAAAACTGCAAAAACAGCATAAGCAACAGTGAGACATAGGTGAGCACATTGTGCCCCGAAAGGATGCGCCCCACCACGGGGATGTTTTGGATGAGCGGGATGTTGACTGTGGGCAGCACAGGGCTTGCCAGGCTTTGGGTGCTGCCTTTTTCCCCCGTTAAATAGTAGATGATGAAAATGGTGAGGCCCCCGGCCAAAATATTCAGCGCAATGCCTGCCAGTACGGGGTTTGCTTTTAAAGAGAGGGTGACATAGCCAAATAGGCAGGAGAGCAACATGCCCACCACAATGCCAAACAGCAGCCCCAGCCAGGCATTTTTAAACATCCAGGCCCCGGCCGTGCCCGCCAAGGCGCAAAGCAACATAATGCCCTCGGTGGCTATGGAGTCAATTCCGCCCTTGGTAAAGATCATGCAAGCCATGGAGGCAAACAGCAGGGGGGTCATAACACGCAGGGTGGAAAAGGCAAAGGACACGAAGTCAAAACTGATAGAACTACCCATTGCAAGCCGCCTCCTCCCCCATCGCCTGTTTTACCACCTGGCGATGCTGATAGTGTTTTAAAATGGCTTGGGCCGAAATGAGAACGATAACCACGGCCTGAATGATGGCAATAATTTCCGAGGGGACATCCGTCTCGCGGGACATGATATCAGCCCCGATGCGGAGATAGGCCAAGAAGAAGGCCGACAGCGGAATGAACTGCGGTTTAAACTGGGCCACAATGGCAATCAGCACGCCGTCCCAGCCAAAGCCCGGCAGGCCTTGGTACTGGAAGCGCTTGTACATGCCAAACAACTCTGCGCTGCCGCCAATGCCCGCCAGCACACCGCCCAATAGCTGCGATAAAATGATGGTTCTTCCCACGTTAATACCGGCGGCATTCGCCATGCGGCTGTTCAGGCCTATCATGGTTACCTTGTAACCAAACGAGGTGCGGTTGAGCAGAATATAGACGAGCGCCACGCACACCAAAGCCAGAATGGTGCCCGCATTGATGCGTGTACCCGGTATAATGCGCGGGAAAAGCATATTTTCAGGGAAGGCGTAGGAATAATTTGCATTCATAGCGGGGTCGTGCAAAAAATTAATGACAATATAAAGGCCCAGGTACAAAAGCACATAATTCAGCATCAAGCTGGTAACCAGTTCGTTCGCCTTGCACTTCACCTTTAATACGCCGGGTATCAGCGAGGAGACGCCACCCGCAAGGGCGCCTGCGGCTGTGGCCACTATCAGGTTCAGCACCGGGGGCAGGGCCAGCAGCACCGCACAGGCCGTGGCGGCCACACTGGCAAAAAAGAAGCCCCCCTCCATAGAGAGGTTAAACAGCCCCGCTCGGTACAGCATGGTTACGGCAAGGCCGGTGAACATCAGCGGCGTCATGGATTCAATGATGTTGCCAAAGCGCCGCAGAGAGGTAAAGGGGCCTATCAACATGGAATAGATGGCCTTACCAGGCTGTGCGCTGACCAAAAAGATGATGACAAACACGATGGCCAGCGCAATGCCAATGGCCAGCGCGGTTTTTAAAATTTCAAATTTAACGCGGTTTTTGTTATCCAACCTGCTGCACCTCCTGCCGTTTTAGGCCCAGCATATAAAGGCCCAATTCCTCTTCGCTCACCTGGCTGCTATCCTCAAAATAGGCCACGGCCTCCCCCTCGCACATCACCAAAATGGAGTCGGAGAGTTCCAGCACCTCATTGAGGTCTGCCGAAACCAGCATGACCGCCCGGCCAGCGTCACGCATTTCAATAATTTTTTTCCAGATAAACTCGTTTGCGCCCACGTCAATGCCACGGGTGGGCTGGTTTGCAATCAATACCGAAGGCTGGGCCGAAAATTCCCTGGCCACCACCACTTTTTGCATGTTCCCACCCGATAACATCCCCAGGGTTTGGTTTTGGTTCCGGCAGAGGATGCGGTACTCTTCAATCAGCTTATCGCTTAGCTGCACCACCTTTTTTTTGCTCAAAAAGCCCCCGCTGCTAAGCGCAGGGCTATCCACCCGCTCGGGTATCAGGTTTTGCCAAATGGCACCATCCTTCGCAACACCCAGGGTCATACGGTCCTCCGGCACATAGGAGATACCCCTCTGCCGAATTTCTTTGATACTTTTGCCCAAAATGTTTTTGCCATCCAGCAAAATTTCCCCTTTTGCGCCGTGGCTCAAGCCACAAATCGTCTCGGCCAGGTCGTTTTGGCCATTCCCCTCCACACCAGCCACGCCCAAAATTTGCCCGGCGCGCAGTGTAAAATTCACATTTTGCAGCATCTTTTTTCCAAAGCGGTTTGTATAGTTCAGCTCTTTTACCTCTAAAAGGGGCGGGCCAAAGGCGGCGGGCGCTTTTTCCATCTTCAGCACCACATCACGCCCCACCATCCGGCGCGATATCTCCTCCTCGGTGGCGCCTTTCACCTCTATGGTGCCTTCGCAGCGCCCGGCGCGCAGTATGGTAATACGGTCACATATCTGCATTACTTCGCGTATTTTATGAGAGATAAAAATAATGGTATGCCCATTTTGTTTTAGCAGAAGCAACTGTTCAAACAGCTCCCCCGTCTCCTGCGGGGTAAGCACCGCCGTGGGCTCGTCCAATATCAGCAGTTTGGCGCCGCGCATCAGCACCTTCAGCAGCTCCACCTTCTGCTTTAACCCCACCGAGATATCCTCCACCTTGGCCATGGGGTCTATATGCAAGTTGTATTTTTCGGCCAGGGCGGCCACCTGGGCACGGGCCCCTTCGGCGTCAATTACGGCCTTTTTGGTGGGTTCCATTCCCAATATAATATTCTCGTATACACGCAGGGAATCCACCAGCATAAAGTGCTGGTGTACCATGCCTATGCCAAGGCGAATCATCTCGGCGGGGTTTGTATGTTGCAGCTTTTCACCCGAAAACCAGATATCCCCCTCGTCATACGCCTCTGAGCCAAACAATATTTTCATCAGGGTGCTTTTGCCGGCCCCATTTTCTCCCATCAGTGCGTGAATTTCCCCTTCCCGCACCGAAAAGCTTACCTCTTTGTTGGCCATTACGCCATTTGGGTAAATTTTGGTAATACCTTCCATCCTTAACAGGTCTTGCATCTTTGCGCCTCCTCCCCTGGCCGCTACACTTTCTCTTTTGCCCGCAATTTCATTAAGAAGGCCCCCGCCCTACCCGAAGAAGGCGGAACGGGGGCTATTATCGAATCAAATCCTGGGAGGGTGCAAGCATCCTCCCGTAGAGGCCCTAAGGTTTAACCGAACTGATAATCTCATCAACGGCGGTTTGGTCGGCGCTGCCCAGCGCGCTAGTAACGGTGACTTCCCCGTTCACCACCTTGTCACGGGCGGCCTCCACCTGGTCACGAATCTCAGCCGGTACATTGGTCTCATAATATTCATTGTAGGCAATACCAGCGCCGTCCTCCACAATGCCCAGGCTCTCAAAGCTACCAAAGGGCAGGGTGCCTGCCTCATACATCTCGCCCGCACGCACCAGGCTCTTGTCCACATTTTTCAGCACCGAGGTCAAAATCACATTGGCCGAGGCCTCGTCAGTGCCCTTGAACAGCATCGACTGGTCTGAATCCACCCCGATGATGTATTTTCCAAGTTCCTTTGCAGCCTCCACGCAGCCCAGGCCCGCCTGTTCGGCCGCGGGGAACACAACATCGGCCCCTTGGTTAAACTGGGCCATCGCCACCTCTTTGCCCTTGGCGGTATCGTCCCAGCTGCCGATGTAGGAGACAATCACCTTGATGTCCGGCTCTACTGATTTGGCCCCCTCGATGTAGCCCACCAAAAAGTCGGTGATAACGGGGTGCTCCATACCGCCGATGAAGCCGATGATCTTTTCGGGGTTGGCCCCCTCCATATCGCTGGTGGTAACCAGGGCGGCCAGCGCCCCCGCCACGTAGGAGCCCTCGTTCTGTTTGTAGCTGATGGCATAGATATTCGGGTAATCGCCCTCAATCTCTGAATCAAACAGTACAAACTTCTGGTCGGGCACCTCCTGCGAAACGGTTTGGACGGTCTCAATAGCGTTCGAGCCATTGGTAATGATCAGGTCGTATTCGCCGCTCTCGGCCAAATCCAGGAAGGTGGGTTCCCATTTTGTCTGGTCACGCCCCACCTCAATCACCTTGGTGTTCCAGCCCATTTGGGCAAGCCCGTCCATGCCTCGGTTGGCCGAATCATTAAAGCTTTTGTCACCCAGTTGCCCTGTAACCACAAAAGCCGCCGAAAAATCGCCCGTTTTGCTGGGTGCTGCCGCCGAGGCGCTTTGCGCCGGTGCTGCGGAACCCGATGCCGCCGGAGCGGAAGAAGCCGCCCCACCGCCTGCCGCAACCGAACCCGTGCAGGCCGTCATCAGCAGCGCTGTGATGGCCGAAGCCACCGTTACCATAAACCGTTTTTTCATTCCAATCCTCCTTGTTGTTTGTGCGTATGCATATCAAAAACCCGCCTTGAAATACAGGATATCCCCAGTCAGGTTTTCTTCCCTCTTTGCATCTCTCTCACCTGCAGCGTCATTCATCACCCTCTCCCAAAAGCGCAAGCGCGGCGCGCTCGGGCAGGGAGGGCAGCGCCCCTTCACGCGTTACGCTAAGCCCCGCGGCCACGCCCGCAAAACGGATGGCCGCCGCTATGGGGTTGCCCTCGGCCATATAGGCGGCCAAGGCGCTGATAAACGCGTCCGAAGCGCCCGATGTATCGATAACCGGGCGGCCAGGCGGGCAGTAAGCCGGGTAGTAAGCCCCGTTGGCATTCGCTTTACCCAGGTAAAAACAGCCTTGTTCCGCCAGTGTAATAATCACATGTTGGCATCCATTTTGTAAAAACCACTCGGCCTGTTCTTGCAGGCTAAGGCCCTCGCCTGCCAAACGTCCGGCCTCCTTTTGGTTGGGTACGGCCATAAAGGTGTTTTGCAAAATTTCACCGGGCAGGGCGCTTACGCTACAGGGCTTTAAAATCACATCCGTTTTTGCAGCCTGGGCGCACTGCACCGCCCACTGTACAACCCGCAGGGGCAATTCGGTCATTACAAGGCAGTAGCGCGCTGTGCGGAACAATTCCGCATTGCGGTGAATGTGCCGCTTTTCCAGCCTTTGGTTCGCCCCGCCGTACACCTCAATAAAACTATCGCCACCGCTCGTAACATTGATATAGGCTTTACCGGTTTCGGTTTGGCGGTCGGTCGATACGGCCTTTGTATCCACCCCGGCGGCACGCAAGGCCGTATACAAAACCTTTCCGGCTTCGTCGTTGCCAATGCGCCCAAGCAAAGCGGCCTGTCCCCCAAGCCTTGCCACACCCACGGCCTGGTTGGCCCCCTTGCCCCCAGGGTGGGAACTCATGGAGTGAATCAGGGTGGTTTCACCGCTGAGGGGAAAGCCCTTCACCTTCATCACAACGTCTAAATTCAGGCTGCCCACCACCAGTATGGGCGGGGCAGCGGCAAAAATCCCCTGTGGTGGGGCCAGCGTCTCCCCCTCCACGGGCACCGGCGGGTAAAGCCGCAGCCCTGCCGCTGTTTTACTTCCGCCTTCTTCGCAAAGCCCTGTCAGGTATTCCATACAGCCATTTGCCAGCATTTCTATGTCTGTTTTTATCATATCCGGCCTTGGCAGCAGCGGGGTATCGTCCGTGTCGTCCAGCACCAGCAGCGAAAGTTCCTCCGGTATGCGTAAATCCTGCTGGCGGGCCAAACGGTAAAAGGCTGCCGCGGTACGCAGCCCTGCCACCACCACCGCCGTTACGCCAGTTTGCAGCAGGGCGGCGGCATCCTCCAGGGTTGCAGCCAGTTTTTTGTCATATTTTTGCTCGCGGCTCAGGTAAAGGGCCTTCAGGCTCTGCAACATCCTCCCGGTTTTGGGGGTGTGCAGGTCTTTGGCCAAAAGGCCAATCTGCCTATGGCCCAAACGCTCCAAATGGCCAAGTGCATCTGTGGCGGCGGCGGCCCAGTCATTGCCAAAGGCGCCAAACCCAGGCACAGCCTCCCCTTCCAAAAGGGCGGCGGGCAGGTTTTGCGCCCGCAGCCATTCTACCGTTTGCGCATCGCCTTCTGGGGGAACCAGTAAAATACCGTCTACACTTCTGCCAAGCAGTTCCAGCGCGCAAAGCAGTTCGTTTACATCCCTGCTGGAAAACGACACCAAAAGCCCGTATCCCCGCTTTAAAGCGGCCGCTTCCAGCGCCTGTAAAAGGGCGGGTGATATAGCCCCGGCAAGGCCCGCCACCGCCAAAAGGTAACGGCGGGCGCCGGGCATATTTTTTACCCCGGCATAGGGGGTGTAGTGGTGCTCCCGCACCACATCCAGCACCTTGCGCCTTGTATCTTCGGCCAGGCTATCCGCCTTGTTGTTCAGCACCTTTGAAACCGTGGAAACCGAAACCCCCGCCATACGGGCAATGTCTTTAATCGTCAAAAGGGCCTCACCTCCGGCGCTGCTTTTGCGCAATTCAAAACCGCAACTACTGCTCAGCCACAAAAAAAGCAACTAAGAAAACTGTTGCGGAAAATAGTTTCCGATGAATAGAATACCGCATGTGGCGGAAGGCGTCAATTGACAAACAATACAGGAAAAGCCTTGCTATTTTATCTAATTTAGATAAAACTTTTTGAGAAAATATAAGGAGCCCCCACCTCCAAAGCAAACAATAAGCCTCAGCCCCCTTTCGCCGTATCGGTGGGCCAGGTGGAAGGGTTTAGGCTATCCGGCATATTTTGTGCAATAATATTCGCATACTTTTGTTCTTTTTGCTCCAAAAATTCCAGACGCTTCTGCGCCTGCAAAAGCTGCGCACGGGCCAGCTCCCGCTGGCGCAAAATAATCTGGTGGCGAGCCTCTATACTCCCGTCCCCCTGTAGGCACAAGCCCACATACTCTTTTATCGCCTTGATAGACATGCCGCTATCGCGCAGGTATTTTACCCCCAGCAGCCAGTTTAGGGCATCCTCGCTAAACAAGCGTATATTATTCTTATCTCGTACTACCGCAGGTATCAGTTCTCTATCCGTATAATAGCGCACCGTATGTTCTGAAAGGCCCAATTTTTCCGCTGCCTGTTTTACCGTATACATCCTATCCCCTCCTCAAAATAAACCTTGACTTCGTGCAGCACGAAGGTGTTAGGCTTAGCATAGCCTAACATAAAACCACATCGGTGTAAATCGATGCCCAAACAGGAGGAAATGCAAATGCAAACCATAGAACTAAATAACGGCGTCACAATGCCCATGGAGGGGTTTGGGGTGTTTCAGGTGCCGAACGCCGCCGAGTGCGAACGGGCCGTTTTAGAGGCGCTTTCGGTAGGATATCGCCTTTTGGATACCGCCGCGGCTTACGGTAATGAAGAAGCCGTAGGGGCAGCCATTCAAAAAAGCGGCATACCGCGCCAGGAATTGTTCATCACCACAAAACTGTGGATACAGGATGCAGGGTATGAAGCTGCCAAAAAAGCGTTTGACCTTTCGCTGCAAAAATTAAAACTCAATTACCTCGACCTCTACCTCATTCACCAGCCTATGGGTGATTATTATGGTGCATGGCGGGCACTGGAAGAACTGTACCGCGAGGGGCGTATTCGCGCCATTGGTGTGAGCAATTTTTACCCCGAGAGGCTTTGCGATTTATGCCTGCACACCGAGATAAGCCCAGCCGTAAACCAGGTAGAACTGCACCCCTTCTTCCAGCAGGAGGACGCACTGGCCAACATGCAGGAGCTGGGGGTGTGCCCCGAGGCCTGGGGCCCCTTGGCCGAGGGGAAAAACGGCCTGTTTACCCACCCCGGCCTTGCCACCATTGGCGCAAAATACCAAAAAAGCATTGCCCAGGTGGCGCTACGCTGGAACGTACAGCGGGGTGTTGTTATCATACCCAAATCCACACACAAAGAGCGCATGATAGAAAATATAGATATTTGGGATTTCACCCTAAGCACAGAGGATATGGCCCAAATTGCGGCGCTGGATTTGGGGCGCAGTGAGATACTGGACCATTCCTCCCCAAAAACGGCCAGATGGCTAAGCGGAATGAAAATTCATGATTAACTGGCATCATAAAACGGCGTATGGCAAATCGTTCCATCATTTACTGGCCTAAACAAGCTTCCATCGGCGGGTGATTTGCAATATACATAAAAGGCTGCCATACCGAGTTTGTATCGCCCGGTATGGCAGCTTTTTTGCTATATTACACCAATACGTCTTTATTAAACTTCCCGCACGGCAAAATAATTCCCCTCAATATCTGGAAAGTTGAAGGTTTTCATCCCCTCTATCTCGCCTATCTCCCCCACCTGCACCCCTTTGGCCTTCAGGGTTTTATGCGTCTCTTCCAAATTGTGGCAGCTAAAAAGAATCGAGGGCGCACCCAGGGGAAGTTCCGGCTCAAGCCTTGCTATCACCTCCCGGTTAAATAGCACCAGCGTGGTATCCGCCCCTTTTGTGGGCGTCACTTCAATTTGCAGGGTTCCCTCGGGGCCGGGTTTTGTGTCAACTTCCACAAAACCAAGCTTCTGGGTCCAAAAATCCGCCACCTCTCTTGGGTTATTCACATACAACATCACACGCCCCACTGCATCAATCATCTGTCAAACTCCCTTTCTGGCTATTATTTCCAACCACTATCCACGCATCTGTGTATCATTCACCAAAACCAGCTTACCGGGTGTTATCATCCTCTGCCTGCCTTATACTTATTTTTATCTCTTATTTCAAATATACCGCTTTCAAAGATAGCGCCGCACCTCTCGCGCATATCGGCGGTACTCCTCCCCCAGGTTTTCGGCGCACCATCTCTCTTCGGCCAAAATAACCCAGTGGGCTGCAAGCTGGAACAGAAACACCAAGGCAAGCAATATGAATGACTGCGTAAGCAAAACACAGCCCAAAAAATAGACAAAATATGCCAAATACATGGGATTGCGCGAAATACGGTACAACCCTTTTTGGTTAACGCCGTTTGCCGAAGGAAAGGCAAAATGAACCACCGAAAACACAAGCAACACATTACCCGCCACATAAACAGCCCAGCCTGCATAAAACAAAAGAGGGGGCGCGGGTTTTATGTGCAAAAATAGCAAATAGACCAATATGGCAAGGTTAGATAGCTGATACAGCCAATAGGCGGCCATTTCCTTGCCCTGCATGGGCGCAAAATGGGCCGCGCGGGAAATGGCCGCGCGGTTTAGTAAAGCCATAAGCCCAAAACGGATGAGGAAAAACGGAAGCAGTAATAAAACGCCCATAGCCCCTCCCCCCTTAACCACCCTGGCAGGCAGATAAATAATCAACCGTTTGAATATTTTTGCTATTTCTATTATCTGGCTTTTGCTCCCCAAAGTCAACAAAAATGCAAGCCGCTCTCTTACAGAAAAATAGAAAGCAGCTAGTAGAAGCAAAATGTGTGCGCCGGCAAACATCAAAACAGAATGAACTGCTTTATATCTACAGAATTATACGTATGATTCCGTCATGTCAATAATTCACATGAAAAACATATGAATCGCCAGGAAAGCGCCTAGGCAAAAGAGGGCTTGCATGGTAGTATACATATACATTGTAGTTGTTTTTTGCAATATTTGGCGTGGATAGCACTACAAACTTTGGTGAAGTTACAAACAGATGGATAAAAAGGAGTGGGTATCCGTGAAATCTACCGACAAAAATCTCATTACAAAACAAAAACTCCTTCTCATCATTCCACTTGTTTTAGCGCTGGCATTGGGCATCCTTTGTGTTTTTACCATTCCCAGTACTGTAGGGAAGCTTATGGCCGCAGCTTTGGCCGCCCTTATGGCAGCGGCCCTTTTGGTGGCAGTTTTTCTGTTTGGCAAAAAGATTCAGCATGAAATCAACTGGTTTATTGGCATTCTCGACGCCATTCCTTTCCCCATATCGGTTACCGATACTGAGATGAACTGGACGTTTGTGAATAAGCCGGTGGAGGACCTGCTGAACAAAAAACGCAATGAAATGCTGGGCAAGCCCTGCCACAACTGGGGCGCCGGCATCTGTAATACCGAGCGTTGCGGCATTGCCTGCTTAAAACGCAACCAGAGTGAAACCACCTTTGACCAGTTGGATATGACCTTTCAGGTAAACACGGCGTATCTGCACGATGCGCACGGCAATGTGATAGGGCACATCGAGGTGGTGCAAGATATTACAAAACTGAATACCATGAGGAAACTGGAAATTTTACTTGGAGAAATTAACCGGGCCAGTGACGCGCTCTCCACAGGCGCCAATCAAGTTGCGGGTGGCGCACAGTCTCTGGCACAAGGGGCCACCCAACAGGCCAGTTCGGTTCAGGAACTTTCCGCCTCGGTTGCCGATATCTCAAGCCAAGTGAAACAAAATGCGGCAAGTTCCGATAAAGCCAGTAAAATGTCTAATGTTGCCTCCCAGGCAATCGATAGCAGTAACCAACAAATGCAGCAGCTTTTACATTCTATGGGGGATATTGATGCAAAATCTAAAGAAATTAGCAAAATTATAAAAACCATTGAAGACATTGCTTTCCAAACCAATATCCTTGCGTTAAACGCAGCAGTAGAAGCCGCACGTGCTGGCGCCGCCGGTAAAGGGTTTGCCGTGGTGGCCGATGAAGTGCGTAGCCTGGCGGGCAAATCGGCCGATGCGGCCAAAAGCACCACCGCCCTGATTGAGGCCTCTATTGCCGCCATCAATGAAGGAGTGCGCCTGGCCCAGCTTACCGCAGAAGATTTGATGGGCGCGGTAGAAAGCGCTAACGAGACGACCAAGGTCCTTGGGGAAATTAGCGCGGCCACGAATGAGCAGGCCCAGTCCATCGCTCAAGTTACGGTTGGCCTGGATCAAATCTCCTCTGTGGTACAACTTAATTCCGCCACCAGTGAACAAAGCGCCGCCGCTTCCCAGGAACTTTCGGGCCAGGCGATGGCCCTAAAACAACTGATTATGAAGTTTAAAAACCAGCAAACCGAAAAGAATGCGCCCTTGCGCATCGAGTAGAGATTGTATGCGTCCTACCCCTTATATGGCAAATTGCCTTTTGCTTTTCTTAACTTTACGGGCCGCTTGCTGGCATTTTTACTGCTATTCCACCGTGGCCCACTCACGTATTCAATATCACACAAAATGCAGGTAATTCTATTGCCCGCTTTCCATTTTGCCTGCCACAATTGCCACCTTCCCTTCTACATTTATCTGCAAAAACCATGGACTGGGCAAAAATTATATGATACTATATCTTATACAAAATATTCCACAAGTGCCACAAAGTTGGCACGATTGGTCTGGGTCAAACTATTACAAAGGGGTGTGTTTGTGTGAAATTCAAACCCAAATGGGTTGCATCTGCACTTGTTACGGCTATTTTTTTAACCGGTTTTGCCGCCTGCGGCGGCCAAACCGCGCAAACCGGCACGGGCCAAAGCACTGGGGGCAGCACTGCCGTACAGGGGGCGTTTCCTGGCACGGCCGATAAAAATCAGGTTGTTTTGGATATCACCTCTGAGCCAAACAGCCTAAGCCCCATTTTGGCTACGGATACCACGTCCCTGGATATTATGCGCCACACCATGTCGGGCCTTACCAAATTAAATGCCAATGATGAACCTGTACCCGACCTTGCCGAGCGCTGGGAAATGAATGAAGATAATACAATGACCACATTCTATCTGCGTAAAGACGCGGTTTGGTCTAACGGAGATGCGGTTACAGCCCAAGATTTTTATTATGCCTGGCTCACCCTGCTGAACCCGGAAAACGCCGCGCCCTCTGCCTCATTTTTATACAATAATATTAAAAATGGCGAGGCATTTTATGCGGGTGAAGCAAGTGAGGATGAGCTTGGGGTGAAGGTGTTGGACGATTACACATTACAGGTGGAATGGGCCCGCCCCCTGCCTACGGCCCCTTTTTGGACCACCCTTTTCCCCTTCTTCCCCTTAAACCAGAGGGCTTTTGAACAGATTGGAGCCGACGCCTATGCCCTGGAAGCCGATACCATGGTGACAAACGGCCCCTACCGTGTTGCCGAATGGGTACACGACGACCATATCCTGCTGGAAAAAGTGGAGGACCATTATGCCGCCAATACCATTGGCGTTCCACAGGTTAAACTGGTGATGCTGGGAGACAACAATACGGTGCTAAACGCCTTTATGGCGGGTGAACTGGATATTGGCAATATTTATGGGGATCAAATTGAACAGCTGCGTACCCAGGAGGAAAGCGCCGTGCACAGCTACATAGACGGCGGCAGTTGGTTTTTAAGCTTCAACACCGAAAACCAATATCTGAATGATATTGACTTGAGAAAGGCCTTGGCCTATTCTATTGACACACAAAGCCTTTTAGATAATGTGATTAAAGATGGTTCGGTGGCTGCGAACGGGCTGGTACCAAATGTGATTGCGGGCGCAGGCAACACCCCTTACGCCGAAGTACGGGGGAACTTGTTTGCCTATGACCCCGAGGCCGCAAAAGACTTTTTTGATAAGGCGCTGGCACAAAAGAATTTAACCGCCGCAGATATTCAGTTGGAGCTAATGGTGAATGATTCCAGTTATAGCCAAAACCAAGCGGCCTTTTTGCAACAACAGTGGAAAGAAAAATTGGGGCTGGACGTAAGCATCAAAGCACAGCCCGCACAGGCCACAAGTGAAGCCCGAAACAATGGCAATTTTGACATGGTTGTGGTGGGCTGGGGCCCATCAGACAACAGCGCCATGACTTACTTAGAGGTCTTTGAAACAGGAAGCTCCAGCAATTATGGGCACTATACAAGCGCAAGTTACGACATGCTGATTGAACAGGCCCGGAATGAAGGCGATACCGCAAAACAAGAGGAACTGATGATTGAAGCGGAAAAACTGCTGTTTGAACAGTTTCCCATCGGGCCATTGTACTTCACCACCACCACCTATGCCTCTTCGGCCAAAGTGCAGGGCCTGGTACGCACACCATTCCAGTACTTTAGTTTTTTAGATGGTGCATCAATAGCATAATTATATTTGAATATCTTATATAATTTTGTTATAGTATGGTTTTTATTCGAGATTAAATCGTAAATTCCTGTGAGATTCCCTGTGGGGCGTCGCCATCGCGCGACGCCCCATTAAAATTGCCATTCCGCCCCAAAAATGGTATACTAATATCATATCTACAACCCAAAAAGCGTGGTTGTAAAACACCCTGGTTGTTTCTCAATGGTTATTTATAGCTTTTTTATAGGAAAGGCCCATGATGTGATGTTATGAACAAACGCCTGGCCCACCCGCAAAATGCTGTTATGGCAGATATTTTAGCCAGCCGGTATACGAACCTGAAAAAAGAGTATACCCTTTGCCAAAACCTGTTGGAATGGGCAAAACAACAGAAAGACGACTACGCCAAAGCTTTCGCCCTCACCTATTTGGGGGATTATTTCATTGCGCAAAATAGCAGTGCCCAGGCAGCGCCCTATCTCACGCAGGCCCAGACCCTTTTGGAGGCCGGCAGTGGCGACGATGAACTGCAACTTCGCGTTTTTTGCCTGCTGGCTCTGTGTTATGAGCTCAGTGCGGATGACCAAAACTCTACCAGATATTATTTAGAGGCCATTGCAGTGGCAAAGCGGCTGGGTGACAAGCAGACCGAAGCTGTGATTTCTAACAACATGGGCTTTGCCTTTACCCGGCACCACTGCAATGTAGAGGCCCTGACCTATTACAAGAAGGCCTATCAATTACTACAGGGCCAAGCGGAAGATACCCCCATACGCCCCACCTTGCTTTTTAACATGGCCACCTTACTGCTGCAACTGGGCAAAACGAGGGAGGCCAAGCAACACCTGGAAGAATGTGACCTGATAAAAGAGGGGCCCGATAACCAAACCGTACACAAAAAACGTAACTGGTGCCTCTATTATGCCGCTTTAGGCGATACCTCTACCGCTATAAAACTGGCCGGTGAGGTTCTTGCAGCGGCCGAACAGCTGGAAGCCAACCGGCTTGCTGCTTTTGACAACTACAACGCGCTGTGCGAGGCTATGCTCGCCATTGACAACCGGGAATATGCCGGGCGCTTTTTAGATAAAATGAGCTCCTATGGGGAAAAAGGCGGCCTGGATCAGCATTGGATACTGGAACAGCGCAGAATGGAGTTCTGCCTTAAATTTGAACAGGCACCTCGGCGGGCGGAAGCCTTTCGCAGGTATTACCTCCATTCCAAAAAGCTAAAAACACTACAAAACCAAACCATTGTACACGCCATGCAGGCCAGCATCCAGTTGGATAAGGCCCTTTCCCAACAGGCTGATTTGAGCCTGAAGAAAACAAACTTGGAGCGTCAGGCAAATTTGGATGAATTGACCCAGCTTTATAACCGCCGTTTTATGGAAAAACAGCTCCGGGCGCGAACGGGCGGCCATTTACCGGGCAGCTTTTGCATCATAATGCTGGATATTGACTACTTTAAGGAATATAATGACTGTTATGGCCACTTGGAGGGTGACAAGGTACTTGAGGCTGTGGGAGCCTGCCTCAAGGAGAATGTTCAAACCGGCATTACCCCTTGCCGTTATGGCGGCGATGAATTTGCCTGTCTTTGCACTGGGCTAAGCGAAGAGGCGCTCATCGCCTATATCCAAGCAGTACAAGCTTCACTTGCTGCGCTTGCCATTCCACACATAAAATCTCACTGCGCCAAACTTGTTACGCTTTCCATCGGCTATGCTTTTCTGCCAAAGGGGCGCAGCGAAAACCCTCACATTATGCTCCAGTTGGCGGATCAAGCCCTGTATCAAACAAAATCTGCCGGGCGTAACCACTATACTGGCAAACGGGTGGCGATTTGATGAAAACACAAAAAAAATATGATGCCCCCTTGTGCAAAGCCGAATTGATGAAACAGATTGTTGAGGTGCGCTATACCGACCTGGAAGAAGAAAAAAGGCTTTGCAAAGAACTTTTATCCATTGCAGAGCCTGAGCAAGACACCTACGCCTGTGCTTTTGCCAACGTCTATCTGCTGGACAGCTTCCTTGCACTGGGCGATTATGCAAACTGTGATTTTTATTTGACACGGGCCAGTTTTTTATGTAAAGAACATGGATATGATGAATTGTTTTTAACCCTTTGTAACTGTGCAGGCCTGTATTACCAAAAATTAAACGACGAACAGACTGCTTTGCAGTATTATTTAGACGGGTTGAGATTGGCCAAACCGCTGGGATATTATGAAACAGAGAGCAAACTTCTGAACAATATTGGTATAGGCTTTGGAGACAGGGAGGATTGGGCCACCGCAGCAGAATATTTTGCCAAAGCGTTTGCAGCCATAAAACCACATTTGGCAGATGGAAACAGTTCCTGGGCCATCAGCTACCTGAACAACTATGCCGAGGCCTGCCGGAAAATGGGAAATATTCAACTATCGGCCGAGGCACTGGCACAATGTGAGGAAATTGGAAACCTGGGCTTATACCAGCGCTTGCGCCTAGCCTGCGGCCGATGTTCCCACTATGCCTATTTAAAAGAAAAAGAGCATTTTGACGATATGTTAGCCGAAACTTTACGGCTGGGCCTGTTGCGCTTTGAAAACAAGTTTTTTGTATGTGATATGTGCCTTGGCCTTTTGGACAATACACTTGATTTTGCCGACCAAGCCCGTGCTCAAATGCTTTTAGGTACCTTGGAAAAAGAGGCCCCAGGGGCCTCCCTGGCGCTTCGTTATCGTATTCAGTGCAAGAAAATCCGCTATTTAGAGCTATTTGGAAAGCCCGAAGAACTGAATGCCGCCTATGAAAAATACTACAAGATTGACAAAGAGATGATGGTAACCGATGACCAGGCCCGTGCCAAAAGCATGTTGTCTCGCATCCAGCTTGCCGGGCTGCAGCAAAAGCGGGAGGCCATGTTCCGCGAAAACCGCGAACTGGAAAGCGCAACCCAGTTAGACGAACTGACCGGCCTTTATAACCGGCGTTATTTTAATAAATTAGTTAGCAAAACCGCCCAAAGCAATACCTTTTTAACCCTGGGCTTTGTTATGCTGGATGTTGACTATTTTAAGCAATATAATGATTATTATGGGCATTTCCAGGGGGATGACGCCCTGAGGATTGTAGGGGCTGTATTAAAGCAAGAGGCCCAAGAGGGCATTTTTGTAAGCCGCTATGGCGGTGATGAGTTTGTATGCCTGTGTGTTGATTTACAGGATGATGCCGTGGAAGCCTTTGCATCCCGAATGCGAAGGGGGCTTGTAAACCGGCGGATACCGCATGAAAAATCTCCTTGCAGCAAATGGCTTACCCTATCCATTGGATATTGTAACGAACGGACGGGCCCGAACACCGATATCGGCCAGCTTTTGCAAATGGCAGACCAGGCCCTTTACCTGGTAAAGCAGGCGGGCCGAAACGGCTATGCACGCAAACGCCTAACAGATGTAGGCATCGCAGAAGCACTGGGTAAACCATAACCAAAGAGGTGGTAAATTGCCTGCCAAAACACCACAGGAGAACGAAAGCGCTTTTATTGATTTGCACGGGCTTAGCACCGAAGAGGCGGATGTGGAACTGGCCCTATTCTTAAACAGCCTGCCCAAAACGGTACGCGTGGTAGAAGTGGCCCACGGTTATAGCCACGGCACCGCTTTAAAACAGCTTGTAAAGCACAGCTTTTACCACTGGCGCATCAAGGAAAAACGGGTGGGGCTAAACCCAGGCGCAACCTATCTGCATCTCAAGTAGCTTGCCGTGTTAACTCAGCAATTTCCTTGACAAACACTGGGAATAAGTGGATAACGCGTCTACAAATGGCCTCTATAGAATACTTGGTTGCTATACACAACACTTATTTTGTGTTTGCATTTGTTTTATTGTAAAGTAAATTTTTTATAAGGGGGGTTCCTTTTGTCATCCGTCACCATCCGTTGCCCGCGGTGTGGCAAATCGTTCCACACCGCGCCCGGCTCCGAAACCGTGCGTTGCCCACACTGCGGCCGCACCATACCACTGCCGAGCAGTGTCCGGCAAAACTCGCCCGAAGACGAGGACGCGCTGCAAAAAACCGCCCGCGAGGCCAAAATAAGCGAGGCGTTTGCCCTGCTGAACACTGACATCAGCTCCCCCGCGTATGACCAAAACGTGGCCGATGCCCTGCGGCAGTTTATGGGCATGGTAAAAGATGAGAAAGAAAACTACCTGGCTTGGCAGGGCCTGTTTGGCTGCCTGTTGCACCAGTGCAAAAAAACCTTTGCCCGGCAGGCAAAAATACCCGGCACCGAATATTGGATGCCCGAGGGAACCAATATTTTTCAGAACAATTACCTGGTTGAGGGCTATTTTTACCGGGTGGTGGTGGATGAATACGGCAAGTTCCGCTCCTTCCAGTACGACAGTATTTTGCAGCCGGGGCGCAAAGCCCACCTTTATTTGCAAAACGCCCTGCAATATGCCGATGCATCCGCCGTAGAGGACATCCAGAAACTGCTGGATCTCTATTTCACAAACGCCCCTGCCAAAATGGCTGAAAAAGGCATGGAGTACCTGCTTACACGCCGGGCCGAGGCAAGGGCGCAAACCGGGCAGGATATACATGGTCACACATAGAATCGGTAAACGATAGAAATAAAACCGCGTCCCTTTTGCCGGCTGTAAAGCCATTCGGCGGGATGCGGTTTTTATCTTTTGGCATTGTTCTTGTTTTTTGATATCTTAAAACATCCTAAAGTATGTTGACACCCTTTAGGTATTGCAGTACTCACCCGCGGCCACTGCGGCAACGGCGCCGTCGGCTGTGGCCGTAACCACCTGGCGCAGGGGTTTGTCGCGTAAATCTCCCGCAACCCAAACCCCTTTTATGTGGGTATGGCAGTCCTCATGGGCCTTGACATAGCCGTCGTCCGTCAGGGGCAAAACGCCCTTTAGCAGGGCGGTTTCGGGCACAAGGCCAATGGCCACAAATACCCCGCTCACCGCAAGGCTTTTACTGCCATCCGGCCCGTTTACAATAATACGTTCCACCCGGTCCATCCCCTCAATGCGCTCTACGGTGGTGGAATATAAAATCTCAATATTCTCCCTCCCGCGCACGGCATTCTGCTCGGCCCTTGCCGCGCGGAAACTCTCCCTGCGGTGGATGAGGTAAACCTTTTCGCAGTTGTTTGCCAGGTACAGTGCATCGCTTAGGGCAGTGTCTCCCCCGCCCACAATGGCCACGGTTTTACCCCTAAAAAAGGCCCCGTCACAGGTGGCGCAGTAAGATACGCCGTGCCCGGTGTATTCCTCTTCACCCGGCACGCCCAACAGGCGGCGTTTGGCCCCACCTGCCAATATCACCGCCCTGCACTCGTAAGTCTCCTTGGCTGTGCGCACCTTTTTTACCTCGCCGGCCAGTTCCATGCCCAGTACCTCTTCAAAGCGGATATCCGCCCCTTGGCCCGTAGCGTGGTTGTATAAGTCCATGGCAAAGTTAACGCCGCTAATCCCTTTGGCGCCAGGGTAGTTATCCACCTCGCTTGTCAGGGCAATTTGCCCTCCGTAAATGCCCTTTTCCAGCACAAGCACCTTCATACCGGCCCTGGCGGCGTAAATGGCGGCCGTCAGGCCCGCCGGGCCCGCACCAACAATCACAACATCCAACATGCTGCCGTCCCCTCTCTATTTGCCTTAGCGCATACTAAAGCATATTTCGTTCACAAGTTTAACGCAAACAAGCTTTATAGTAATTATACTATAATCAGGGCAAAACCGCAAAACCTCTGGCCCCGCAAAATGGTTTACCGCCGGTACTTTGCACCCGGCCCACAAGGCTGTGTACCTGCCGCTGCCCACTGTACATCTTACCAAATTTCTGGTATAGTTAAAGCAAAATCAATCGGGTTTTGTCGGCTCTGTTTTTGCAATATCATCCTGTGTTGCGGCCACAATAAAGAAGGTGTCCTCTCTGTCAAAACGCATCCTTATTTCCATCTGCCTTCTGCTAAGCCTGGCATTTTTCTTGCCAGGCTGTTCCCCGCTTGCCTTTCAAAACGTCAACGATTTATTGCGCGCCCCCGAGCTTGGGCGTGGGCAGGGGGAGATTCAAAAAGCCCTGGCCACCTACCTGGGCGAACAGCCCGAATACAAATACCCCAAAGAGGGAGATTGGCGCAGCCCCCTTATTTTGGAGGATTTAAACGGCGACGGCAGCAAAGAGGGGGTTTTGCTCTATAGCCTTTCGGGCAGCGCCACGGCGGGCAGGGGCAACAATGTCTATGTGGCCGTGCTGGAATACCAGCAGGGCGCTTGGGTTGTTACGCAGGACATTGAGGGCCCCGGCACCGAAGTTGCCTCGTTTGAAACAACAAAGCTGCTAAACAATGGCAAATCACAACTTCTGGTCGGTTTTTCCACCTCTTCCAGCCTGGGCAACAAAACCCTTTCCATCTATGAATACGCGGGCGGCCAACTGGCTGAACTTGCCTACCCCGCCCCCTATTCCCGCTACGAACTGGCTGATTTTTCGGGCCAGGGCGGCATCGAACTGGTTATCGTATCGCCCGATGACCAAAAAGAGAGCATGAAATTACAGTATATCCCCACTGCCGGCGGCACCCTGGATATGAGCCCCGCGCCCGTTATGTTGGACGCCAATTTTGCCAGTTGCAGCGGCATTTACCCCACCAGCAGCGAAACGGGCGAGCGGATGCTGATACTGGACGGCAAAACCGATAAAGGGGTGTTGTACAGCGATATATTGCGTTTTTCGGGCGAGCATTTTTACAAGGTGGAGGACGGCGGCGTTTTAACGGGCGAGACCGCACGGGCCAACGCCCTGCTCACCTCGCGCGATATTGATGGCGACGGCATAGTGGAAATACCCCAGCGCCTGGGCCTTACCGAAATCGTCACCCTGGCGGGGGACAAAAAACTGGAATATGTGCAGTGGATTGACTTTACCGGCCCAGAGGCCGTGAGCAAACAATTTGGCCTTGTGGACACGGGCAAAGGCGTATATATCCGCCTGCCCGAAAGCTGGCAGGATACCGTACGTGTGGAGGATGGCCAAAATGACGGGGAGTGGTATATCCGCCGGGAGGACACCCGGGAAAAACTGCTCTCCCTGCTCATTTTTGAGGCCGGGCAGTCCCCCCCGCCAGATGCACTGCTGGTATCCCGTGTCTCAGGGGCTTACTTAGTGCCCAGCATCTCCCTAATGGCCGCCGAGCGCAACCTCATTTCGGTAACATCGCTGTTTTAACGGCGATTCATAGCATATCCGTGCCCTAAAATGTCTTTGTAAAACCGCGCCAATTTGTAGGGAATCTACAGCGCCGGAAAAGAGGGAAACTATGAAAAAAATCCTCGTGGTGGAAGACGAGAGCTCCATTCGTGAACTGATTGTCCTCAATTTGCAAATGGCCGATTTTGAAGTACTGGAGGCCGCCTCGGCCGAACAGGCACTTGAAATTTTTAATGCCGCGCCCGAAAGTTTTGACTGTGCCATATTAGACATCATGCTGCCCGGCATGAACGGCTTCTCCCTGTGCGAAAATATCCGCCGCAGCTCCCCCGTGGTGGGCATTGTAATGCTAAGCGCCAAAAGCCTGGAGGCCGACAAGGTAAAGGCTTTGTCCATTGGGGCCGATGATTACATGACAAAACCCTTCTCTATCACCGAGTTAAAGGCCCGTATTGAGGCGCTTTGCCGCAGGGTGGGGCGCAGCCAGGCCCAAAACGAGGAGGAGGGCAAGCTGGTTAGCGGAAACTTTGTGCTGGACGAAAAAAGCCGTATGCTGCTAAAAAGCGGCCAACAAATTGATCTAACTCAGGTGGAGTTTCAAATTATGGAACTGTTCTTCAAAAACAGCGGCACCGCCTTGGTGCGTGAGAAAATTTTGGAGGGCGTTTGGGGCGATAACTATTTTGGAGACGTAAAAATTGTGGATGTGAATATCCGCCGCCTGCGCATGAAAATTGAAGACGAGCCCAGCAACCCCCTGCACATCCTTACCGTTTGGGGCTACGGCTACCGCTGGAACCCATGAGCCCCTTCCGAAAAAGAAAAGGCGACAGGCTAAACTCCATAACAAAACGCTGGGTAAGGGGTAGCCTGCTTTTTACCTTTGCCATTACACTGGTGGCCGAGGGCCTGTTTTTATACTACATGATAACCGGCTATTACAATTACACCAGTTCCGCCATACAAGATCAGTTCAACACCATCCGCATACAGCTAAGCCCCTCTGCAAACGCCTCGCAGGAGGATAAAAACCTGCGGCTGGTGCGCGCGGTGGAACAGTTTGAAGAAAAAGCCCGGTTTGAACTGATGCTGGTGGATTCCGGCGGCGGGGTGGTGCTAACGTCTTCGGGCATTCAGCCCACACTGGAGGAAACGCCCCCGGATGTGCGCGATGCCCTGCGGGCAGGCACCGGCGGCTATGGCAGTTACATAGGCAAAAACGAAAATGGCGAAAAGGTGATGGCCATCACCGAGTTCACCCCCTTTTCCTCGGGGGATGTGGTGGCCATGCGGCTTGTCACCAGCCTCACCCAGGTGGATTCCACCATTCTAAACCTCGTTGTCGCCTCTTTGGTTTTGTTGCTCATCATCCTGCTGGCCAGTGTGATATCGGGGATATATTTTATACGCTCTATCGTGTTGCCTCTGCAAAATGTAGAGGTGGCCGCCGCCCGCATAGCCGAGGGGGATTTTGACAACCGCATTGAATACAAAACCAACGATGAAATTGGCAGCCTTTGCCGCACCATCAACCACATGGCCGAGGAACTGGGCAACACCGAGCGGATGAAAAACGATTTTATCGCCTCGGTAAGCCATGAACTGCGCACCCCCCTCACCTCCATAAAAGGTTGGACGGAGACCGTGGGGCATTTTTCGGGCCCCAACGACCCAGGCTTTCGCCGCAGTATGGAGATTATTTCAGGCGAGACAGACAGGCTATACAACATGGTGGAAGAACTGCTGGATTTTTCCAAGATGCAAAACGGGCTGGAACTGGATATGCAGTGGATAGACCTTGCGGCCGAGGTGGAGGAAACCGCCCTGCTAACCGCCCAGCGGGCCCAAAACCTGGGTATCTGCCTGGAGACGGAAATACCCGAACTGCCCGTGCCGGTGATGGCCGACGCCCACCGGGTGCGCCAGGTGCTGCTGAATATTTTGGATAATGCTATCAAATATTCCAAATACGACGACACCATCCGGCTCTCCCTGGTAAAAGGTGAGGACGAGGCGCTTGTAACCGTGGGTGATGAGGGGCAGGGCATCTCAGAAGAGGATTTAAAGAATGTAAAAGTGCGGTTTTTTAAAGGCCAGGGCGCCGTGCGCGGCAGTGGCATTGGCCTTGCCGTGGCCGATGAAATTATGCGTGGCCATGGCGGGCGCATGGAGATAGAGAGCACCCAGGGCGAGGGAACCGTCGTACACCTGGCCTTCCCACTGCACCCCAAAAAAGCCTTACAAAATGAGGAACCAGGAAAGGACAAAAATGCCAGAACGTAGTAAATTCAAAACCAGCGTGGGCGGCCAGGCCGTTATGGAGGGCATTATGATGCGCGGGCCCGACAAATGGTGCCTAGCCGTACGCACCCCAAACGGGGAAATTACCACCGAAACACACGATACGCCAAAACGCCCCTGGACGAAACTCCCCTTTATCCGGGGCATCTTCAATTTCTTTGATTCCATCCTCATGGGCTATTCCACCATGATGCGCAGCGCCGAACTCTCGATGGCGGACGACAGCGAGGAGGAGCCCGGCAAGTTTGATATCTGGCTGGACAAACACTTTGGCGAAAACGGCGCAAAGTTCGTCATGGGGCTTTCCAGCGTACTGGGGGTGGTGCTCGCCATCGGCCTGTTTTTGTTCGTCCCCACCTTCATTGTACGTTTTGTAGATGGCTTTTTCCCGCTTGGCTGGTTTAAGCCCGTGCTGGAAGGCCTGATTAAGGTGGCCATCTTCATCGGTTACCTGGCCCTGGTGCGCCGGGTAAAAGACATCCGCCGGGTATTCAGCTACCACGGGGCCGAGCATAAAACCATCTCCTGTTACGAGAGCGGTGAGGCCTTAAACTGCGAAAACATCCGTCACCACACCCGTTTCCACCCGCGCTGCGGCACCAGTTTTCTCTTCATCGTTATCATCGTCTCCATCTTGGTCAACAGCTTTTTGCCCTGGGGCGGCACCTTTAGCCGGGTATTTTGGAAGCTGCTTCTCCTACCGGTGGTCATGGGCGTGGCTTACGAAATCATCCGCCTGGCCGGCAGATACGATAACCCCGTCACAAGGGCCATTTCCGCCCCGGGCCTTTGGCTGCAGCGCCTTACCACCGAAGAGCCCGACGACAGCATGATAGAGGTGGCCATTGCCGCGGTAGAGCCCGTATTGCCTGTAGAGCCGGACGAGGCAAAATGGTAGAGGCCGCAGCCGCCTATGCCGAAGTGAAGCGGCTTTTGACCCAAAGCGGCATATCAGAGGCCTCTTTTGAGGCAGAGCAGCTTTTTGAGCATCTGGCAGGGCGGCACCACCTGCTTGCCGCCCCCCTAAGCCCTGCGGCCTATGAAGCCTTATTGGCCCTGGCCGCCCGCCGCATTAAGCGCGAGCCCCTACAATATATTTTGGGAACTTGGGACTTTTTGGGCCTGCGCCTACATGTGGGCCCCGGCGTGCTGATACCAAGGCCCGAAACGGAGGAGGTGTGCCTTGCCGCCGCGGCCTGCCTGGAGGAATCCGCTTCGGCCCTCTCCCCCCATATTTTGGATTTATGCGCCGGCAGCGGGGCGCTGGCCCTGGGGCTGCAAAAACTATTCCCAAAAGCCGATATACTCGCCGCCGAAAAGTACGATGCGGCTTTTGCCTACCTCGCGCGCAACTGCGGCGCGTTCGCCAAAAACCACCCCGCGACGCCCCGTCCCGTAAAGGCCGATATACTGGTCTACCACAGCAAATTACCCGAAAATGAGTATGACCTCATCCTTTCAAACCCCCCCTATATAACCGAAAATGAGTACCCCACACTTGCGCCCGAGCTTAGCTACGAGCCCAAAGAAGCCCTGGTTGCGCCCGAAAACGGCCTGTTTTTTTACCGGCAAATTGCCCGGCACTACAAAAGCCGCCTTAAGCCAAACGGCACCCTGGTGTTTGAAATTGGCGGTGCGCAGGGGGCGGCTGTACTACAAATTTTACAGGCAGAAGGGTACGCCCAGCGCCAGGTTTTACCAGATATGCAGGGCCTGCCCCGCATTGCCCTGGCCCGCCGCGCAGAATCAGCCGTAGGAAAAAGCACCCGATCGGTGGAAATTTGCCGCCCGGTGTGATATGATAGAGCCAAATTCGCCTGAAATGGAGCTGAAAACCCATGAAGAAAAAAGAAAAGCCCCAAAAAGATAAAGCCCAGAAGGAAGGGGGCAAAAAGAAGAAACCCCTGCTGCTTATTATCATTATTGTGGTGGTGCTGGGTATCGGCGGCGCTCTGGCCTTTCTCATTTTTACCGGGCGGCTGTTTGGCAAAAAAGATGACAGCGCCTCTCTTAGCGCTTCATCCTCCATATCTGCTTCGGCCACGGTCTCTAGTTCTACCCCTGCCTCGGGTTCTGCCAGTGGGGCAAGTGTTTCGGTGGCTTCTACATCGGGCAGTGCGGCAGGCGGTTCTATGGCCGTATCCTCTGCCGATATGGGTAATGCCGCAAACCCCAGCCTCTTTTTTGAAGGGGAGTACTATTTTCAAAACCTTACCGGCGGCGCCCTAACCGAAATTCGGCTTTCGCCCGCCGGCACCGATAGCTGGGAGGACAACCTGCTGGGAGACACCACCCTGGAAAACGGCCAAACCTGGCAGCAGCCTTTGATGCTACGCGATTTGGGAAGTACCTGGGACCTACGCGCTAAAAATGCCAGTGGGCAGGAGTGGGTGTTCAAAGGGCTTAATTTTAGCGATAACTCAAAATTTGTGTTGACGCTAAACGGTGGCACCCCCGCCCTGCGTCAGGCTGCCTAAACGCCC